>JAGWOZ010000262.1 GCA_028870715.1 Betaproteobacteria bacterium | reverse complement strand
ATCCGTGTGAGTTGGGCTGCGCATTCCCGGACCTGCGCCACGGAGCCAGGCGCCGAGGTGAGCATTTCCGTGTAGACGGTCTGGATGGAATCGATGACGCATACGTCGGGCTGCTCGGCGCCCAAGGCGTCAATGATGCGTTCGAGCTGGATTTCCGCCATCAGCCGCACGTCATTGTCCTTCAGTCCCAGGCGCTGCGCGCGCAGCGCCACCTGCGCGGCAGACTCCTCGCCGCTGACATAAAGCACCTTTTCCCGCGGGCCCACGGCCCCGTGCGATGGCCCGACGGCTGGCGCGTGGGCGCTTGCCGAGGCATGTTGCATCGCCGCGGCACCCGGGGTGCTCAAATGGGCCAGCACCTGCAAAAGCAGCGTGGACTTGCCAATGCCGGGGTCACCACCGATGAGCACGACGCTACCGGCCACCAGCCCGCCGCCAAGCACGCGGTCAAGTTCGGCGATGCCTGTGGGCAGGTGCGGCTGGGTTTTGGCAGGCACCGTGCGCAGGCTTTGCACGGTCGAGGCCGGTGCAAGCGCTGCGTGCCTCGCCGACGGTGCCCCCGTGCGCACACCGGCGCGTGGGGCGGCGGTCGGCACGGTTTCGATCAGGCTATTCCAAGCGCCGCACTGCGGGCAGCGGCCGAGCCATTTGGCCGATTGGCCACCGCAGTCGCTGCAGACAAACACCGATTTGACCGCAGCCATTACTCCACCTGCACCGGCACGCGTTGTGCGAGTGCGCACATCAGCTCGTAGCCCACCGTGCCGCAGGCCTCGGCCACGACGTCGATTGGCAGCTCCACGCTGTTGTGGTGGCCCCAGCAAAGCACTGCACTGCCCACGTCGGCGGCTCGCCCAGCCGCGCGCACGGGGTCCAGATCCACCGTGACCATGTCCATCGAGATGCGTCCGACAACGCGGGTGCGCACCCCGTCCACGACAATCGGCGTGCCTGTAGGGGCATGGCGCGGATAGCCATCGGCATAGCCGACGGCGGCCACCCCAATGCGCATCGGTTGCGGTGCCGTAAAGGATGCCCCATAGCCGATGCTGGCGCCTGCCGGAATATTTTGTACGCCGATGATGCGTGTGACCAGACTCATCGCAGGGCGCAGATCCCAGTGCTCCGCACCCGGAGCCAGACCCGTGGGCGAGCCACCGTACAGCATGATGCCGGGGCGCACCCAATCGCCCAGGATCTCAGCCGCTGTGTTGCGCGGTATCTGCGCATGTCCACCGAGCGCCGCCGGTGGCGCCAGACTCGGACGCGGCTGACGCCTCGGCGTGGCCGGCGCTGCGCCTGCGTGCGCGGCAGCGATTGGATGAATCGCGGGTGCTTGCGTGAGGTCACCGCCCTGGTTGTTACCGTGCCGCAGCAACGCGGCGGAATTGCACAGACTGCGCTCTCCGGGCAACAGTGCGGTGGTGCGTTGAAACAGGTCGAATGCGTCGGCGGTGCCCAGGGGGCCGTCGGCGGTGGCGAAGTGAGTCATGTGGGTGATCTCGCCGACGGCTGGGCATTGCTGCAGGCGCTCCCAGGCAGAGCGGTATTGCTCGGGGGCAAATCCCAGGCGGTTCATGCCGGTGTTCATCTTGAGGAACACGCGGTGGGCGCGGGGTTTGCGGCGAGCGGCAAGCCAGTTCAGTTGGGCAACGTCGTGCACCACATGCCAAAGATTCAGACGCTCGCAGAGTTGAAGGTCATCCGGGCCGAAGCAGCCCTCAAGCAGCAGAATAGGGCCGCCCCAGCCCATCGCGCGCAAGGCTTCGGCCTCGGCCAGGTCGAGCAAGGCGAAGCCGTCTGCCGCGCGCAGCGCAGGAAATAC
The DNA here is from genome assembly GCA_028870715.1 of Betaproteobacteria bacterium. GTDB lineage: Bacteria > Pseudomonadota > Gammaproteobacteria > Burkholderiales > Burkholderiaceae_C > Thiomonas_A. Next base: position 2,375 of record JAGWOZ010000262.1, on the reverse strand, counting down.
GCGGTCGACCCCGTGGCCGTAGGCGTTGGCCTTGACGACGGCCCACACCTTCGCGTCTGCCGCTGCGCGGCGCGCGCGCGCAAGGTTATGGGTGAGGGCGCTTTGGTGAATGATGGCTCGGATGGGGCGCGGCATGGGTTTTGCGAGGTGATGGCGCAGTGTAGTTCGCCGCAAATTCTCGTCCTCGCCCTGTGCTATAAAGCCGCAGCCCGTTGGCGGCACGAGTCGTCCGCAGCCGGTGGACGCGCGCGTGTCGCGGCAGCCCGAGCACAAGGCGTCCATCGGGCTTGGGCAAACTGGGGCCGGGTGCTGACCGAGCGCTTGTTGCGCCTTCCGATATTCCACACCGATACCCGCCCGGACCGCAGCCGCTGAGGAACGACAAAGCGATGAAGAGAGGCTTTTACTGGATCATGGCCGCGCAATTTTTTTCGTCGCTGGCCGACAATGCGCTCCTCATCGCATCCATCGCGCTACTGGTGCAACTTGAGGCGCCAAGCTGGATGACGCCGCTCCTGAAATTCTTCTTCACCGTCTCCTATGTGCTGTTGGCGCCCTTCGTCGGGGCCTTTGCGGATTCGCTCCAGAAGGGCCGGGTGATGTTCGTCACCAACATCGTCAAGCTTGGGGGACTCCTGCTCATGCTCGTGAGCGTGCATCCGCTGCTGGCCTATGGTGTGGTCGGGCTTGGGGCCGCCGCCTACTCGCCCGCCAAGTACGGGATCCTCACCGAGCTGCTGCCGCCGCAGCAGCTCGTGGCGGCCAATGGCTGGATCGAGGGGACCACCGTGGGCTCGATCATTCTGGGCACCGTCCTGGGCGGCTTTCTCGTCAGCAAGGCCGCCGGTGGCTTTTTGCTCGGGCTGCCCTTGCTGTCGCACCTGGGCATCGCGACGGTTGCGGAGGCCGCGCTGGCGGTGATCGCGTTCGTCTACGTCATTGCTGCGCTGTGCAATTTGAAGATTCCCGACACTGGCGCGCGCTACCCGCACCAGACCGCCCATCCGGGCAAGCAACTGATCGAATTTCTTCACTGCACGAAGGTTCTGTGGACCGACAAGCTTGGCCAGATCTCCATGGCCGTCACCACGCTGTTCTGGGGGGCTGGTGCCACGCTGCAATTCATCGTCATCAAATGGGCCGAGTACGCGCTAGGCCTTGATCTGAGCAAGGCGGCGACGCTGCAGGCCACCGTCGCATTCGGCGTGGCGGCAGGCGCCATGTGGGCCGCAACCCGGGTGCCGCTGAAAAGGAGCCTGAACGTATTGCCGGTTGGCATGGGCATGGGCATCCTGTGCATGCTGCTGTCGCTGTACACGCGCAACGAGGTCCCCGACATGCAGCTTGCCATCGGCCAGGTGCATCTGCCCCTGTACCTGTTGCTGGCCGGGGTATTCATGGTGGCCATTGGTGCCATGGCCGGATATTTCGTGGTGCCGATGAACGCGCTGTTGCAGCACCGCGGCTATGTGTTGCTTTCCGCAGGGCACTCCATAGCGGTTCAGAATTTCAACGAAAACGTGAGCGTGCTGGCCATGCTGTCGATGTATGCGCTGCTCATCAAGTTTGACCTGTCGATCCAGTGGATCATCGGCCTGTTTGGTGCGTTCGTGGTTGCAAATATGTGGCTGGTGATGCGCTGGAACGCGCGCAATATGCGTGAGCGTGACTGGACCCAGATCATCGGCGAGCCAAGGCACGACGCGGGGCGCTGAGACACATGCAAGCAACGATGGACGCCCTGCGTCTCGGGCCTTTGGTGCTGCCGTGGGGGCCGATTGTGCTGGTGTTGGGGTACGCGGTAGCGGTGTACGTTGCCGCCATGGCGCAGCGACACGGCCGGGGCAACACGGAGCCTGCGCTGTTACCGCTTCTGGTGGTCGCGCTCGTGGCAGCGCGAACGGCGTTCGTGCTGCGGCACCGGGCCGACTACCCCGACCTGCTGCCCATGTTGGATGTGCGTGACGGCGGCTTCGATTCGTGGCCCGGTTGGGCCGCGGGGCTGTGCGCGGTGGCAGTCGTGGCTTGGCGCAGGCCGCATCTGCGGCGCAGTCTGCCCGTGAGCAGCGCAGCTGGTGCTGCCGTGGTGCTGGCGGCATTCGGTGTGCTGCGCCTGTTCCAGCCCCCGAGCCTCCCGTTGCCGTCCACCAGCCTGCCTCGGCTGGGTGGTGGGGTCGTGGCGCTGCGAAGCCTGCAGGGCCGGCCCCTCGTGATCAATCTCTGGGCGACGTGGTGCCCGCCCTGCAGACGGGAATTGCCCATGCTCGTGCAGGCTGCGGCAAATCCACGTGGCGTGCGCATCGTGCTGGTCAACGAGGGAGAGGCTGCACAGAGTGTGAGCGCCTATCTGCAAGCCGCGCATTTGCATCCACCAG
>JAGWOZ010000026.1 GCA_028870715.1 Betaproteobacteria bacterium | reverse complement strand
GCTGAGTAACAACGTCCTGCTGGTTGTGGCCACCGCCTGCGTGCTGCTGGGCACCCTTTACCCCTTGGTGATGGACGCACTGGGGCTGGGCAAGTTGTCGGTTGGTCCACCATACTTCAACAGCGTGTTTGTGCCGATCGTCATTCCGCTGTTCCTTCTTGCTGCCGTGGGGCCCTTGGCGCGCTGGAAGCGCTCCCCGCTGGCTGACCTGCTGCTCGCGATGCGTTGGCCAGCGCTTCTGGCAGCGTTGGCGGCGATCATTGTGCCCACACTGATGGGGCACTGGAGTACGGGCGCCTCAATCGGGGCGTTCACCGCCGTGTGGCTGGGCAGTGCAGTGCTGCTGCAGATTCGCAAGCGTCTGCGCAGCGGCAATCCGCCGGCGGCCTATTGGGGCATGCAGCTTGCTCACCTGGGTCTGGCAGTAGCCATCGTCGGCGTTGCGCTGGTGAAGAATTACCAGATCGAGCGCGACCTGCGCATGGCCCCGGGCGACACCACCCAGATCGCCGGGTACACCGTGGGCTTCGAGGGCGTGCAAATCGTCCCAGGGCCAAATTACCGTGCGTCTCAGGGCCAGCTGACGCTGGCGCGCGACGGCAAGGTCTTCGCAGTACTGCATCCGGAAAAACGGGATTACTTCAGCTCGGCAATGCCGATGACGGACACTGCGATCGACACGGGGCTTTTCCGTGACATCTACGTTTCACTGGGTGAGCCGCTGGATCACGGTGCTTGGGCGGTTCGCGTGTACTACAAGCCATTCGTGATCTGGATCTGGTTGGGCGGTCTGTTGATGGCTGTAGGCGGCGTGACGGCCGCGGCAGATCGCCGCTATCGCCTGTTGCAGCGGCGCGCCGCGTCGCTGAAGGGTGTGGTGGCGTCATGAAGCGCATCTGGCTGATCCCCTTCGTGCTCTTTGCGATCCTGCTTGGCTTCCTGGCTGCAGGGCTCACGCATGACCCGCACAAGATTCCGTCGCCGCTCATTGGCAAGCCGGCGCCGGCCTTCAATCTCCCGCGACTCAACAGCCCCGGACAGGTGTTTTCCTCGTCGCAGATGAAGGGCAAGGTCTGGCTGCTCAACGTCTGGGCGTCGTGGTGTGTGTCCTGCCGTGAGGAACACCCGATTTTGGTTGACTACGCGCGCTCGCTGCATGTTCCGTTGATTGGCCTTGACTACAAGGACACGTCGCCCGATGCGCGCATGTGGCTTGCCCAGTTCGGGGATCCGTACGAGATGGTGGCGGTCGATGCCAACGGGCATGTCGGCATCAACTACGGGGTCTATGGGGTTCCGGAAACCTATGTGATTGACCGCAATGGAACCATCGTGGACAAGCACATCGGCCCCATTACGCCCCGCGTGATGACCGAGGAGTTGCTGCCATTGATCAAGAGGCTTTCGTCATGAAATCGCTATTCGCGCTGTTGCTGGTGATCACGTGTGTGGGGCAAGTCTGGGCCGGCGAGGCCCAGCCGCTGGCGCGCAACGAGGCCGTTGAGCAACGCATGCTGGCGCTGACCCGAAACCTGCGCTGCTTGGTGTGCCAGGACGAATCGCTGGCCGCGTCGCAGGCGGATCTGGCGCGCGACCTTCGCAACGAGATCCGCACGATGATGGAGAAGGGGCAGAGCAATCAGCAGATCGAGGACTATTTGGTCCAGCGCTATGGCAACTACGTGCGTTATCGCCCGCCATTCGACGCCGAAACCGCTGTCCTATGGGTCGGACCATTCGTGCTGCTGGTGATGGGGTTAGGGTTCTTGTTGGTGTATGTGCGTCGGCGCAGCACCCAACAGGACGTGCCGCTGGATGTCGCGCAAATTGAACGCGCGAGGCAACTGCTGGCCGACGCCGGCGTGAAGGAACTGCAATGATTGCCTTTGTCGCCGCTGCTGCGGCCCTGACACTTGTGGTGATCGGCTTGATCACGCGACCCCTGATATTTGCTCCGCGATTCGTTGGGGGGGTTGACCGAGGACGCCTGAATGCCCGATTGCTCCAGGCCGAGCTTGGCGCGTTGGAGATGGAGCATGCAAAGGGCACCATCGATGCTGCGGAATTCGCCCGTGCCCGCGACGAATTGACGCGGCGCGTGCTGGAGGAGGCATCGCCGGCAGCGCCGGGTGCGAAAGCGGCCTACGCGCTGCCAACCGCAATTACCGTCGCCCTGATGCTGCCGATCTGCGCCGGGTTGCTTTATGTGCTGATGGGCACGCCCGGCGCGCTGGTCGGGGGCGCGCAGGCCGTCGGCGAGGCCACGGCTGCCCAGGTTCCAAGCACCGGCAGTGCCCCGCCCCAAGTCCAGGGGATGGTCAATTCATTGGCAGCGAAGCTGGCGCAGCATCCTGACGACCCCGCCGGCTGGGCAATGCTCGGACGTTCCTATTCCGTACTCGGTCGCTATCGCGACGCAGTCGCGGCGTTCGGCCGGATCGGACCGAGCCTGAATGGCAATGCAACGTGGCTGGCTGAGTATGCCGATGCGCTGTCGATGACGACCAACGGCGATCCGGTTGGGCGGCCGGAGCAGCTTGCGCTGCGTGCGCTCAAGCTTGAACCGAACAATCTTTTGGCGCTGATGCTGGCCGGATACGCAGCCTCCAGGCGCGGCGAGCCGGCCGCTGCGCTGCCGCTGCTGGAACGTGCCCAGAGCGAAGTCGCGCCGGACTCGGAGGACTACGGATTCGTGCACAACCTGGTCGAGCAGGACCGCGCCGCTCTTGGACTGAAGGCGACCGGGGCGGCACGTGGCGCCTCAGGCGATGCGCTGAAGATCGCGGTGTCGATTGCACCGCGATTCCGGGCGGCAGCGCGCGGGCGCACGGTCTTCGTGTTTGCCCGTGCGCCAGGCAATCCCATGCCGCTGGCAGCGGTTCGCAGTAGCGTCGACCAGTTGCCTACCGTCGTCGCGCTGAGCGACGCCAATTCGCTTGACCCGGGGCATCCGCTTTCTGGGGTCAGGGACCTGCGCGTGGAGGCCCGGGTTTCGGCAAGCGGGGATGCAACGCCACAGCCTGGGGACCTGATTGGCAGCGCAAGCTTGGATACAAGCCGAAGCCACCAGGTCGCGATCGACATCGATAAGTTGCAACCCTAGATTTCCAGCTCGAGATGCCGGTTGGCCGGAGCTTGGCGTCGAGCATGGGGATGCACGAGCCCCAGCAGCGTGCGCGCGCCAGTGGGCTCGCCGTCGGACGCCAGTTGAATGCTGTGGCTCGCCACCTGCCTGGCGGTGGAAGAATGGGGAAGATGCCACAGCGGCTGCCTTTTTGCCCATGGACGTGGCGACTGAGCCATTGGGACCAGACAGCCGTGACGCCAGGCGTTGCTAAGGTTCGCGGGAGGTGCTGCGTAGCAGCGCTTGCGCAGCGGTTTGTAACGTTTGCGCGCCCAGATCGTCCTGCGCGACGCGCAGCCACTCGTGCAGAAGTTCCACATCCCCCATGGCCCGATGCCGAGCCTTGGTGGACAAGCCGTGGCGGCGCATGATGGCGTCAAGCCCGTGGCCGGTCGCACGGGGGTACAAGCGCCGGGATAGCCTCACGGTGCACAGGGTGTCGACGCGCAGCGTGGTCCCTGTGCGAGCGATTGCCTGCTTGAGAAAACCATGGTCAAAGCGCACGTTGTGCGCGACCAGGACAGCGCCGTCGAGCAAAGCGAGCAGATCAGGCAGAACCTGCTGAAAATCAGGTGCGTGACCCACCATCGCATTCGTGATGCCTGTGAGCTTCTGGATGAAGGGGGAAATCGGCTGCCCCGGGTTCACCAGGGACTCCCAGCGCCTTGTCACCGCACCATCGTCCACCCGGATGGCCGCAACTTCCGTGATGCGATCATGGATGGGGTCGATCCCGGTGGTTTCCAGGTCGAGCAAAACATAACGGGGCAGCATCGCGACATTGTGCCTGCTGGCACCGTCCAATGTGCCGTCAGCGGCTGCCGAGCGTCTTCAGGCGATGGAGCCCATCGCTGACGCGCCAGCTGCATTCGAGTTTGCGTGTCGGTGCGATGCTCGGCCAGCCCCCAAGCCAATGATGCGCGCGGAGACCGCGCAATTCAGTCGTTTCTTTCGGGGAATGCGCGAGGATCGTGTTCAAGACTTGAGGCCAGGGCATACGATCGCCGGGGTGCGTCGCGAATAGCGTCTTCATCCGTAACGGGCAAGCGAATGCGATATCTCTTTGAGCCTCGTCTCGTCAATGACACTTTCGGCGATCCAGTGCTGTACGTCGATGTTCGCGACGAGCGGCGTGCGCTGCTTTTCGATCTTGGCGACATCACCGCGCTTGCCCCGCGTAAATTGATGCGGTTGAGCCACGTGTTCGTCACGCATGCGCATATGGACCACTTTTCCGGATTCGATCACCTTCTGCGTGTCATACTCGGCCGCAAATCCTCCCTGACGCTGTTTGGAGGCCCTTGTTTCATCGCGCAGGTCGAGCACAAGCTGCGGGCTTACACGTGGAACGTGGTGGACCGATACGCGACCGCGTTGGTCATCGACGTTTACGAAATGGGGTTGGAGGGGTGGGTCGAGCGTGCCCGTTTCTCGAGTCGCATGGGATTTGTGCCCGAGCGCTTGCCGCCATTGGAGCGTGACGATGATGTCCTGCTTGAGGAGGCCACAATCTGCGTTCGCGGTCGCTTTGTTGATCATGGCATTGCCTGCCTTGCCTTTGCGCTTGAGGAGAAAGCGCACCTGAACGTTGACAAGGACCGCATTGCGGCGCTGGCGTTGGGAGTGGGTCCTTGGTTGAGGGAGATGAAGCGTGCGGTCTTGAGTGGCGCGCCAGATGGGCAGCCGATCGAGGTCAGGTGGCGTGACAAAAATGGTGAGCACACAAGCATGCGAGCTGTGGGCGAGTTGCGGGACGTGGTGCTTGACATCACACCTGGGCAGCGCATTGGCTACGTGACCGACCTGCGCTACACCGAGTCGAATGTCGACGTCCTTTCGCAGTTGATGCAGGGCATTGACCTCCTCTACATTGAAGGCGTTTTTCTGGAAAAGGACAAAAGCCATGCCGAACGGAAGAACCACCTGACCGGGCGGCAAGCCGGCGAAATTGCGCGGCGCCTTGGTGCCAAAGCCATCGTGCCGGTTCATTTCTCGCCGCGCTATGCTGGGCGCCGAGCCGAATTGATCGCAGAGATTCACGCGGCCTGGCGCGGCTGAACGCCGAATGGCGAGTTGGGTAATGCTCATGGACACAGGATGCGATTCTGGAGGATCGACCCCTATCGTGCGGCCGTGCGACGCGCCTCCTGCGCTGTATTGCGCGCTCACTCGCTTGTGGTCTGCGCTTTGGTTGCTCCAAGCTATGGGATGCCATGCCCGTGAGGCATGACGGCGCGCCGGCGGCAAGACTGTGGCGGCGAGGCAGCGATGATGCTGTGGGCCTCTGTCACGAGCGCATTGCTTGATGCGTTTGCCGGACCTAGGATTCGTGGGAGCGGTACGGCACCAGTCTGGGGTCGGCCTCAAGTTGTCGATGCAATGGACGTTCGCGGCGGGAGGCATCATGTCAATGCAATCAGTCAGCGTCGGGGTCGTGGCGAGCCTCCTGTTGGCCTGCGGCTCGCCAATGGCGCAGGCGTTGACGCTGAGCAGCTCGTCCGTCAAGGCCGGTGGCTGGCTTGCAGCAGAGCAAGAATACAGCGGTCACGGCTGCGTAGGCGGCAACATGTCGCCCGGGCTTTCTTGGAGCGGCGCTCCAGCCAACACGAAGAGTTTTGCGGTGACGCTGTTCGATCCGGACGCACGCGCTGGACAAGGATGGTGGCACTGGGTTGTGATCAACATTCCGCCAACCATTCATGCGTTGAGCGAGGACGCTGGCAATCGTTCCGGAGCACACCTGCCCGCCGGTGCCACACAGGTACGCACGAGCTTTGGCGATTCCGCCTATGGCGGAGCGTGCCCCCCAGTGGGCGACAAGCCCCATCGGTACGTGTTCACCGTCTACGCGCTGAAAGTCGCGAAAATTGAACTGGCCCCGAGCGCCAGTGCGGCCGCCGCGAACCTTTTGATCAACGCAAGTGCGCTGGATCGGGCAAGCTTGGTGGCGCGCTACGGCCGCTGAAAGTGGTGTGCGGCACGCTTGAGATGGGAGCGTGATGGGTGCTCGCCGTGCCCATGAATTGGCGTGCTCGGTGGGGCGACCTGGCCGCTGCTGGCAAACCCCGCTTCAACCCGCGGCGTCCTGAGCCAACCGTAACGCCCGCAAGGGCCGGTGTGCATCAGCGCGCACTGCACCGGCGTGCAGATATCTGCACGCCGGTGATGCTGCGGGCTCAACCGTGATGGCAAATGCACTCCGACAAAGGCGTCGTTGACAGAATGACAAAAAGAAATAAGAATGATTCCTAATACGAAATTAGGAGGTTTCCATTTTGCGATCCCGCATCATTGGCGCGGCGGCGTCCCTCATCTTGGAGCTTGCCTTGCCACAACAAGCCTCAGCGCAGGAATGGAGCTGTGACGTTGACGACTACGTGACGAAGGCCATCGGCATTGAAGAGCCTTGGGTCGAGAACGCCGGGTATCTGTTCACCCAGTTCGGCAACAGCGGGCCAGGTGCACTGACCGTCGCTCCCGAGATTGAGGCCCGATTGAGCGATCGCCTGGGTGTGGAGCTGGATCTGCCGCCTTACACAGCAAACGATCCGTTGGGCGGTGGCAGCGGTGCCCTGGGTCCCATGGCGGCAGGACTCAAGTTCGCGGTCGTGCACACGTGCAATATGGGCCAGGGCAAGGCGGCACTGTTAACCGTGGAAGTGGAGGGGCAGTACTGGGCCGATCCGCGTCCAGACGTCTTGCCAGGCGAAGGCAACGCCGTGGCGGCGCAGGCGATGTGGGCACAGCTCTGGTATCCCTGGTTCATGCAAGGCGAGGCCGGGTATGTGCAGCGCGTGGGCTCGGGCGTGGCGAGCGGGTGGTTCGTCAACACGAGTCTGGGCAAGGCGATGGGGACCGTTTACGCAGCCCAGATGGAGGTTGAGCTGGATCGGCAGCTGATTCGGAGCGATGGGCAAAGCGGCCTGGAGGGCTATGCCATGCCGCAGATTGCATACCACGCGTCGCCCTGGCTGCTTGCCGTGGGGGAGCAAGCCGCTTTTCAGCAGGGCGATTCGCACGCCCATTGGTCGACGTGGGTGATGGTCGAGCGGGAGTTCTGAGGCGTGCAACCCGGACTCCTCCATCGCTTGCGAAGCCAGGTGTCCATGCGTCCCGGTCCCTGATGGGCTCCGAGCCCCGTATGCCGGGGTGCGGAGCCCGCCGCCGCAGCGGGAGGGGCAATGGTCTGCTGAGTGTTCATAAATGTTTCATGGAGCTCGCCTAGGCTGCTTCCTGCAAAAGAAGGTGCATGACGTACCTCTTGCGTCAAACAGGGAGTTGTTCAGTGATTCGTCAAACCATGTTGAGCGCCGCAGTCGCCTGCGCCGCGTTAGGCCTCGCCGCGTGCGGCGGGGGATCATCAACCACCACAGCAACGACGGCGGCGCCGACCAGCGCCGCCGTCTCGGTGCAAGATGCGTTGGCCACTGCTACGCAAATCAAGCACGTCGTGGTCATCTACAACGAGAACGTCTCGTTTGACCACTATTTCGGAACCTACCCGAACGCGGCCAACCCAACGGGTGAGCCCGTCTTCACGGCAGCCGCAGGGACCCCTGCAGTCAACGGCCTAAGCGGCAGCCTTCTCACGGCCAACCCGAACGCCGCGAACACATTGAACGGCGCGGGCGCAGTCAATCCATTCCGGCTTGACCGCACCCAGGCCGCGACCGCCGACCAGAACCACGCGTATACCGCCGAACAGCAGGCCTACGACAAGGGCGCCGCGGATCTCTTCCCGCTGTACACCGGCAAAGGCACGACTGGCGGGGTCGGAGCGTTCGGAACCACGGGCCAGGTCATGGGCTATTACGACGGCAACACCGTCACAGCCCTGTGGAACTACGCCCAGCACTTCGCCATGAATGACAGCGCGTACACGGACACCTATGGGCCTTCAACGCCCGGCGCGCTGGAGGCGGTCTCGGGTCAGACCAATGGAATGCAAATCGTCGCCACAACCAAGTCGCCCTTCACGACGAGCACCTATTCGTACTACATCGCCGACGGTCAAGGCGGGTACACGATGATCAACGACGTGGACCCAGCCTACGACCAATGTTCGAACCCCAACGACCAGGTCATGATGAGCGGGAAGAACATCGGCGATCTGCTCAATGCCAAGAACGTCACTTGGGGTGGCTTCATGGGCGGCTTTAACCTGGGCACGACCAACACCAATGGCTCGACGGGGTGCAAACGCAGCACCTATTCGAGCGTGGTGGCGTCCACCGTGACCGATTACATCCCCCACCACAACTGGTTCCAGTACTACAAGAGCACCGCCAATCCCACCCACGCGCGCCCGAGCAGCACGGCGGCGATCGGGTATAGCGTGGAAGTTGATGGCAAAACCCCGGAGCCGGCCAACCATGAATATGGTCTGAATGATTTCTTCGCGGCCGTCAAATCGGGCAACTACCCGTCCGTCAGCTTCCTCAAGGCGCCAGCCTTTCAGGACAGTCACGCTGGCTACTCTGACCCCTTGGACGAGCAGGCCTTCGTGACCAAGGTGGTGAACTTCCTGCAGCAGCAACCTGATTGGAAGAATACCGCCGTCATTGTGACCTGGGATGATTCGGATGGTTGGTACGACCATGCCTACGCCAACCCGACCACACCCTCGTTTGACTCCCAGGCTGACCAGCTCAACGGTTCGGGAATCTGCGGGAAAGGCACGGCGCCCACGGGCGTTCTTGGCCAGCCGGTTAATGGCCGCTGCGGTCCGGGCACGCGGATCCCCTTCATGGTGATCTCGCCTTGGGCAAAGCCCAACTATGTCAGCCATGTGCCGATTTCGCAGGCGTCGATTGCACGCTTCATCGAAGACAACTGGTTGGGCGGGACACGCCTTGGCGGTGGATCGTTCGATGCGACTGCTGGGTCCCTGATGGACATGTTCAACTTCTCGGGCACCGGCAATATTCCGCCGCTTTACCTCGACCCGAATCTGGGGACGGTCCTGAGTGCGCCGCCTGCTGGCAGTTCAGCGCCCACTTCAAGCTGAGCCGGTGTGATTGCCGTGAACGCTCAGTGAGCTCGACGTTCGTCGCCAGATGGCGTCGAGCTCGCGAAGTCGCTGACGCAGGACGCTGAACCTGCACGCGGCAACGCCTAGATGGGCGTGCGCGACGGCGCACGCCCATGATGCCCGGGCAGTCGGGTCGCTGTCTCGGCTGGCCACGGCGCAATCTTTGGGCGAACCCTTTCCCACTCTCGATGCCTTGACCGCAACGCAGGCTGCCACGCCTGCGGGGCGTGCCTGTCGCCAGGTCTTCGGGCTGACTCGGCCCAGGCGATGCGCGAAGTCTTGTCGAGGGCACTGCGTTCCATCCTCGCGCGCACATACCCGCAAGCTGCCCCCGGGTTCTTGTGTGGCGACGAGTCCAGGACCGGGCAATCGCGCGTTTGCGGCAAGCTTGGCCGGCACCTGTATCCCATTCCCAGGCCGGACCTCGCTTTCCTCTTTCCTGAATGTCGGCATTGTTTCGTTACAAAAACGGAACGCGCCGGCTTAGCCTTTGAATCATATTCAGTTATAAATAGACAAAGAGGTGAGCGCGGCCGACGATTTGCTGCCTGCATCACCCATTATTCGGATCGCGTGAGGTGACACACGATGTCTGAAGCACTGACGACGCTCCTTCCAGTGGCGGGGCTTTCTGGCTACGCCAGGATTGCGGGTGTGCGGTCAAGCCCCGCGCCGATGCAGCACGCTGCACCTTCAGGCCAATTTTTAGTCGCTTGGGCGTGCGGATTTGCATGCGCCCGTAGCCTCACGAAGAAAGCGGCGCGCGCGGACGAGGCAACCAGTGAAGTCCTGGGGGCCATGGGTCCATTCAATTTCATGCCGGCCGCCACCAAGCCGACGCGCCGCTTGAACGGTTCGCATGCCCAGACGCGATTGAATGCGGGCGCGGCGCGATACCCCATAGCCGACTTCACCTCCTGCATCCTGCGTGCGACGCGGCACGCAGCGCTGGCTCACAGTCTGCGGGTGACCCCGACGTTGAATCCCAAATGCCGCATGACGCCCGATCATCGCGCGCAAGCGTGCTCGCACGAGCTCTCGGTTGGTGGCCATTGGTGGTCACGCAGCGGCCACCGTGCAGAGAGCTTCGCCGTATTGTGAATCATTGAAGCAATAGCAAAAATGGAGTGGCATCGGAATGGGCATCAAATGGAATCGAATTCATATCGCGTACAGAAAGATGGCGATCGGAATCGTGGCGCTTGGGTTGCCGTTTGCATGCAATGCCGACAATGGCTGCGTGGGGCAACCTTCTGGATACTTCAGCAAACCGCAGGCAATGACCGGTAAAAAGCTTTACCTTGATAACTGTGCGGAATGTCACAGTGCAGACCTGAAGGGTAACTCGGGCCCGGCTCTTTACGGCCACGATTTCGAGTCCTATCTGAAATTCTCCCATATATCAGCGCCGCAGCTCCTGGCATTTATGCAGTCGCAGATGCCATATCAGGCACCAGGAAGCTTGAAGCCTGACGAATATCAGGATATTTTTTCATACATTCTCGATGCGAATGGCTACAAGAGCGGAAGTGCTGATCTTAATCAATCCAACGTCTCGTGCATTCCAATGCTTCCTTATCCGGGAAAGGATGACTGACTTTTTGAGGAGAGTAACCACTGAGAAAGATCTGACGTGTGTTTATAAATGAAAGGGTTGGCAAACTAAAATGAAATAAGGAGACATCAATGAAATCGCTTGTGGATTTTCCAAGAATAGCCCGAACGCTTGCTTTGTCTGCAGCCGTGATGGGCGTCGCAGCAGCGGGTAATGTGTTGGGGATGGCGGCAGCGCAGGCCGCCGGCGTGCAGGCATCTGGATCGGAGACCGGTGGTGTCGTGACCAAGGGCGCAAATGCCGTTGAGCAGGACGTCAACGTCACCCAATCGATGCTGGGCAACGCCGGCAAGGATAAAGGCAATTGGCTGCTTTCCGGTCGCGCGTATGACAATCAACGCTATTCCCCGCTGACCCAGATCAACGCTCGAACCGTCAAGCGTCTCGTGCCGGTTGCCATCGCGCAGACCGGCTACACGGCCAGTTTCGAGACGACGCCGCTGGTGGTGAACGGCGTGATGTATGCGACGACCCCAATGGTCAACAAAAAGCAGGCGCTCATCGCCCTCAATGCGGTGACGGGCCAGACGCTTTGGAAATACGAGTACACGGATGGCTTCAACCAGATTTGCTGTGGCCCAGTTAATCGGGGAGCCACAGCGGGCAATGGAAAGGTGTTTTTTCTGACCATCGATGATCACCTTGTGGCTGTGGACGCAAAAACGGGGCAAGAGGTTTGGAAGGACGAGGTGGCCAATCCGCAGGCCGGCTATTCCGAAACCATGGCGCCGACGTTCTATGACAACATGGTGATTATCGGCAGCGCTGGCGGTGAGTGGCCGATCGCGGGCTTTGTCGCGGCCTACGACGCCAACAGTGGAAAAGAGCTGTGGCGCTGGCACAGCACCAGTGACCACGCATCCTGGTCAGGTGACTCGTGGAAGACCGGGGGAGGGATGACCTGGACGACCCCTGCGGTGGATCCGGAGCGTGGCTTGCTGATCTTTGCGACGGGCAACCCCAATCCTGACCTGAACGGCTCAGGGCGTTTGGGCAACAACCTGTACACAGATTCCATCGTCGCACTTCACATCAAGACGGGAAAATTGGCCTGGTATTACCAGGAGGTCCCGCATGACGTGTGGGACTACGATGCCGTCAGCAATGTGGTCCTGTTTGACACCATGGACAACGGTAAGATGGTTCCGGCGGCGGGGGAAGCCGGCAAGACGGCATGGTTTTATATCGTTAATCGCGATACTGGCAAGCTGATCAGGAAATCCGAAGCTTTTGATCAGCAGAAGAATATGTTCGCGCAACCGACCGATAAGGGGGTGGACATGCTTCCGGGTGCAAATGGCGGTTCTGAATGGTCGCCACCGGCTTATTCGCCGCTTACCCACATGGTCTACATCCTGGGCATGAATCAGCTGATGACCTTCACGAACGAGAAGGATTCGCCGGCAATCCCAGGTCAGATTAGACTCGGCAGCACGTTCAAAAATGTCAAGGGCGGCCTGCAGGATGGCACGTTTACCGCAATTGATGTCAATTCAGGAAAGATTGTTTGGGACCAGCATTTGGCGCAGCCGATGATCGGGGGCGCATTGGTCACGGCTGGTAATCTTGCCTTCACCGGGGAGGGTAATGGCTCTTTTGACGCATTCGATGCAAAGACGGGTGAGAAACTCTGGAATTTCAACCTCGGCGCTGGCGTGAATGCGCCACCGATCGCTTATGAAGTGAACGGGAAGGAATATATCGCAGTTGCGGCGGGTGGGAATTTTCAATTGAACTACCCTTATGGCGACGCGATTGCCATTTTTACGCTCTCGAAGTAATGAAGGGAATGGGCGCCCATAGCCGCTCGGCACAGGCTGCCGGCATTTTGCTGGCGGCCGACTAAGAGAGCAGAATCAGAATGAAATGGACTGCACCGTCTTATATCGATTTGCGCTTTGACTTTGAAATCGCGAGGTATATTGCAAATCGATAGCGGGCAAGAAGGCGCTGGGCCGTCAACTCAGCGCCTTCTCGTGGGGCGCAGACTGGCCGGAGCGCCTTGCATAGGCTCCGAGATTGATGCGCCGAATCGGCGCCGGACTTGAAGTCGCAGGCGGCCAGAATTGTGCGGCAAGCAATGCTCTGGGAGCATGACCTCTCGGAGGCCATGCTCTGCTTGCGTTACAGCCCTGGGTTTGGCGGGGTTGGGTGGATGTAGGCCCAGCCTTGCGATTCGCGCAGCGTGATTTCCCCCATTCCCGAAGGCACGACGCTAATGAATGGATAGAGGTCCTTGCGGTCGATGTGCAGTTCCCTTAGCGTATTCGAGCATTGGGCCAGAATCACACCTTCCTGTTGCAGTTTCTCGAGCTTTTTCTCGAAGCCGTTGTTCTTGACGTACACGGCGAAGCCCTTGCTGTTGGCGATCAGCTCAATTTGGACTTTTCCCTTCAGCCGCGGATCATCCATCAGGTTCTCGATGTTATTGAGCGTCTTCTTGATCGCACCTTGGCTTCCTGAGTCGATCTGGAAGATGGCGCCATAGTGGTTCTTGGTTGCCTGTGCACCCTTGAAGTCCGACACCTGGGCATGCGCTGAGGTCGCGCAAAACAGCGCCGTGGTGCAGACGCTGGCAATGATGCCAGCCATGTAGCCTATCTTTGTCATGTGTGTCTCCTCTGTTTTGAATGGTGGAAGAAAACTCTCCCGCTGAAAGTCTAATGGCACTGGCGGGCCAGCTTGCTCATGCCCGCGTGGGAGCCGGATCGTGGTTCGGTGGGCGGCCGGCCGCTGTGGTGTGTTAAATGTTCCGAACCCTCCCGGGGGTACAGCAGCCGCGAGCCCCGGTGCGGCGACCTGGCGACTGTTCGAGCCTCGCGGCGCTGCCGATGCGCCGCGCCTCGGGCGATACGCGGCGCGAAACGGCCTGTTGTCGCATCGCAAGGGGTCAAGGCAAACTGCACCGGTCACACCCACGCGCGTGCGCATTTGGGCGCGCACTGAAGGGCATCGGCAGCGAGCGCCAAGCACCTTAGGGTTGGATCTGGACATAACCCTCCTGCACGAGCTGGATGATGCGCCCGACGGCTCCGGAATTGACGAGCACGCCGGGGAGAAGATTGGCGTTGCCCCAGTGGTGCGCCTTCATGGATACGGCGCACTCCTCGATCTGCACCCCTTGTTTTTGCAGCCCGGCGATCAAAGGCGCGTAGGGGTTGCCAGTTTTGACGTGCCGAGCGGCGTCGTACGCCTTGTCGTTGAGCGTCATGTAGGCAGCGGGACCGTGGAACACCCCGATGATCTTTCCAGTGGTGCCCATTTTCTTCATGCGATCGGCCAGGAGATGCATGTAATTCATGCCAAACGGGAGATCGCCGGCGAACGCCAAATGGTCCATGTTGAACACGACGTTCGCGTGTTTCAGAACCACGGGGACATCAACATGAATTGGATTTGCATCGGGCGCGGCTTGCGCCGCAAAGGTCGTCGATGCCATTGCCAGGGTTGCGGCGCAAGACAAAACAAACGTTGAGATTTTGAACAGGTTTTTCATCGGAATCGATTGCGTTGAGGGTTTGAAACGGGGAGCGGAAAAGCGAACATGACGGCGTCGTATCTCCTAAGAAATTATTTCCTGCGCATTTAATGATGTTTAATTTGGCGCGCAAAACGCATAGTTTCGATAGATATGACCGGTTTTTCAAATTGATGAAGACAACCGTCCGCAAATGGGGGTCGCGTTGCGTATGAGCGCCCATCTTCCTTGGTGCGTCCGACGCTATTGCGCATCCGCATGACGTAAAAGCCTTGGCCGAAAGCAGGTGTCGCCGCTGATGTGCAAGTCCACGCAAGCGATGTCCATCGGGGACGGTGAGGAGCTCAAGCCGGCAACCGAAGTCGGCAGCTTGAGGCGATTACTCGGCAATGAGCATGCCGAGGTCATTCGGTGTTTCAATCGCAGTGGATGGAGGGTTGATCGTGGGAATTCAACGACTGCTGCGTGTTGTCGAACTTGTCAACGTGGGCTGGATGGCCCTTTTTGTCTTGGCGCCTGCGTTGGTCTCCGGGGTTTTCGCCGCCAAGGGCTTTGGTCTGCGGCCCGACGCGCTTGGCCACTACCTGGAGTTTGCAATCATCGTGCAGTTTGCCATCGCACTGGTCTGGAGCGCCTTGTATGCGATGACGCTTCGCAAGCAGGCGCACGAGGCAAACCGCAAGTCGTGACGCGGTAGAGTTTCGGGCGCAATAGGCGAATGCGAGAACGCGCAGGTGGCTGGCGTTGCGAGCGACGCCAGACGGCCACGTCGTTGTTCACGCGCAGTGCGAGAAGAGCGGGGCTGTCAGCCGTCTGGAATGTTGGTTCGAGGGCGTGGGGGAGAGCCGCAAATGCCATCCGAGGTCGCACATCGAGAGATCCAGTGACATCGTCATCGGCTCGGGCGGTCAGGCAGTTCGGAGATCATGGCTTGGGCATCCCGGCCATAACGACTGTTGCTCCCGGCAAGCTTGATCGTCTGCAGCAGGTAACGTTTGGCGGCGTCGGCATCTTTGCGCGTGCCCGCACCGGACGCATAGCAACGCGCCGCCATGAATGCGGCTGCCGCGACGCCCTGATCCGCGGCCTGGACAAATGCACGGAGCGCTGCTCGCCGGTCTGTGTCCACACCTTCGCCGTTGTAGTACATCAGCCCAAGGCGGTACTGAGCAGGGGCGTAGCCAGCCGTTGCCGAGTGCTGCAACAGCGATACGCCCCGGCTAATCTTGGCCTTGAGCGCTTTGTCTTGATTCCCCCGTTGATCCGAATCGTCGAACTCGGCGTTGAGCAGCATTTCTCCCAGTGCGTATTGGGCAGGCCCGTAGTTTTGGTCGGCAGCCTTGCCAAGGAAATACCGGGATTGATCAGGGTCTTGTGCCACGCCATCGCCCTGTGCGTAAAGAAGCCCAAGCAAATATTCGGCTTGCTCATTGCCTTGGTTGTTGGCCTCGGTGAGCCAGAAGATGGCAAGTGGCTTGCCGCCATGGTCAAAGAGATACTTCGCGTACGCGAGTTGGGCGCTTACCTCCCCCTTTGTGGCGGAGCGTTTGAGTTGACGCACGTCGTCAACGTGCACGGGCGCATGGAAGAACCAGGTGCTGGCATCGGCTTCGCCCGCGGCGGCTAATCGCGAACCCAGCGCCGTGCAGATGGCCAGCGCCAGGCATACATTGCGCGCGCGCCTTGCCGCGTGACCGATTCTGCGCTGGTTCACCCATCGGATGCTCATGGCGTTCCTCCTGGGATCGCGGCAAGGCTGCTTAGTCGAGGACGACCTCATTGATCTGGATGGCTGGGGTGAGGTTGGTGAAGTTGGGGATGTCGGCCATGATCTGGGCGGCGTGGGGGGCGAAGGCCTGCTCGAAGGCGGGGACGGAGTCGAAGTAAAGGTGGCCGAGCGCGATGTAGGTGGGTTTGGAGTGGGGCTGGGGTCCGGAGAGGCCGCGCTGGACGGCGACGCCGCGACAGGCCTGGCCGGTGAGTTTGCGCACCAGGGGCATGTGGATTTCGGTGTAGTAGGCCATATCGAAGCGGGCATCGTCCTGATTGGGGTACATCACGCTGACTTGAATCATGGTGGGGCTCCAGGGTGTGAGGGGAGGTGGGGGAAGGCATCAGGACCAGGCGTAGCGCAGGCCGAGCCACAGGCCACGGGGGGCGCCGGGGGCGACGAACTGCGTGTTTTGCCAGGAGGCCGGGTCGGGGCTGAAGGTGCGGTTGGCGGCGGTGAACTCGTTGACGCCGAGTTGGCCGAAGTCGGTGTAGACGCGGTTGAAGAGGTTGTGGACGGACAGATCCAGGCGCCAGTGGGGGTCGAGGTTGTACTGCGCGCCGAGGTTGACGAGGGCGTAGCCGGGCACGGTGCCGTGGCGGTCTTGGTTGTTTTCGTCGCCCTGGGCGTAACGCGCGCTATAGGCCAGCACGGTGGCGTGCAGCAGCAGGCGCTCGTTGGGCTGGAATTGGGTTTGCAGGGTGAGGCTCCACTTGGGGATGTTGGGCAGGCGGTCGCCGGGCTGGATCTGGATGGTGCCGTTGGGGTCGGCGCTGGAGTTGCTGGGGCTGGGCTGCAGGAAGGCGCTCTCGTAGGTGGCCAGTGTGCGGCTGATGGAGGCGGACCACAGCCAGCGCTCGGAGCCGGTGGTGAGGTCCAGGGTGAGGGTGCGCAGCAGCTCCTGGGGGATGTTGGTGAAGTAGCCCTGGGTCATGTTGGCCAGGCTGACGAACTCGATGGCGTTGCTCAGCCGGGTGTGGGTGTACTCGGCGTGCACGCGCAGCGCGCCCAGGCGCCAGACCGCGCCCGCCTGGGCGGTGCGGGCGATGACGGGTTGCAGCTCGGGGTCGGCCACCAGCACGTTGGGCAGGGTGCAGGGGGCGGCGGGGCTGGCGCAGGTCAGCTCCACGGCCATGGGCACGCGCATGCCCTGGGCGTAGCGCAGGTAGTAGGAGGCCTTGGGCGTGGGGTGCAGATCCAGGCCGACGCTGGGGTTGAGGCGGCTGTAGCTGTGGTGGCCGCCGAGGGCGCCGCCGAGGTGGTCGCTCAGGTCCACGCGCGCGCGCTCGTAGCGGGCGCCAGCGGCCACGTCCAGCCAGGGGGCGGCGGCCAGGCGGTCGCTGAGGTACAGGCCGGTGTCGTGGTTGCGCACCCCCAGGTCCAATGGGGCCTGGTCGAAGGCGCCGGTGCCCAGCGTGTAGCGCTGCGCGTTGAAGGTGGCGGGCTGCTGGAGCTGGGTGTACTGCACCTGCTGCGCCTCCGCGCTCAGGCCCAGGCTGGCGCTGTTGGGCCGTCCGGCCAGGGGGCTGGTGTTATGCAGCGCCAGGTTCAGGCCGCGGCTTTGCTGATGCAGGGCGTTTTGCACGTTGGTGGCCACCGGGTTGGCCAGCGTGGGGGGGCTGCCGTCATAGTTGCCGTTGACATTGCTGTTGAAGCCGCTTTGGTCGCTGTTGCGCAGGCTCAGCCGCGCCGCGAGCTGCCAGTGCGCGCCCAGCACCTGGGTGTCGCCCAGGTTGAGGAAGTTGAGCTGGTTGTCGATGTGGTCGGGCGCCGTGTAAACCGCTGTCGGGGTGTTCATCCACTCCAGGGGCAGCGTCTGCGAGCCGGCCAGCCGGCTTTGCGCGAACGTGTAGCTGAGGTCGAAGTCGTTGCCCGCGTCGCGGCGCGTGAGCTTGGCAAACAGATTGCGGCTGCTGCTGGCGGTGTATGGCACAAAGCCGCTGTCATGCTGGTTGCGCACGGCAAAGAACGCACTCCAGGCGCCGGCATGGCTGCCGTAGCGCGCGTGCTCGGTGGTGCGCCCGAAGCTGCCGAAGTCTACGCCCACCGCCCCCCCCGGCGCCGAGCGCCCGTCCCGGGTGCGCAGCAGCACGGCGCCACCCAGGGTGTTGAGGCCGAACACCGGATCCGTGATGGGCACCAGGTGGATCGAGCGCAGCGCCTCGGTGGGGATCAGGTCCCAGTTGACCACGTCGCCGAAAGGCTCGTTCACCCGCACCCCGTCCTGGAACACCGACAGCCCCTGGGGGGTGCCCAGCAGCGGGGAGGCGGCGAAGCCATTGAAGTGCAGCGTGGGCTGCAGCGCGTTGCCCTGCTCGTGGGTCAGCGCCACCCCCGGCAGGTGCTGGGCCAGCACATCGGCCAGCGCGGTGGCCGGCTGCCGCCCCAGGGTGTCGGCGTCAACCGTGTAGGCGTGCTGCGGCGGGCTGCGAAAACCCTCGGTGCCGCTGCCCGCCCCAATGGTCACAGTGGGCAGTTGCACGACCGCCGCAGCCGAGGAGGCTGGCACCGGCGGCACCTCGGCGCCGTGGGCGCGCGCGTGCAGCACGGCTGCGGCGCCCAGCGGCAGCACGGAGCGCAGCACCCTGGCGGCGCGCATGGCTCAGAAGTCTCGCGTGAGCTGCACACCCACCATGGCGTTGCGCCCCGGGGCAGCCTCGAAGTAGCGCCCGTTGGCGTCGGCGATCACCACGGCGGCCACATAGTTGCGGTCCAGCACGTTGTCCACCCGCACGAATTCCGACAGGCGCCAAGCCCCGTGGCGTTGCCGCACCCCCGCCGCCCAGTCCAGCACCCCGTAGCCCTGGGCCGCATCACTGTTGCGCGCGTCGACAAACACCTGGCTGCGCACCAGCGCCGACAGCGTGGTGTAAAAGCCCTGCAGCGCCGCACCGGGCAGCGGCGGACGCCAGCTCAGCCCCGCGTACAGCTGCTGGCGCGGCACCCCGGGCAGGGTGTTGCCGTTGTACGGACCGCCGGTGAAGCGCACGCGGATCAGGCTGTAGGCCAGGCGCGCGCTGAGGTGCGCAGCCAGCGCGGCCTCCGCGCTGAGCTCCAGCCCGTCGCGCCGCGTGCTGCCGGCGTTGACATAGGTGGTGCGCCCTTTGACCGAGCTGTTGACGATGATCTGGTTGTCGGTGGTGATGTCATACACCGAAGCCTCCAGCCGCACCGCCCCCAGGGTGCTGCGCACCCCCACCTCGGCGTTGTGCAGGTGCATGGGCTGCAGCGCAAAGTTCAGCCCCGGCCGCCCATCGGGCCGGTAGGCCAGCTGGTAGAACGTGGGGGTGACGAACCCATGGCCGTAATCGGCATACACGCTGCTGTGGCGGTTGAGCTTGTACAGCAGCCCCACCACCGGATCGGTGCTGCTGTAGTCGGCGCCGCCCCCGGTGCCGGGGCTGAAGGGGGCGTCGGCGGCGTTGGTCGAATCAAAGCGCACCGCATCGTGCCGCACCCCGCCGCTGAGCGACAGCCGCGTGCTCAGCGCCCAGTGCGCCTGCACGTACTGCGCCAGGTTGTCCACCGTGTTGTACTGGTCGTTGCGCAGCGCCCCCTGCGTGCCCAGCGCGTTGACGTAACCCTTGCGGTATTCGTTCTCGCGCGCATAGTCCAGCCCGGCCGCCACCGTGTAGGGGCGCGCCTGCAGCTCCCCGGCGTGCGTGAACGCCGCCGTCGTGCCCCCGAAGTGATCCTGCAGATCCACCACCCCGCCGGCGGACAAACCAAAGCTGCCGCTGAACGGCAGGTACTGCACGATGTGCCGCGTGCCGCCGTACGCGCTCAGCCGCAACGTGTCCTGCGCATCCACGCGGTGCTCCCACACCAGTCCGGCCTGGCGGTTGCGCACGCTCTTGCGGGTGTCATACTGCAGCATGGACGCATCCGCCTGCCGCGGGTCCGCTTGCAGTTGCGCGCGCGTCAGCCCCCCAGGGTCCTGCGCATCCTGGTTCAGGGCGTTGAACACCAGGCTGAACCGGTCGTCGCCATGCGCGCTCCAGCTCAGGGTGCCGTTGAACTGCCTGCGCGTGGCCGCGCTGTGCTGGCGCCAGCCATCGGTGCGGAAATCCGTCAGCCCGGCCACGCCGCTGACGCCCCCACTCCTACCCCCGCCCACCAGCGTGCTCTGGCGGCTGCCCCACGCCCCAACCCAGCTGCGCACGCTCACCTGCGGCGGATCCGGCGCGTCGCGCGTGTACGCCTGGATCACGCCCCCTGCCGCGTTCCCATACAGCGCCGCAAACGGCCCCTTGATGATCTTCATGCCGCCCAGCGTGGGCAAGTTCATGATCTGCGACTGGCCCTGGCCGTCGGGCATCGTCAGTGGGATGCCGTCCAGCGTCATGTACACCCCCTGCACCCCAAACGGCGCGTCCGCCCCGAACCCACGGATGGACACCTGCATGTCCTGCGCGTAGTTCTGCCGGTTGTTCACGATCAGCCCCGGCACCTGCCCAAGGCTCTCGCTCAGATTGACCTGCGCCTGACCCTGCGTCAGCGCGCGTCGCCCCAGCACCGTGATCGTCGACGGCAGCGCCACCGCCCCCGCCCCGTACGCCACCCCCTGCACCGTCACCGGCGCCAGCGACTGCACCGCGCTGCCAGCTGGCTCAGGCCGCGCCGCAGCCTCGCCATGCACAACCTGCTGCGCATGCACCAGGCCAGCCTGAAGCAGGCCAGCGGCAATGCACGACTTCGCGAAGCGAAGGGAACGGCCGTGGACAAACCAGACGCCCCCCGTCATTTGACAAACGAGTCGAACTGCTGTTGATCGTCCCCTGCGGTCTCAGGGGAGAGCGCTTTCCCTGAAGGCGCGTAGCCGTTTTCGTGCAGCAAGTAAGCCATGATGTCTGCGTACTCCCCTGGTTTGAGCTTGCCCGGCTTCTCTGCGGGCATATTGGTCGTCATGTATTGGTAAATCCCGCCAATCGTCATCGTGGAATTGGTCCGCGGTGCAAAGCCCTGCCCGGCCAGCGCTGGTGCCGTTCGGCCTTCCAGATGGTCGCCGTGGCACATTGCGCACTCGGCTGCGTAGGCTGTCTTTCCGGGCCCAACCTGATCGGCCGAAAAGTTGGCCTGCTGACCGGATGCTGCTGTGTCGGATACGCGGATCACCCGGTAGGCATCGGGATCGTTGCTCCGAGTCGGGTAGTACACAGCCGGTGTCAGCGCAGGACGGAAGGGTGCGTGATACTCAAACCCTGATTTTTTATAGGCCCAGGGTCCCGTGATGTCGTTCAATGTTCCTGAAGTTGACAACGTGTGGATTGCATTGGCAATTCTGGATGCAAGAGCACGATTTCGATCATTGGCGACAAAGCTCAACTTCCAATTCGAAATGTTCGTGTGCGTCCGTTGTGCGTGGAAATGGACTTCCGGGTGCGCATTTTGATATGCGACAAGACTGGGGTACCACGCGATGCCATATTGGGTTTTTCCATCGACGACGGATTTGATGACATCGTCCGGCGTGTTTTCGACATCGAAATTCGTATCCTTCTCTTCGACCGCGATAAACTGTGCAGGGCTTTTGTATGCGACTGCGACAACACCGCGCCCCTGTTGACTCTGATCTCGTTTGGCCATGCTGAATTTAACGAAATTGGCGTCAAGATAGGGGACTGATACAGTCGTGCCACTCTTAAACTGCTGGTCACGCTTCGAGAGCGGCACGCCCATGAAAACGTCGCAGGTCTTCTGCAGAAGACTGGCCACTTCGACATCCGATGTGGCACGATTTCCTAATTCTGACTGAAGGTCAACCGTCGTGTAGGGTAATGCCATTTGTCTGAATACGGCATGGGCCACCTCGGCGTCAATCGACTTTGTCGGGCTCTGGGGAAATGCGCATACTTTGACCTCATGGGCGTGAGCATTGATACTGCTTATCGACCATCCTGCGCAAAAAATCGCGAGGATCATGGGCAGCTTGGGACGGTGATGCGATGCATTAAACATGATTAAAACCTTGGTTAAGAAGGGCGCCAGCAATGGCGCCCTCGTTTCTTCAATGATTGGCCGCAATCATTTAGTCATTCAAACTGAATACGTAAAGCGTGCCGCCACGGGGTACATCCTTGGTCATGGTCGCCATCGGGCCGCCCCAGATTGGGTTGGCGCCACCATAGCCGGCGAGAATGGCTACATATTCCTTCCCGTTGACCTCGTAGACGGACGGCTGGGCCACGATGCCACTGGCAAGTTTCGGACTCTTCCAAAGGACTTTGCCCGTTTTCGTGTCAAAGGCATACAGGTGCCCTTTGAGCGAACCCGAGAACGCGATGCCCCCCGCAGTCGTCGTCACGCCGCCGTTCCAAGGCATCTTGCTCCAATGGCCCCAGACCTTCTTGCCGGTGTTGACGTCAATGCCCTGGACCTCGCCATAGCCTTTGCTGCCAGGCTCAGGCACGATCCCAAAGCCTTCGCCCAGATACGGCAAGCCCTGCATATAACTCACCTTGGTCCCGTTGTAGGTCCCGCAGGCATGAAGGGTCGGGACGACGGCGATGTGGGTCTCGGGGTCGTACGACATCGACCACCAGTTCTTGCCCCCTAGGAATTCCGGGCAGGTTTTGACCGTTGTGCCGATTTTCGGGTATTTCGATGGATTATTGATCGATTCTCCCTGGGCGTTGTAGCCAGTCACGGACTCGGTCTTCACAAAGGGCTTCGCATAGATGAGTTTGCCCGTGTCGCGGTCGATCGCAATGAAGTAGCCGTTGCGGTCAGCGTGAATTAGAGCGTGATAATCTTTGCCTTCGTATTTGATGTTGGCCTTGAGTGCAGTGTTGACGCCGTCATAATCCCAGGAATCATGCTGTGTGTACTGGAAATACCATTTGATATCACCTTTATTGGCGTCGAGAGCCAAGAGCGAATCCGAGTACAGATTTTTCCCGGGTCGCAATTCGGCGAGCCAGGGCCCTGGATTGCCAACACCCCAGTACAGCGTCTTGCTCTCCGGGTCGTAGGTGCCGGTCAGCCAGGCTGGGGATCCGGCATGAAGGTACATGCCCTTTGGCCAGGTATCGCCATTTTTTTCATCCGGTGAAGGCACGGTATAGGTTTTCCAGACGGTGTCACCTGTCTTTGCGTCAAGCGCCGCGATGAACCCGCGCGCGCCATATTCGCCGCCTGCGCTTCCCACCATGATCTTTCCATCCACCGCCAGTGGGGCCAAGGAGAATGCGTAGCCGACACCCGGATCGAAGAGCTGCTTTTTCCAGTTGATCTGTCCGGTCTGG
>JAGWOZ010000025.1 GCA_028870715.1 Betaproteobacteria bacterium | reverse complement strand
ACCCCCCACGCGGTGAACAAATGCACACATTCGCCCGTTTTCTTCGACCACACCCCTACGGCGCCCCCAGCGGACGGCGGCAACCGGCGGTCCGCACACGGCCGTGCCAAACTGCGGGCCGGCAAGATGCCAAGCAGGCCGTGCGTTGCACGCCGATTGCAGCCGTGAAAACCTCGCACCGCGCTGGCGCGCGGTCAGGGGTGAGCGCCCGATTGGGCCCGCGGCGCCCGGCGGGGCACCAGGGATGGGCTGGCGAAAGTGCTCAGCCCAGCGCGTCGTTGACCTGGTCGTGAAACTCCGCCAGGTTGATCGCAGCACCGATCTCGCGCGGCAGCGCATCACGCACCGAGAACACCCCAAGGATCTTCGACGTGGGTGCCACGACGGGTAAGTGCCGGAAGCCGCGCTCGATCATGATCAGCACCGCTTCGGAGACTTTCGTGTCGGGCCCGACGCACTGCGGATCATGGGTCATGACCTCCGACAGCTTGGTCGTTTGCGGATTGAGGGCCTTGGCCAGCACGCGCGTCATCAAATCGCGCTCCGTCACGATGCCCACCATGCGCCCCGAGGGGTCAATGACCAGGACGCTGCCGCAATTGGCCTTGGTCATGACACAGGCCGCATCCCACACGCTGGCCTGCGGGCCCAGGCTAATGACGTGGCGATGCGACATCGATTGGAAAACCGTGCGTTCAGTCATGATCAACCTCCCGACCCTACTGCAGCAACCCGAACCCGGGCAAGACGCCTTCAGCGCAGCGATGCGTTGATCTTCTCAAGCGCCTGCGCGCCGGGGCATAGTTCAGCGGCCTGCAGCGTATTGAGCGGCGTGTCGCTGGTATTGAGCGAGACGTGCAGATCCACCGCGACCGGATCCAGATACAGCAAGCCTGTGACAATCTCTCCGCGCGCCTGGCGCTCGTGCATGTAGCTCAGCGCGGCGTAACGATCGGTTGGATCATAGTCCGCATGCAGCTTGCTCAAGCGCAGCGTGGTGCCGTCGTGCTGCAGCACGTCGATCGTCGAGCCAGCCGCATAGTCCACCGTGATCTCGCTGTGCGCCGGCAGAAAGTCGATTCGGCTCACGGCCTCGTCGTGCCAGCGCACGTAGTCGTAGCTCTTGGTGCTGCCGCTATGGTTGTTGAAGGTCACGCACGGGCTGATGACGTCGATGAATGCCGCGCCGCCATGCTCAAGGGCGCCCTTGATGAGGGGCACAAGCTGCTCCTTGTCGCCCGAGAAACTGCGCGCGACGAACGTGGCGCCCAGTTGCAGGGCCAGACCGACCAGATCCACGGGATTGTCCCGGTTGACCGCCCCCTTCTTGCTCTTGGAGCCGCGATCGGCCGTGGCGGAGAACTGGCCCTTGGTCAGTCCATAAACACCGTTGTTCTCGACGATGTAAGCCATGCGCACGCCTCGGCGCATGGCGTTGGCAAACTGGCCCAGGCCGATGGAGGCCGAATCGCCATCGCCGGAGACCCCGAGGTACAGCAGATCACGGTTGGCAAGGTTGGCGCCGGTGAGCACCGAGGGCATGCGCCCGTGCACGGTGTTGAAGCCGTGCGAGGCGCCGAGAAAATAGTCCGGAGTCTTTGAACTGCATCCGATACCGGAGAGCTTGGCGACCCGATGGGGTTCGATATTGAGCTCCCAGCAGGCCTGCACGATGGCTGCCGAGATCGAGTCATGGCCGCAACCGGCGCACAGGGTGGACACGCGGCCCTCGTAGTCGCGGCGCGTGTACCCGACCGCATTGGTGGTGAGGGTTGGGTGATGCAGTTTCGGCTTCGCAAGGTAAGTCATGCCGCCTCCTTTTGCAGCGGGGTTTCCGTCTGCGCCGGTGTCAGGTTCTGGGCAATCGTTTCGCTGATGAAGCGCGCCGTGATGGGCGTGCCGTCATAGTGCAGCACCTTCACCAGACGCGCCGGATCGATCGACAGCTCGTTGACCAACAGCGTGTGCATCTGGGCGTCGCGATTTTGCTCGACCACGAACACCTTGTCGTGTTCCGCCATGAATTGGCTTACCGACTCGGCAAACGGGAAGGCGCGCAGCCGCATGGCATCGAGCTCGTAGCCTTGCTGCGCCAGCACATCGAGCGCTTCGCGCATGGCCGGACTGGTCGAGCCGAAGTACAGTACGCCAAGCCGCGTTGGACGCTCGGCGCGGCGCAGTTCGGGCTGCGGCGCAAGCGCGGCCGCCGTCTTGAACTTCCTCAGCAGCCGCTCCATGTTGTACACGTAGTCCGACCCTCGCTCCGAATAGCGGGCGTACGGATCGCGGGTCGTGCCTCGCGTGAAATAGCTGCCAAGTGTGGGGTGCGTGCCGGGCAACGTACGCCAGGGAATCCCGTCCCCGTCAACATCCTTGTAACGGCCGAAGTCCTTGCCGGCCTCGAGATCCTGCGCCGTCATGACCTTGCCCCGGTCATAGGCGCGCGCGTCGTCCCATGCGAACGGCTTGCACAGGCGCTGGTTCATCCCGATGTCCAGGTCACTCATGACGAAGATCGGTGTCTGCAGCCGCTCGGCAAGGTCCAGCGCGGCCGCCGCATGCTCGAAACACTCATGCGGGTCTTCCGGGAACAGCAAGACGTGCTTGGTGTCGCCGTGCGACGCATAGGCACAGGCGAGCAGATCGGATTGCTGGGTGCGCGTGGGCATGCCCGTTGACGGCCCGCCGCGCTGCACATCGATGATCGTGATCGGGATCTCGGCAAAGTACGCCAACCCAATGAACTCCGTCATCAGCGAGATGCCTGGGCCGGATGTGGCCGTGAAGGCCCGCGCGCCGTTCCAGCCCGCGCCAACCACCACGCCGATGGATGCCAACTCATCCTCGGCCTGGACGATCGCCACCCGGTTCTTGCCGCTTTGGGGTTCGACACGGAATTTGTCGCAGAATTTCTGGAAGGATTCGGCCACCGACGAGGATGGCGTGATCGGATACCAGGCTGCAACCGTGGCCCCCCCGTAGACGCAGCCCAGGGCTGCTGCGCTATTGCCGTCGGTGAAAATCTGGTTGCCCACCTTGTCGGCGCGCTGCACCCGGATGCCGAGCGGCGCCTGGAGGTGGTTTTTGACATAGTCACGCCCAAGGTGCAGGGCCCGCACGTTCGATTCGAGCAGCAGCTCCTTGCCCCGGTACTGTTCGGCAAAGAGCGTTTCGAAGACCGCGGCGTCCACATCCAGAAGCACCGACAGTGCGCCCACGTAAATGATGTTCTTGAACAGCTGCCGCTGACGCGGGTCCGCATAGGCCGCGTTGCAGATCTCGGTCAGCGGAATGCCGATGACCTCGATGTCCGTGCGTAACGCCGACGCCGCCACCGGCCGCGTGCTGTCATAAAAGAGGTAGCCGCCGCTTTGAACCTCGGCCACGTCCGCATCCCAGGTTTGCGGGTTCATGGCCACCATCATGTCCACTCCGCCGCGCCGGCCGAGATAGCCCTTTTCGCACACGCGCGCTTCGTACCAGGTCGGCATCCCCTGGATGTTGCTGGGGAAGATATTGCGTGGACTCACCGGCACGCCCATGCGCAGGATCGCCTTGGCAAACAGCTCATTGGCCGAGGCCGACCCCGAGCCATTGACGTTGGCAAACTTGATGACGAAGTCGTTGACCGCTTCGATCCGTTTCATGCGACCTCCAGCGTGCTGGGAATGGATTGAGCGGCGCGGCTGTACGGGCCGGCCTGAACGGTGGTGAGCTGAAACTTCTGCATGTCCCAGGCCCCCGTGGGGCAGCGCTCGGCGCACAGTCCGCAGTGCAGGCAGACATCCTCGTCCTTGACCATGACGCGCCCGGTCTTCAGGGGCGCCGACACGTACAGCGCCTGGGTCAGGTTGCGGGCCGGCGCTTTCAAGCGCGTGCGCAACTCGGCCTCCTCCCCGTTGTGCGTAAACGTGATGCAATCCATCGGACAGACATCGGCGCAAGCGTCGCACTCGATGCAGGCCTGGCGATTGAAGACGGTTTGCACATCGCAGTTCAGGCAACGGCTGGCTTCCTTGAATGCCGTGGCGGCGTCGAACCCCATTTCCACTTCGACCCGGATACTCGCCAGCGCCACCTCGGCGTCGGCCCAGGGCACCCGAAAGCGCGTGTCGGGCGACACGTCATTGTGGTACGTCCACTCATGGATCCCCATCTTGGTGGACATCAGGTTGGTGGTCGGAGTCGGGCGCACGCGCACGTCCTGCGCGTGCACAAAGCGGTCGATGGAAACAGCCGCCTCGTGGCCATGCGCCACCGCCGTGATGATGTTTTTCGGGCCGTAGGCCGCATCCCCTCCGAAAAAGACACGCGCGAGCGTGGACTGAAACGTGCTGCCCTGCAGCACGGGCAAGCCCCATTTGTCGAACGCAATGCCCACATCTCTCTCGATCCACGGAAAGGCGTTCTCCTGGCCCACGGCGATCAGCACGGCATCGCACTCGACAAACACCTCGGGCTCGCCCGTGGACACCAGGGTGCGCTTGCCGTTGCCATCGTAGACGGCCTCGACCACATCAAAGCGCATGCCGGTGAGCTTGCCGTTTTCGTGCACGAACGCCTTCGGCACATGGAAGTTGAGGATCGGAATGCCTTCGTGCAGCGCGTCTTCCTTCTCCCACGGCGACGCCTTCATTTCCGCAAAGCCGCTGCGCACGATCACCTTCACATCCGTGCTGCCCAGCCGTCGGGCCGAGCGGCAGCAATCCATGGCCGTATTGCCACCACCCAGCACGATCACGCGCTTTGCGCTGCTCGTGATATGGCCAAACGACACCGAGGCCAGCCAGTCGATGCCAATGTGCACGTGGGCCGCCGCCTCGCGGCGCCCGGGAAGATCCAGATCGCGTCCACGGGGCGCGCCGCAGCCGACGAAGATCGCGTCATAGCCCTGGTCGAGCAGGCCGCGCATGGACTGCACGCGCTGTCCGCTCTTGAATTCCACGCCCATGTCCAGGACATAGCCCGTTTCCTCATCGATCACGGCCTCGGGCAGGCGAAAGCGCGGAATCTGCGAGCGGATGAACCCCCCGGCCTTGGCTTCCCCATCAAAGATCGTCACCTCGTAGCCCAGTGGCGCAAGGTCACGCGCCACGGTCAGAGACGCCGGTCCGGCGCCCACGCAGGCGACGCGCTTTCCGTTCCTGGGCGCGATGGCGGGCATGCGGCTCCTGACCTCGCCCTTGTGGTCGGCGGCAACACGCTTGAGGCGGCAGATGGCCACGGGCTCGGGCTGGGCGCGATTGTTCTGTTCGACACGGCCGCGGCGGCAGGCGGGCTCGCAGGGCCGGTCGCAGGTGCGCCCGAGCACGCCCGGGAACACGTTGGAGACCCAGTTCACCATATAGGCGTCGGTATTGCGGCCTTGCGCAATGAGGCGGATGTACTCCGGCACCGGCGTATGGGCCGGGCAGGCCCACTGACAATCAACGACTTTATGGAAGTAGCCTGGATCGGCTGTGTCCGTGGGTTTCAACGCGGTCTCCTGCAGGGCGTGCTGAACAACGTCGACGGCGAGCGCCAAACCCGCGCCATCGCCTGAAGCCGGCCCAAATCACGCGAACCTTGCCGGCCAGTGTGCACAATGCGGCCATCCGAGCACCCCATTTGCCTTCCAGCGTCCATGGCCCGTTTTTCTGCGATTTGGGTGGAAATCAGTGTAGATCCGCGGGCGCCCCAGCGTTTCCGTGCAAGCGGCCATTTCCCGACTTTGTTTGATTTGGAACAAGTCGGCTTTGGCCGGTTCTACCATGGGACAGCCTCGCGCATTTCCCGGTTTGTTTGACTTCGGACAAGGCGTGCTTCGCCCAGCCGCGCTGCAATGCAATGCATTCACGGCCCACCG
Organism: Betaproteobacteria bacterium; assembly: GCA_028870715.1. Classification (GTDB taxonomy): domain Bacteria; phylum Pseudomonadota; class Gammaproteobacteria; order Burkholderiales; family Burkholderiaceae_C; genus Thiomonas_A. Next base: position 17,463 of record JAGWOZ010000025.1, on the reverse strand, counting down.
GGAAGTCCGTCATGCAAGCTGCCAATCTCGCGAAGTACCTGCAAACGCACACCATTCTCTCCGCGCTCAGTGCGCAGCAATTGGCGCTGCTCGTGGCGCATGCCAAGGAGCAGCATCTGTCGCCCGGCGAGGTGCTCTTCAGCCAGGGCGACGCAGCACGGAACTTCTATGTTCTGCGCGAGGGCGCCGTGCAGATCGGTGTGCCGGCGATCAACGGCCCAGCCCTGGAAGTGCAGGCGCTAGGCGCGGACGCCGTGATCGGCTGGTCGTGGCTGATTCCACCGTATCGGTGGAGTTTCGAGGCCAAGGCGCAATCGGATGCGTCGCTCGTGGCGTTTGACGGCAAGGCGATCATGCAGGAATGCGAGAAGGATCCGGCCCTGGGCTACGCGCTGATGAAGGTCTTTGCCGCGCTGATGTCGCAACGGCTGGATGCGGCGCGCCTCAAGATGATGGAAAGCTGGATGCCACCCGGCTGGGCGTGAGGGGGCACGATACGGCCCCCGCCGTGCGGCACGCGCTGCGGCAGTGACTGCGGCGCCTGGGTCTCATCCAAGAAGACACGTCGACAGCCATGGCACTGCGGCGACGATGACGATCCCGACGAGCAGTGCCACCATGTACCCCAGCATCGGACGGATCCCGGCGTCGGGATTCACGCGTCCGATTGCGCACGCCGCGTAGTAGCCAACTCCAATGGGCGGCGTGAACAAGCCAAGGCCCATTGCCAAAACCGCCACCATCGCGTAGTGCACCTCGTTGAGGCCGAGCTGCTGCGCAATCGGAAACAGCAGTGGCCCGAACAGCACCATCGCGGGAATGCCCTCAAGCACGGATCCCAGTGCGATGAAGAGCACGACCGACACCGCAAGAAAGGCGCTCGCCCCACCCGGCATGCTTGCCATGGCGCCGGCCAGATCCCCCGAGAACCCCGACTGCGTCAAGCCCCAGGCAATGGCCGTGGCCGTGCCGATGATGAGCAGGATGGCTCCCGACAGGCTGGCCGTGTCGATGAGCATCGGCATGACGCGACGCCAATCGAACTGGCGGTAGAACAGCAAGCCGGCAAAGACCGCGTAGACAATGCCCAGCGTCGAGACCTCGGTTGCCGTTGCAACACCGTCCACCACGGCTCCGCGGATGACAAACGGCAGCACGAGTGCCGGGACCGCCACGGCAAACAGGCGGCCGATCTCCCGCAGCGGTGCACGCCTGACCTGGCTCAGGTCTTCATGGCGATGGCGCATCCACACCACCACGCACAGGATGAGGCCGGTGACCAAGGCCGGAAGCATGCCTCCGGTAAACAGCGCCGAAATCGACACGCCGGTGACCGATCCGATCGTGATGAGCACAAGGCTTGGCGGGATGGTCTCGGTCTGGGCGCCGGTAGCGGCAAGCAGCGCGACCAGCTCGCCGGGCTGTTCACCGCGCCGTTGCATCTCGGGAAAAAGAGCCGGAGCGATGGCCGCCATGTCCGCGGCTTTCGAGCCGGAAATGCCCGAGACCAGGTACATCGCGCCCACCAGCACGTACGACAGGCCGCCGCGAACATGCCCCAATAGGCTGGCGAGGAACGCAACCATCGCGCGCGCCATCCCGGTCATCTCGATCAACAGTCCAAGAAAAACGAAGAGGGGCACGGCAAGCAAGATCAGGTGGGACATGCCTTCGTCCATGCGTCCCACCATGATGAGCAAAGGCGTCTGCGTGGACAGGGCGAGATAGCTGAATGCGGCCAGACCGAACGCGAAGGCGATCGGGATGCCGGCAAACACGCAGGCCCCGCCCACGCCCACAATGAAGATCAGCAGGTTGATCCGGCCCAGGGCACTGAACAGCGGTGCAGCAGCCCAGAATGCCGCAACGATGAGCGCAACCAGCACGCACGCCATCAGCGCATGCCAGGGCTTGGCCACGCGCGCAAGGCGAAGCGCGGCAACCAGTGCCATCAACACGATCCCCACCGGCATCGCCGCCGCCCGCCATACATCGGGCAGGCCAAGCGCCGGCGTGGTGATCGCCGCCTGGTCATGCGCAAACTGGGTTGCGGGCCAGACCACCAACACAAGAAATGCAAGGCTGGCGGCGATCGCCACCGCCTCGGCAAGCGCCCGACCCTGCGGTCCGAGCCTGTTGACGAGCGCCGTCATGCGCATATGGTCGCCACGCCGCAGCGCAACGACCGCGCCCATCATCGCAAGCCAAAGGAAGAGGATCGAGGCCAGTTCGTCCGACCACACCAGGGGATGGCGAAACACGGTGCGCGCCACAATGCCCGACAGCAGCACGCCAATCTCGACCAGCACGAGCAGGCCGGCCGGGATTTCGACGGCCCAGCCCAAAACGGCATCAAACCCGGCCAGCCAGGCCGGTGCCGCGACGCGGGCGTCGCCCGCTGGCCCCGGCTCCTGCCCAGACCCCTGCTTCAGAACGGCGCCTGGATGGTGCCGTCCTTCGTCACTCACGCAAGTCTCCCGGAGCTGGCCTCCAAGATGCCCCATGCCTCGTCGCCAAACTTGGCCTTCCACTGCGCATAGAACCCCGCACGGCGAAGCTGGTCGCGGAAACTGTCGGGTTTCGTGGCGTTGAACTGCATGCCCTTGGCGGTGAGCTGCGTCTGCAGCGATGCGTTCAGCGCCGCCACGTCCACGCGCTCCTTCATGGCCGCGGCATTGACATGCTTGGCAACGATGGTGCGCAAATCGGCGGGCAGGCGATCCCACAGGCTGCGGTTCGACAAAAACCAGAAGCCGTCCCACATGTGGTTGGTGAGCGAGCAGTACTTTTGCACTTCGTACAGCTTGGCGGTCGAGATGATGGCCAGCGGGTTCTCCTCGCCGTCCACCAGCTTGGTCTGCAGCGCCGAGTACACCTCGGAGAAATTGATCGAAGTCGGCGCTGCGCCGAAGGCCTGGAACATCGACGTCCACAACGGGGAGACCGGGACGCGGATCTTGAAGTCCTTCAGGTCCGCTGCCGTGCGAATCGGCTTGGTCGAGGAGGTGATCTCGCGAAACCCGTTGTCCCAGATCTTGTCCATGGCCACCAGGTTGGCCCTGGCGATCTGGCCGCGCACGTAGGCGCCGAGCTTGCCATCGAGCGCCTTCCACACGGCGTCGTAGTCTGCGAACGCAAAGCCAATGCCGGTGATCGCCGCAGCCGGCACGAGCGTGGCCAGAATCAGGCCCGACAGCGTGAAGAAGTCGATGCCGCCAGCGCGCAGCTGGGTCAGCATGTCGGTGTCCGAGCCCAGCTGGTTGTTCGGAAAAATCTGAATGTTGACCCGCCCTTTGGTTTCGGCGCGGATGGCGTCGACCATCTCTTTCGCCCGCACGTTCATCGGGTGCGTGACAGGCAGGTTGTTTGCATACTTGAGGTTGAACACTTCCGGGGCCGCATTGGCGCGCGTCTGCGGCAGTCCGAGCATGAGCGCGCCGCTGCCGGCAGTTGCAAGGAAATTGCGTCGGGTGATGGTCATTGTTTTGCCTCCTGAGGTTGTTGTGGGTGATGCGGCCAAAAACGTGACGTCAAGGCGACGCGACCTGGCCGGGGTCGCGGCGGTTCAAATCTGCGCTCAGATTTCGCATGGGAACTTGGGCAAGGGCTTGCGACGCTTGGCCGTGCCGGAGCCGAGGATCATTGCCGGGCCACTACGCTGCGTTGCGGCGCAGGGTCGGCAGGCCAACGCCGGCGGCCTCGAACCCGCCATCGACGGCAAGCACCTGGCCGTTGATGAAGCTGGCATCGGCACTGCACAGGAAGCCGACGGTCGCGGCCATCTCTTCGGCCGTGCCATATCGGCCCAGCGGAATGGCGTCGTAATAGTCCGAGCGCACCGCAACACTGTGCACCAGCTTGGCCATGTCGGTTTCGACGGGCCCGGGCGCAATCACGTTGGCGCGGATGCCGATCGTGCCCAGCTCCACCGCCTGCTGCTTGGTCAGGTGGATCAGCGCGGCCTTGCTCGTGCCATAGGCCACGCGTAGCGTGCTGGCGCGCAGTCCGGAAATCGAGGCGATGTTGACCACGGCGCTGCCTTGCCGCATCAGCGGCGTGAAGGCCTGCGTGCACAGAAAGGCGCCATCGAGGTTGGTGCCGAGGACATGGCGCCACTCCGCGTAGGAGGTTTGCGCAATGGGCTTGAAAACCGCCACACCGGCGTTGTTGACCAGCGCGTCCACACGCCCGAACCGGCGCTCCACGGCCACGGCGGCGCGCCCGACCTGCTCGGGATCCGACACGTCGCAATGCACGGCAAGCACGTCGTCGGCACGCGCCAGCGCCGCCTCGGTGCGCCCCAGTGTCTCGGCATCGATATCCACAAGCGCCACGCGGTACCCGTGGGCGAGGAACCAGTGTCCGATGGCCAGACCGATTCCCCGCGCCCCACCGGTGACGACAGCGACGCGAAAATCAACATCCGTTGAAGGCATGCACGTGTCCAGGTTGGCCTGCTGAAGAAAGCTCAGCGCATCGTATTACATGTCCCTGCGCGGGCGCATGCGCCACACCCGGCGCAAAGCGCACGGGGCCCCACGAGGTGCGTGGATCGCCTAGGACCGCAAGATGGCGCCGGGGCGCAAGGACTGCGCGCGTCGAGCCCGAGGCGCGCAGGGTCGAGGCGGCCAGCTCGCAAACCCGCGCGGGTCCCGTGCAACGGTGTTCGCGATCGGGCGCCGGCACGCAGCCATCGGAAGGCCGGCGCCATCAATCAGCGTTGGCCGAAGAGCAGCGTGCCGAATTGCCGCGTCGGGTCGACGACGGCGACAAGGAGCTGGCGCGTCGTCGAGTTTGCCACCAGGTAACTCAATCCGATTCCACTGGCGGTCCCATTGGCCAACACACAAGGATTGGCGCCAAAATTCACCGTCACATCGAAGTTGTTCTTGCCCGAGGCGCGCGGTGTCAGAGTCCCGCTGAACGAGCAGCCTTGCTGCGCGCCCGAGAAGGTTCCATTCGGGTTGATCGTGAGCGCTACCGGCGCGCCTGCGCCTTGCAGCGTGTAGGCCGTCCAGTTCCCGCTCACTGCGTTGATGTCCGCAGCGGAGTTGTACACATAGGAGCTGGCTTGGGGCACCGTGCCGGTAAACGTGTTTGACACCGTGCTCGACCCGTTGCTCTCGGTGACGGTGCCGCTCACGCTCACGCCCGGCGTATACGTTGCCGACAGCGTGCCTGACAGCGTTGCCCCTGCGGCGGTGAAATCACGCAGGTTCGAGCTGGTAAACGTGGTGGCACCCCATGAGCCCTGCCCCTGAACAAAACCATTGACGGTGAGGCCCGAAGCGCCGTTCGTTCCGTAGATGGCGTAGTAGGTGCCATCGTCGAGCACGACCGTATCGAAGACCGAACCGATGAACTACCGCCACCAAGCGTCGCTTGAAGGCGGTTTCGTAGCGGCTAGGCCGCTCGGGGCAGTTCCTGCCCCGGAATGCTCCCCATCGCCCAATGCAGCACGACGCGCGCTGCGGCGATGTCGCGATCTTCCTCATGCCCACAGGCGCAAGTGTGCCAGCGCTCGTTCAGGGTCTTCTTGCGAAGGCTCCAGCACGAAGGGCATCGCTGCGAGGGTTTGAGTTGTCGCGTCGGCGCCTGCATGAATTGCCCGCCAGTTTCCTGCACTTTGTAGGCAATGAGTTGCATCAGCAGCGAGGGCGCCGTGTCCAGAATCTCCCGGTTCAATCCAGCCTTTTGCGCAACCATCGACCCCGGATTCTCGATGGTTCCAGCCGCCGAGGCGGTCATGTTCTTCACGCGCAGTTCTTCGGTGGCGAAGATGGCAACTTCAGACGCGATGCGCGCCGAGAGTTGATGGTGATGGTCGAGGCGGCGGCGGGCGATGCCCGCCTTGAGCCGGGCCGATGCGCGCTTGGCGCGGCGCCAGTTCTTGGACCCGCGCTTCTTGCGCGAGACAGCCTTGTCGAGCGCGATCAGTCTGGCCTGCGCAGTCTTGAACCAGCGAGGGTTCTCGATGCGCTCGACCGATCCATCGGATTTGACCAGGCTCAGGAGCTTTTCCACGCCCCAATCCGCCGCAGCGGCAGCGGCCCCACCCTCGCGGGATGGTGCACACTCGATGGTCAAAGACACATGCCAATCGCCCCGGCGATGCACAAGCTCGCAGGACTTGATGGTGCCGCCCGTGCGGGCTTGGCCTCGCGCCTTGATCTGCCCGACGCCTTGCAGGCGCAGGGTGCCGTGCTTGCAGTCGGCTCCTGGCGTGAAGCGCCAACCGTCCCCATGGCTCTTGTAGCCAAAGCCCCGCATGCGCTGCATCGACTTGAATCGCGGAAAGCCTGGCGACTGACCCGCCTTGACACGACGGAAGAAGGCGGCGAACGCCTTATCGAGACGGCGCAGCGTGATCTGTTGGCTGGAACAGTTCATCGCAGCCCAATCTTCTGGCAGTTCGCCGCGAATCTGCGTGAGACTGGCGCACTGCTGGGCGTAGCTGATTGACTTGGCCGCTTTGCGCCAGGCGTCGATGCGCTCTTCGAGGGCTGCGTTCCAGAGGTCTTTATGCGAGCGCAAAAGGTCAAGCATCCGCATCGCCTGCGAAGGCGTCGGGTAGAGCTGATATGTGACTTTGCGACGCTCCATGCTCAAAATGGTAACATGGTTCGCATGCCAATTCAATCTCTAACATCTCGTCATCATTGCGTTTATTCAATCAAGTACCATTTGGTTCTTGTGACGAAGTATCGCAAAAGATGCCTGACGAAGCCTATGCTGGACATGATCGCAGCGCTTGCGCGCGAACGTGCGCAAGCATGGGATGGCGCGATCATCGAGGTCAATGGCGAGGCGGACCATGTCCATTTTCTTGTCGATCTTCCCCCGCATCATGCAGTATCGGAGTTCGTCAATGCGCTCAAGACCAACACGTCGCGACTATTGCGTCGCGACTTCCGCGCTGATCTGGATCGCTTCTACCGAAGCCCTGTTCTCTGGAGCCGAAGTTACTGTGTCATCTCCGTCGGCGGCGCTCCATTGGACGTGCTCAAAGCCTACATCCAGCAACAAGATGCACCGATCTGATCACCCAAATTCCCCGATTCCCCCGCAACCAAGCTAACGCTTGGTTGCGGCCCCCTCGGGTTTTGCGGTGGGCGACGTCGTCCCCGTGTACACGCCTTCGGCGGTCGTCGTGGCCGCCGTCGTGGTCGCTGTTGTCGAGGCGGTCGTTCCGCCTCCGCCGCCGCCGCCGCACCCCGCCAACAGCGCGCTGACGGCCAGTGCGCCGATCAATGATGTACTCAATCTCATCGTTACCCCCTGAAATGTTGGCTGGACCAGTCTGACGCCGGCACATGTGCTGGAAATTGGCAAAACGCGTCTACATGAGCAACCATGCCCTGAGGCCTTCGATGTCGAAGGTGGCCCTGCAACAAGTGTGAGGAAACATTGCCAAGCGCGGCCCGAGCCTGGGCGATCGCGGCGCAAAGCCGCGATCTGTACACAGGCTCCGGGTCTTCTGGTGTCGGGCCAGCGACGGCCCGCACGGTGGCTTGCGCACATGGGTGTCCCGAAGGCACGCGATCAGACCGTGCCAGCTTGCCCATGCGAGTCCCATGCCCATGCGTGAGCACTCAGGCCTCGCTCCTCGCTCCACGTTCGAGAGCGTCCCCCACCCACCAGCGCGCCAGTGCGCCGTGCGTCGGATCGCTTGCTGGCTTACCGGCCGGCGAAGCCCGGCTCGACGTCGCGCGCACTCAGCGGATTCGATCGTCGTTGGCAATCCGCAGTTGTGTTCGGCCTAGAATGCTTCGCGCGGCGCTACCCATTGCCGTGCATAAATTTGTCGCGGATCAATTTGATCATTGGATCCGAGTGCGGCAAACGACCAATCGGAGGACTGTCGAGCATGGCGTTGCGTCAATCGCTCCGATTCCGATAATTCTTTCAAAAGGAGAAATGCGTTGAAGAACAAAACACTCGCCACGCTCATCGTTCCGATGATTGCCGGATTGGCATTCACCCTCGGCTCGACCACCGCAATGGCTGCCGGCGCATCGACGGCCCCGACCAATATTGTCGTGGGTGCCGATACCACATTCCCCCCGTTCGAAACCGAGGTCAACGGCAAGGTCACGGGGTTCGACATCGATCTGATCAAGGCCATCGCCAAGGCTGAAGACATGACGGTGACCGTGGAGACGATGCCCTTCGATGGGATCATCCCAAGCCTGCAGGCCGGCAGAATCGATGCCGCCGTGGCTGGCATCACGATCAAGACGGGCCGCTTGAAGATCGTCGATTTCAGCGATGCGTACTACAAGTCGGGTTTGTCCGTGCTCGTGAAGAAGGATTCGAAGATCACGAACTTTGCTGGACTCAAGGGCCACGTCGTCGCCACCAAGCAGGCCACGTCGTCGGTGGACTACATGACCAGCCACGGCTTCAACCCGAGCTACATCAAACAGTTCCAGGATATCGACAGCGCGTATGAGGCGCTGGAAACGGGCGGCGCCGACGCGGTGGTTTTCGATAACCCCGTGAACGTCAATTTCAAGACCAACCACCCGAACGTCAAGATCGTGGGCCCGCTGCTCACGGGCGAATACTACGGCGTTGCGATCAGCAAATCGAAGCCTCAACTGGTCGCGAAGATCAACGCCGGTCTGGCCAAGATCAAGAAAAGCGGCGAATACCATCAACTGTTCGTGAAGTACTTCGGCGGTGATGTGAGCGGCCAGGTGATGGCCGTCATGAAGCCCGCTGCAGTTGCCGTCTCTGACTGAAGAGCTTCAATTCATCTGCCGGATGAAACGGATACGCGCGGTGCGATGCACTGCGCGTTTTCGTTACGGCTGTACACGCAACTGATCGCTTCGGTCAAACCAGCAACGCAACGCTCATGCACGTAATCTGGCAAAACCTTCCCGTCATTCTCGACGGCTTGCGCTTGACGATCCAGTATTCGATCGCCGCCATCATCCTGATGGTGATCATCGGACTCGTCGCGGCGCTCATGCGTCTGTCCCGTTTCAAGGTGCTGCAATGGATCGCGACCGCATACGTCGAGCTATTTCGCTCGACGCCGCTGCTGGTCCAGCTGTTCTTCATCGTACTGGGGTTGCCGGCGATCCTGCCGGTTAACGAATGGTTCGGACAACTGCTGTATCCGATCCTGGCCGCGGCGATCACGCTCAGTCTGAATGAAGGCGCGTACGTGACGGAAATCATCCGCGCGGGGATTCTCGGCGTCGACCGCGGCCAGAAGGAAGCCGCAGAGAGCATCGGGATGACGGGGATCCAGACGATGCGCTACATCGTCCTGCCGCAGGCGTTCAAGCGAATGATCCCGCCGCTGGTCAATCAGGCGGCGCAGACGATCAAGGACACGTCACTGCTCGCGCCGGTGGGCATCGTCGAGCTCGTCTACAAGGGCGAGGTCGTGATTGCGGCCACATTTGAATCATTCAAGATCTGGGGCCTCATTGCCACCCTGTACTTCATCATCATCTTCTCGGTGTCGAAGTGCGCATCGTATCTGGAGAGGAGGCTTCAAGTTGATAAGCGTTAAGAATCTGCACAAATCCTTCGGCCATCACGAGATTCTCAAGGGCATCTCGAATCATGTCGACAACAATGAAGTGGTCGTCGTCATTGGTCCGTCCGGCAGCGGCAAGAGCACGTTTCTGCGATGCCTGAACGGGCTGGAGACGGTGACGAGCGGTGAGATCGAAATCGCCGGCATGAACCTGACCAATCCCAAGGTCGACATCCACAAGCTGCGCCAGCACGTCGGCATGGTGTTTCAGCAGTTCAACCTGTTCAAACACCTGACCATCCTGGAGAACATCACGATTGGCCCGCGCAAGGTCAAGAAGATGGGTGTCGAGGAGAGCACCCGGATCGCGCGCGAGCTGCTCGCGAAGGTTGGCCTGGCTGGCAAGGAAAGCAGCTACCCCGATCAGCTGTCCGGCGGCCAGCAGCAGCGGGTGGCGATCGCCCGGGCGCTGGCGATGCAGCCCGACGTCATGTTGTTCGACGAACCCACCTCCGCGCTCGATCCGGAAATGGTCGGCGAGGTCCTGCAAGTCATGAAGGATCTGGCGAAAGAAGGGATGACGATGGTGGTCGTCACGCACGAGATGGGTTTTGCACGCGAGGTCGGACACCGGCTCATCTTCATGGACAACGGCTATATCGTCGAGGAAGGGCCGCCGAAAGACGTGTTTGCGAACCCGCAGGCCGAGCGTACGAAGAATTTTCTCGCGAAGGTGCTGTAACGACGGCGCGGATCCGGCGACGGATCCCCGTTCGAGTCAAGATCCCGTTTCGCGCTTGCGAGCCCGGAAGATCCCGACCATGATGTAAACGAAGGTCAGGATGAATGCCGATGCCAGCACAATGAGTCCGGCGCTGGATGACCGCACCGGGCCGGCTTGCACGTGTTCCTGGACCTGCGCCGTGAATGCCTTGAGCGCCTGCGCATGCTCGAAGCCCGCGCCTGGATCGAGGCGCTCCGCCCGCTGCAGTTCAGCCTGCGCCAGGGGCCACTTGCCTTCGTCCGCCAGCAAGCGCGCATCGACGTAGTGCACAGTGGCCGAATCCGGATGCGCAGCCAGAACCTGCGCAATGGCCCGGTCAGCCTGGGCAAAGTGGCCTGCCTGCACGTCGGCCTCGACGACAGCCTGGATGGTCTCAGGCGCCAGCGAAGGTGCCGCGAGGACGGGCACGGCCACAGCGGCCGCAAAGGCACAGGCGAGGAAGGGGAGCAAAGACCTATTGACAGGATTCATGATGGAAACAACGTCGTGGCTTGGCTCGGCCATGCAGGAGCGGCGTCGCCGCCCCAGTTTGGAGTCTACGGTTGGGGCGCAAGATGTGGCCGTCACCGTGCAACACCATACAACAGTGCAAACTGATAGCGGCCAGCGACTGTCGGAAAGGACCAAGATGGTGCAGCAAGATGATCTCGTGGCGACCCAAGCACTCTTGCCCAGAAGCAGGCACCGCAGCGCCTGCGGCACGGTCGATGCGCCCGACGGCACGTGTGGCACAAGGCGGGACTCAACCGCGAGATGCTCTGCGCGGCGTTCGGCATGGCGCATGCGATGCTCGCGTACAAAGCAGAAGAAGCGCGTATGCGGCTGCACCTGAGCCATACGCGCCAACTCAAACCGTCGCAGCGCTGCTCGGCGTGCTGGCAGCCGGTTCCCAAGCCGTGAGCCCGGCGTGTGCATGGGTGCCAACACCAGGGACGGGGCGTCGGGCGCGATCAGAACAGCGCAGGGGTGCCCTCATCGCTGCGCATGCAGCGCAGCACATCCCTCAACGGGACACGCCTGGGACGGGCGTGGTGGCGAGACCCAAACCTCTGCCACGGCAAGGGGCCAAGTCCAGGTCCTTCACCCGCGCCCCCCACAACAACGCCCCAGGCGCCGCGTGGCGGGAGAGTTCACTCGGCTTGAGAACAACTCCCACCGAGCCCGTCCTGCAATCCCCGCTCCGGCTGCACCGCGGACGATGATCGGCAGGAAGGAACCGACGACGCAGGGTGTGGGCGCGCGCGCTTCGAATCTCTTTCGCACCTGCGCGGGCGCAGCGCGAGGTCACAAACGGACCATCGCGCATCAGAGGGGCGCCCACGCACGCACGAGCGTTGCCGACGTCCGCCAGCGCCTTGGAATTCGACAGCCGCCCGGGCAATCGCAGAATTAACACGAGTTCGGCAGCACGCGCCCCGGAATGCCCACTTAATCGGCGGACCACCCGACCGCAAGCAACGCCATCAGGCATGCACCGCAATAGCCCCAGAGTGCGCTAAGGATTCGTTGTCATGCTTTGATCTCGCAAAACAGAATTAGGCGAGGCGTGCGATGCCCGGGCCGTTTGACAGTCAACTCAGTAATGCACAGACCATCATGCTGCAATCGCCCGACGACCCCATCTGTTCCCTTTGTGACTCCCTGGCCGACTATGGCGCGAACGACACGCACAGCGCCTTGATGCACGCGATGCGCACGATCAGTGGGTGGATCTACGCGGATAACGCCCTCTGGCTCGGCCTTGTCCACGTCCTGTCCCATCGGAGCCAGACGCCTGATCTGTTGTATGGATGGCGCATTGGTGCCCTCGAGGTCCTGCATCCTGAGCTTGTTCCGCCTGCGCACCTCCGGGAGGGCCTGAAACTCATGCAAACACCCGATCCGGGAGACACGTCGGTCGTCATTGCCTCGACAATGGGGCGCTTCCGTGCGTACAGCCTGCAAACGGGCATCGTCGACTTGGCAGCCCTTGAGAAAACCGAGCATTACGACTATTTCTATCGGCGCTTGGGCATCAAGGATCGGATCTGGATTTCGGCCCCGGTCAACGCCGATACGGAATCGCTGTTCTTGTTTGACAGCTGCACTCCGGATCGCCATTTCAGCCAGGACGACATCGCACTTGCGTCCAAAGCGCTGCGCTGCATGAAATGGTTCCATCGGCAACTGCTCTGTGCACGAGGGCTGGGCCTTTGCGAGGAGCCGCTGACGCCCGCCGAGCGCCGCCTCATCCCAGAACTTCTCAATGGCGATGCAGAAAAGGTCATTGCTGCCCGCTTGGGGCTGACGCCCGCCACGGTGCATCAGTATGCGGTGAGCATCTACCGCAAGTTTGGTGTGCACGGACACACGGAGTTCATGTCAATTTGGCTTCGCGGCCGAATGTGATGGGTGGGCACCGGCGGAAGACCGCTGCGTAGCGCTGCCCTCCCACCTACTGTTCCGTAGCTGTTGTCGTCGCTTCCCTCCTCGTAGAGTTCGCCGTGTGCGACGCAGACGCGCTTTGGGCGCTGCATCGCCGCGCAGTGAGTGCCCGTGCCGATTGTTCTTGTTCGATCGCCGTCTCCGAGAAGCTTCCATGAACAAGTATTCAATCATTCTGTCCTTCGTGCTTCTTGCTCCGCTGGTGCGGTCGAGCGCGCTGGCCATGCCATTGCCCAAGCTCTTGACCGGGTTGCAGGCACACGGCGATCGCGGTCTCGTCGTCGATTTCGACCGCCGGGGCATTGTCAACGCCCCGGCCGATCTGTTCAACGAGACAGCCATGCGCACGCGGGAAGCGTCCGAACTCAAGGACGCGCCGATGCTTGTGTATCGCGGCGATGCGACGCGTGCGATCGGCGTGGCGGGCGGGTTCAGGAGCCTGCCCCAAGGGCTCCGGTTCGTGGCTTCGCTGCATTCGGCGCCCCCCGCCGATGCTGCGATCCACCTGAGCGCGACCGACTACGCTGGTCTTTGAATGCCCTCCAGCGAGGCATGCCATGCGCATGGAAATCGTCGCCTGGGTCGCTTCGGCGCTGGTCTTTGCGTCGTTTTTCATGAGGACCATCGTGCCGCTGCGCATCGCCGCCATCGCGAGCAACGTCGCCTTCATCACCTACAGCCTGCTTGGCATGCGTTACGGCATTTTTGCCAAGGTTTTCCCGATTTTCGTGCTGCATGGCTCGTTGCTGCCGTTGAACGTCTACCGCCTGCGCCAGATCAAGGCGTCGTCCCGCCATCGCAAGGCCGGCGCCGAAACGCCCACACCATCGCCCGAGGATACCTTTGGGTTCGTCGGTGAGCGGGTCGAGTACGCCGCGCAAGGTCAATGGTTGTGCCTGAGGGGCGATCCTGCCAGCGCACTGGTCCAGATCAGGCGTGGACAGGTGGAGCTGGTCGAATTGCGCAGGAAACTTGCTCCAGGCCAGTTCTTTGGCGAGACCGCGATCTTTTCCGAAACAGGCCGGCATCCGTACTCAGCTCGCTGCCTCGATGATTGCGAACTCTGCATCATGTCTGCGGCCAACGTCGTCACGCGCTTCGACCACGATGCGGGTTTTCGCCACGGCATCGTTCGGGCCATGGCCGCCCACGTGCATGATCGGGCCTCAAGCGAGCCGATCAATGCGACTGCGACCGCTCATGATGCCCATTTCGAACGCACGACCCCGGTTGCAGCAGGCATGACCAACAATTCGGCCATGCTGGCCTCAGGACCCCACCTGGCGTTTGCGCGCGCGGAAGATCCCGACCATGATGTAGACGAAGGTCAGGATGAACGCCGATGCGAGGGCAATCAAGCCCGCGCTCGATGACTTGACCGGCCCGGCCTGCACCTGCTGCTGCACCCGCGTGGCAAATGCCTGGAGTACATCCGCACGCTCGAACTCCATGCGCGGATCAAGCCGCTCGGCCCTTTGCAGCTCGGCTTGGGCCAGGGGCCACTTGCCTTCGTCGGCAAGCAGGTGCGCATCGACATCATGCGCCTGGGCCGAATCCGGATGCGCAGCCAGGACCTGGGCAATGGCGCGGTCGGCCTGGGCAAAGCGGCCTGCCTGCACGTCGGCCTCGACGACAGCCTGGATGGACTCCGGCGCAGGCGACGGTGCCGCGAGGACGGGCATGGACAGGACGGCCGCAATGACACTGGCGAAGAAAGAGTGCAAAGGCTTGTTAATACGATTCATGATGGAAACAACGTCATCGCTGGGCTGGGCCATGAAGGAGCGGTGTTGCCGCCCACGTTTTGGGCTCTACGCTTGGTGCCCACGATGCAGCCCCAACCATGCGACACCATACAACAGCGCAGACTGATGGCGGCGAGCGACCGTTGGCAATGGCTAAGGCCGGGTGCCGACACCGCCGCACGCAATGCGCAGCCTCAATCGGCCACACTGACAAGGTTGCGCCCGGCATATTTGCTTCGATAGAGCGCCTTGTCCGCCCTGCCGATCGCCGCATTGATGTCCTCGGCGGGCGCCAGCGTGGACACCCCAGCCGACAGCGTGAACCGAATGCCCGCTTCAAGCCATTCGACCCCGGCGGCTTCGCAGGCCGCGCGGATACGCTCGGCCTGCTGGCGTGCGGCGTGCGCGTCCCTGCCTGGCAGCAGAAAGAGAAATTCCTCGCCACCCCATCGGGCGACGATATCGCGATCGCCGCAAAGGCCGCCAAACATGTCACCCGCCTGCCTGAGAACCTGGTCGCCCGCTTCATGCCCAAACCGATCGTTGATCTGCTTGAAATGGTCGATGTCGGCGAGGATGAGGGATAGGCTCTCGCCGCGGCGCCGTACCTGTGCGATGCACTGCTTGGCCAGGTCCAGACAATGCCCGCGGTTTGCCAATCCCGTGAGTGCATCGGTTGTGGCGCTCCGGCGCAATTTGCGCTCGGACTTGCGCACGTTTTCCGAGTAAAAACGCGCTGTGTAGCTGGCCATCGCGAAAAAGATCGCGACGTTGAACGCATTGAGCGTCCAGAGTTCAGCGCGGCCAATGGGGGCGAGGGCCCCCATCGCATCCGACACCGCATGCAGCCCCGTGTAAAACGCAAAGAGAAACAGCAGGGGAAAGATCGTGACGCGCCAGCCACCGCTGACGACGATGGCCGGAATGAACATTAGCAAGTAGTAATGGAATCCGCTATTCCACCCCAAAAACAGGGTTCCCAGCGCCGCATGGCCGATGACCTCGGCCCAGATCAGGGACAGCGCCAGAACGTTTTTGCGTTTGGTGAGCAAAACATACGCGCCCGCATACAGCGCGATGCTGATGAGGTTTGGCCAAGCCTGCCGTGTCTCCTGAATCGCCAGGAAAAACACCAAAAATGCGAAATCCACGCATGCCGCCAACACGACCACGCGGCGCACCATGATCCAGAACGCGCCGTGGGCGCGTGGGCGCAGATCCCCTCGGCCGACGCCATCGCCTTCCGCCCGTCGAGCGCCATGGGTCACATCCAATATCGATTGGGTGGTCTCTTGCGATGCGGACATTGCATTCCTGATTGATGAATCGACTTGAGAACAAGTCCCAGCGAGGGCCACCCTGCAATCGCCGGCCAGGCTGCGTCGCAGACGATGATCGGCAGCGAGAGACCGACGACGGCGCTCAGGGCAGCCTCGCGCGCTTCGAACCTGCTTTCGCACCTGTGGGGGTGCAGCGCAAGGTCACACACGGACCGCCGAGCATCATAGTGGCGCCCACGCACGCACCAGGGTTGCCGACGGTCGCCAGCGCTTTGCTGTCCTGATTTTTATCACAGTGCAAAACCGGCCGCCTCATGTGATCGGCCGATTAACCTACATCGAAATGCCCCCGATGCGTGCCTCGGCATGGAATGTCCCAGTGGAAAATTGCGGAAAGGCAAGAACCCCGTCAGAAGGAATGCCTTAGCAGTTAGCATGCGCCTGCCCCTTGGACAAGGACATGCCGAGGGAAGCGCACACGCTTCAACCTTTCCTCATTCCCCATTTCCCCACCTGAACCCTGATCAAGGATCCGCAATGTCGCTTTTGTTTTCTGAAACCACACTTGGCCCGCTGAAACTGCAAAACCACCTCGTGATGTCACCGCTGACGCGCAACCGCGCCACGGGCAACGTTCCCAATGCCCTGATGGCGGCGTATTACGCGCAGCGCGCAACGGTGGGCCTGATCATCACCGAAGGCACCTCGCCATCCCCGAATGGCCTGGGCTACCCGCGCATTCCGGGTGCATTCTCCCCGGAGCAGACCGCCGGGTGGAAGCTCGTGGCCGATGCCGTGCATGCCAAGGGGGCGAAGATCTTCATGCAGCTCATGCACTGCGGGCGCATCGCGCATCCCCTCAATCTTCCTGCGGGAGCGCACATGCTCGCGCCTTCGGCGGTGCCGGCGGCTGGTGAGATGTACACGGATGTCGAGGGCTTGAAGCCGCACCCGGTGCCACAAGCGATGACGCAAGCCGACATCAAGGCGACCATCGAGGAATATGTCACTGCCGCGCGCAACGCCGTTGCAGCGGGCCTCGATGGCGTTGAGCTGCATGGCGCAAACGGATATCTGCTGGAGCAGTTCATTCGCCCGAACTCCAATCAGCGCACCGACGCCTACGGCGGCTCGATCGAGAATCGCGCACGCTTCGTGCTGGAGGTGGTGGACGCAACCATCGCCGCGATCGGCAAGGACCGCGTGGGCATCCGCCTGTCACCGTACGGTGTCTTCAACGACATGCCCATTTATGAGGCCATGGAAGCCGACTACACGTACCTGGCGCAGCAACTCAACGCGCGCGGCCTGGTCTACGTGCATCTGGTGGACCACTCGCCGATGGGCGCACCGGCTGTTCCCGATGCCATCAAGACCATGTTCCGCAAGACCTTCAAGCGCACCCTGATCCTCTCCGGTGGCTACGACGCCGCGCGCGCGGAGAGCGATCTGGCGGCGGGCAAATGCGACTTGATTGCCGTGGGGCGGCCGATTCTGGCAAACCCGGATCTCGTGACGCGCTGGAAATCGGGTTCGGCGCTGAACCAGCCGGACATGACCACGTTCTACTCGCCGGGCCCTGCCGGCTACACCGACTACGCGGCGCTGGGGGCGTAATCATGATCAAGGGCGACGTGCACGGCACGCCGCCCTTGGCCGTGCGCGCTGAGCGTCAACCCTGCTCAATGCGACCCTGGAAGCGTCTTGCTGCCTATCCTTTGTCCTCCAGAGCAA
>JAGWOZ010000024.1 GCA_028870715.1 Betaproteobacteria bacterium | reverse complement strand
CGGCGCGACACCGTCGCGCTGCTCGACGGCTTGGAGAGCTTGCCTTGGCGCGAGATCACGCGCGGGGGCAGCCGCATGCGGGAGTTCGATCTTGCCGCGGCGCTGCAGCGCCATCCTCAAGTTCTGCTGGTTGACGAGCTGGCGCATAGCAATGCCGAAGGGGGGCTGCACCCCAAGCGCTGGCAGGACGTGGAGGATCTGCTGCTGGCCGGAATCAACGTGCTCACCACGCTGAATGTCCAGCACTTGGAGAGTGTCAGCCACATCGTCGGTTCGATCACCGGAATCACGATCCGGGAGACAGTTCCCGACCGCATCTTCAACGATGCTGATGAGGTCGTGCTGGTCGATCTGCCGCCGGAAGAGCTGCTGCAGCGACTGAAGGAAGGCAAGGTCTACGTGCCGCCGCAGGCTGCGCGCGCTGCGAAGAACTTCTTCCGGCGCGGAAACCTGCTGGCTTTGCGTCAGTTGGCGCTGCGTCTGACAGCCGAGCGGGTCGACAGTGAAATGCGCAGCTATCGCAGCGCGGAGGTCGGCGGGGCGGTGTGGGGTGCGGGCGAAGCGCTGCTGGTCTGCGTGGGTCGCGAAACAGGCGGGGATCTGGTGCGGTCTGCGGCTCGCTTGGCCGAGACGCTGCACGCGCGCTGGCATGCCGTGTACGTTGAGACGCCGGCGTTGTCGCGGCTTCCCGAGCGGCGGCGCGCAGCCATCCTGAAGCGACTTCAGATGGCGCGCGACCTCGGTGCGCATACCGCCGTACTGGCTGGTGCGGATGCGGCCGCGGAAGTGCGCGACTACGCGCGCGCCCACAATCTCAACAGGGTGATCGTCGGTCGAAGGCGCGCGACAGCCCGCTGGCGTGACGCCTTGAAGCCGTCGTTTTCCCGCGCGCTGGCGCGCGCAGCGCCCGACCTTGACCTGGTGCTGGTCGCATCCGAGCGCAGGGCTGCCGGCCGTGAATCCGGCGATCGAGATTCCGTGAACGATGTGGTCGCGATACCGTGGCTGTCCTACGCCAAGGCATTTGGGGTCAGCGCCACTGCCACCGTGCTGGGTGATGCGCTCGTCGGGCATTTCGAGCTGTCGAACATCGTGATGCTGTTCCTGCTCGGTGTGGTGCTCGTCGCGCTGCGCTGGGGGCGCGGCCCGGCGGTGCTCGCCGCCGTGCTCAACGTGCTGGGTTTCGACTGGTTCTGCGTGCCTCCGCGGTTTTCGTTTGCGGTGAGCGACGTGCAGTTCCTGTTCACCTTCGCCGTGATGCTTGGCGTTGGTTTGCTGATCGGTCAACTCACGGCCAACCTCAACTTCCAGGCACTGGTTGCGAACCAACGCGAGCGGCGGACGCACGATTTGTACGCGCTGTCGCGCGATCTGTCGGGGGCGTTGACCGTCGAGCAGGTCGTCGAAACCGGCTTGCGCTACGTCGATCGCAGTTTTCGCGCGCGGGCGAGCTTTTACGTGCTGGGTGACGACGACCGGCTACAGCGCGAAGCGGGCCTGAGCGCAGCCGGCATCAGCGTTGACGATGAAGTCGCTCGCTGGTGTCTGGAACATGGCGAGGCTGCCGGTCTCGGAACCGACACACTGCCTGCGCTGCCATTGCTGTACCTGCCGCTGAAGGCGCCGATGCGCATCCGCGGCGTGCTCGCACTCCAGCCCGCGCAGGCGCGCGTCGTGCAGGTCCCCGAGCAGCGTCGCCTGCTTGAGACCTTCACGACACAGATCGCCATCGCCCTTGAGCGCATCCATTTCGTCTCGGTGGCCCAGGACACGCTGCTTGCGATGGAAGCCGAGCGCCTGCGCAATTCGGTGCTATCGGCGCTTTCGCACGATTTGCGCACCCCGCTGACGAGTCTGATCGGTGCCACCGACATGTTGCGCATGCAACTGTCTGCTCATGACGCGGTGGCGCAGGAGCAGGCCGCCTCACTTGCAAGGCAGGCGAGGCGCATCGCCAAGATGGTCAACGACATGCTGGAAATGGCGCGACTACAGTCGGGGCATGTCACGCTTCGCGCTGACTGGCAATCGATCGAGGAACTGGTCGGTTCCGCGCTGCAGGACCTCGACCAGGAAATGCTGGAGAGCCATCCTCTAGCGATCGAGTTGCCGGCCGATCTTCCGCTGGTGCGCGGCGATGCAGAGTTGTTGCAACGCGTGCTTCTCAACCTGTTCGACAATGCGCTCAAATACACGCCCGCCGGGACGCGACTTGGCGTCAGCGCACACGCCCAAGGCGACATGCTGCGTGTGACGGTCTGGGATGAGGGGCCAGGATTGCCGAGGGGAAAGGAAGGGGTCCTGTTCGAGAAATTCGCCCGCGGTGCTGGCGAATCGTCAATACCGGGCGTGGGTCTGGGCTTGGCCATCTGCCGGGCCATCGTCGAGGCCCACGGTGGCAGGATCGAGGCGCGCAACCGTGCCGGTGGTGGTGCCGAATTCGCCTTCACCCTGCCGTTGACCAAGCCGCCCGCGCTCGACGCGGAAGCGCAGGGAGATCACGATGCTTGAACGCGGCGGGGTTGTCTTGCTTGTCGAAGACGACGTCGACATCCGACGCCTCGTGCGCTCGGCGCTTGAAGGCGAAGGTCACCGGGTGTTCGAGGCATCAACGTGTGCGAGCGGGCTGGTCGATGCAGGCAGCCGCAAGCCAGACCTGGTCATCCTCGACCTGGGCCTGCCCGACCGTGATGGGACCGATTTTCTGCGCACCCTGCGCGGGTGGAGCGAAGTGCCCGTCATCGTGCTGTCGGCGCGCAGCGACGAAGCGCAGAAGGTGCAGGCGCTGGACCTCGGTGCCGACGACTACCTGACCAAGCCGTTCGGCGTTGCCGAACTCCTGGCGCGCGTGCGTGCGACGATGCGCAGGGGAAGTGCGCCAGATCGCTCGGACACGATGCGCTTCGGTGATGTCACGGTGGACTTCACCCGGCGTTCGGTCGAGCGTGCAGGCGGGCCCGTGCATCTCACCGCGATCGAATTCCGGCTCCTGTGTGCCTTGCTGCGGCATCCCGGCAAGGTCGTCACACACAGGCAGTTGTTGCGCGAGGTCTGGGGTCCCAATGCGGCGGACCAGAGCCATTACCTGCGTGTCTACATGGGCAAGCTGCGCCACCGTCTGGAGATCGATCCGGCGCGCCCGCGGCATTTTGTCACCGAGGTCGGCGTCGGGTATCGGTTCATGCCATAGCGGCAGGCAGCGCCACTTGGGATCGGCGCGTCAGGATGTGTCCTGGATCCCGACCTTCACCCCGGGGAGCGTCGCGCCGGGCTCCTTAACGACGTCATGAAGACAGACTGTCGCTTGCAATCCGCCTATCTAGCCAGTTTATCTTCTCATTGTTACAATTGCCAGGATGGCGACCCCTGATTCGACACTGCACGCCCTGGCCGTCGACCTGACGCTGGCCGTGGGGCAACTGGTCCGTCGGCTACGTGCCGAAACGGATCCCGGGGGCCTCACGCTTTCACAACTCAGCGCGATGGCGCGGCTGGAGCGCCATGGGCCGACGACCACGGCTGATCTTGCGCGCGCGGAATCGATGAAGCCGCAATCGATGGGGGCGGTCCTGGCGAGTCTGGAGCAGGAAGGCCTCGTGCAGCGCCAGTCCCATCCGACCGACGGGCGTCAGATCCTGTTCGCGCTCACTCCCCTCGGTGCCAGCGTGAGGAGCCGGCGCGGCAGGGCCAAACATCAGTGTGTGGAAGCGGCGCTGTCCAGGCTGGGCCCCGAGGAACGACAGGCGCTGGCTTCGGCCATACCGCTGATCAGTCGCCTGGACGGCAGCTGACTGGAGGCCCTTTTTTCCGCAGGCCCCTTCCTGCCGCGCTCACGCGGTTCCAAAGCACGACACACAGCGCAACTTCGTTATGACCGTCTTCGCTCTTGACCCAAAAACTGCCTTGATCGTGATCGACCTGCAAAAAGGCATCGCGGCGCTTCCCACCCAGATCCCGGTTTCCGAGGTGGCCCAGCGCGCCGGTGCACTGGCCGCCGCGTTTCGGCGGCACGGCCTTCCGGTGGTCCTGGTCAATGTCGCCGGCGGAGCTCCCGGGCGAACCGAGCAGGGTCGTCGCCTCGAGGGGCTTCCGTCGGATTGGACGGATTTCCTGCCCGAATTGGGCCGCCACCCAGAGGATCTCACGGTGACCAAGCGGACATGGGGCGCCTTTTCGCACACCGCTCTTGATCCGCAACTGAAAGCGCTCGGCGTCACGCAGGTGGTGATTGCCGGCGTGGCCACCAGTATCGGGGTCGAATCCACAGCCCGTCAGGCTTACGAACTCGGGTTTCATGTCACCTTGGCCGCGGATGCGATGACCGACATGAACCCGCGTGCGCACTCCAACAGCCTCGAGGCGATCTTCCCCCGGCTTGGAGAGGTCGGCTCGACGAACGAGATCATTGCGCTTCTCGATTCAACCCCCGGCTGAGCCACCCGGCACGACATGTCCGACGACACGCCGCACGCGCCGCGGATGCTGATTCCGCTCATCGTGGCGATCGCGTTCCTGATGGAACAGCTCGACGTCACCATCGTGACCACCGCGATTCCCGACATGGCGCGCGCTTTACACACGACCGCCGTGCAGATGAGCCTTGCGGTGAGCGCCTACATCCTGACCCTCGCCGTGTTCATTCCGCTTAGCGGATGGTGCGCCGACCGTTTCGGCACCCGTCGGGTGTTCACGGCTGCGCTTGCCGTATTCACCTTCGGTTCGGCCTTATGCGGCATGGCCGACAGCCTTGCCATGCTCGTGGCCACACGCGTCTTGCAGGGGCTGGGCGGGGCCATGATGACCCCGGTCGGCCGCCTCATCCTGCTGCGCAGCTTTCCGCGCACCCAGCTCGTCAGGGCCATGACGTATACGACTTTGCCCGCCATCGTCGGCCCGGTCATTGGCCCGCTGCTCGGCGGGTACATAACGACCTATCTCTCCTGGCGGTGGATCTTCTACATCAACCTGCCCTTCGGGCTGATCGGCATGCTGTTGGCCTACCGCTTCGTCACCCCCTTGCCGGCCAAGGAGGTGCCGCCTTTCGACCTGGCCGGTTTCGCGCTCTTCGGCGTGGGTGTCGGTCTGCTGCAGTTCAGCATGGAAGGGGTCGGACACTTGTCCTGGGTCGCATTGACGAGCGTTGCCGCAGTCGCCGTAGGTCTGATCCTCGGCTTTGCATGGCGTGGCCGCGCGCAAGCGCACCCTGCCGTTGACCTGGGTCTGTTGCGCGAGCGGGCATTCGGCATTGCGACGATGGCCGGCGGATTGTGCCGGGTCGCCATGAATGCGCCCGTCTATCTCCTGCCGCTTCTGCTCCAGCTCGGCTTGGGCATGAGTCCGGTGGCGTCGGGTTCGCTGACCTTTCTCTCCGCATTCGGCGCGCCCCTGATCAGGGTCGTCGTCGGTCCCGCTTTGCGTCACCTCGGGTTCAGAAGCCTGCTGATCGGCAGCGCGTTGGCCTGCTCCGGCATGCTCGCCAGCTTTGCCTTGATTGGGCCGCAGACGTCTCACCTCCGGATCGCCGCGGTCATCGTGTTGTTCGGCCTCGTGCGGTCGACCCAGTTCATGACCTCCAACACACTGGCCTACGCCGACGTGGAGCCCTGGCGCCTCAGCCGCGCCACGAGCCTGGGCGGGCTTTTGCAGCAGCTGACGGTGAGCTTCGGCGTCTCGTTCGGCGCCGCACTGCTTGGGTTGTTCGCACCGAACCGGTTAGCCCCTGCCTTGTCCACGTTCCACGCGGTGTTCTTCATTCTCGCTGGCCTGCCGCTGCTTGCCTTGCCGGGTTTTGCACGCTTGCGCCGGGCCGATGGCGCCATTGTCAGTGGTCATCCTGTTTGAGGTGGTGGGCAAGCGAGCGTCTGTGCGAGAACGGCGGTAGGGGCAGACGTCAGCCACGCGGCGCCCGGCATCCATGCGGCGTGACGCGGGCATTTCGGGCATCCTGCCGGCGCGATTGCAGGTGGCTCGGGTTGCCGTCGGTGGGCCGCTTCGGCAGCGCTGCCGGCTCTTTCGGCGACTGCGCCGTCACCGCCGCAGTCGCGCCATCCCATCCAGGACGTGCCGTAAAGCTGGGCGGTCGGCGGATGCGGCGCCGTCCTGGCCTGCGCCAGGGCACAAATGCCGCGGCACACCTGCACCGCGGGTGACCGTTAGAGTAGGGGCAATGCCAGACCACGACGGCCCCTTGCAAGATGCATTGCGCACAATGAACTCATCTCCAATCGCATCGCGCGCTGCCTCCAGGTTTCGCGCGCGATTGAAGACCACGTTTCGCTCTTTGCACGGGTATAACTACCGCATCTGGGCTGCCGGTACCACGGTCTCCAACGTGGGCACGTGGATGCAGCGCATTGCGCAGGACTGGCTGGTGCTGACGGAATTGACGCGGCATAGCGGCACTGCAGTCGGCGTGGTGATGTCCCTTCAGTTCGGGCCTCCGATTCTGCTGATGCCCTTGGCGGGTATGGCCGTCGATCGATTTGACCGGCGCAAGCTCTTGCTCATGACCCAAGCGGCGATGGCGCTCACGGCCCTGGCCCTGGGCGTGCTCGTGATGGCACGCCTTGTCACGCTGTGGCAGGTCTATCTGATTGCCGGGATCATGGGATGCATCAGTGCCTTCGATTCGCCGGCGCGCCAGACGTTCATCGCCGAACTTGTCGGCGATGACGATCTTCCGAACGCGGTTGCCCTGAATTCTTCGCTTTTCAACAGCGCGCAGCTGATCGGCCCCGCGGTTGCCGGCCTGATGATCGCGGCCATCGGCACCGGATGGGTCTTCATGGTCAACGCGCTGTCGTTCGTCGCAGTGCTCGCATCGCTGATGAAGATGCGTGTCGCCGAACTCCGGCCCCTGCCCAGGAGTCACGACCCGAGTATGGGCATCGCGGAGGGCTTTCGTTACGTCCGGAGCAGACCCAACCTTGTGATCGCCCTGATCATGCTCTTCCTCGTGGGAACCTACGGGCTCAATTTCCCGATCTTCATTTCGACCATGTCGGTCACGGCGTTCCACGGCAGCGCCGATCTTTACGGCGCCCTGTCCTCGACGATGGCGGTGGGTTCGGTCCTCGGCGCCTTGCTTGCTGCGGGGCGCGGGCGCCCAAGCCTGGTCATTCTCGCCGCCAGTGCGTTCGCCTTTGGCCTGGCCTGCGCGCTTGCCGCCGTGATGCCCAGCGCCTGGCTGTTCGGTGCGATGCTGGCGGCGCTGGGCGCAGTGGCGCAGACGTTCACAACGTCGACGAACAGCTTGGTTCAGCTCTCGACCGATCCCCAGATGCGCGGGCGGGTGATGGCGATCTACATGGGCATCTTTCTGGGGTGCACGCCACTGGGCGCACCGTTCGTGGGCTGGGTCGCCGACAGATTCGGCCCACGCTGGGCCCTGGGTGTTGCCGCTGCGTCGGGGTTCCTCGCTGCAATCGTCGCGATCGTTTACCTGGTCCGCCGCGTCGAGCCCGCGGTCCAGAATGGCTGATCGATTGTCGCCAAGCCACGTCGCCGCCCGCCGCGCGGCAAAAAGCGTGCCGCACAGTTTCGGCCATACCGAGCCTTGAAAACGGAACCAGCACGGGTTCAGCGCCGCGCTGCAGCGTACGCCCGCCAGAACGCTTCATCCTGCGCCTGCGTGAAGTTGATGCGCATGCGCGTGGAGGGCTGCTGGAGGGGATCAAACAGGTGGCCGGGAGCGAGCAGATAGCCGGCGTCGAGCAGGCGCTGCGCCAGCATGGCGGTGTCCACGCCCGTGTCCACCCAGCCCAGCAGGCCGCGCGGTGGCGTCACGAAGCGGCAGCCGGCTTTCTCCGCCAGCAGCACCGTCCGCGCGCGCGCAGCGTCCAGCCGGCTGCGAACCTGCACGGCCGCGCGGCGCAGCTGCCCCTGCTCCAACGTGCGCGCCACCGCGCGCTCGGTCAAGGCGGGCGTGGTGAGCACGGCCAGCAGTTTTTGGTCGATCAGGCGGTCGATGATGCGCGGCGCCGCAGCGACGAAACCCACCCGCCAGCCGGGGGCGAGGATCTTGGAAAAGCCGCTGAGGTAGATGGTGCGCTCCAGCTGGTCGAGCACGCTCATGCGCGGGCTGTTGGTCTCGGCCAGCGAAGCGTACACATCATCTTCGACCACCTGGAAGTCGTAACGCTGGGCCAGCTGCAGCACGCGGTGGGCGCTGGCTCCGCTCAGGCTCTGTCCGGTCGGGTTGTGCAGCACGCTCACGCAGATGAACAGTCGCGGCCCATGGGCGCGCGCGAGCTGCTCCAGGGTATCCAGATCGGGCCCTTCGGGGCCGCGCGGCACCGGCAGCAGCTTGAGGCCGTGATACGCCATCTGTGCGAACTGCATTGCCCAGCCAGGGCTTTCCACCAGCACTGCATCCCCAGGCCGGGTGAGCGCGCGCAGCACGACATCGAGCGCTTGAGAGGCGCCGCTCGTTGTGAGGATCTGCTGCGGCGACGCACGTAGCGACAAGCTCGCCAATTGGCGCGACAAGGCGTCGCGCAGCACCGCATCGCCCATCGGATGACCGTACTGCAGCGACGCCTGCTCCAGTTCACCCCCGCGCGCAATGCGCCGCAGCGCCGCACCCAGCGCTGCGCCTTCCAGCCACTGCGCAGGCAGCACGCCGGAGCCGGGCGCTCCATGCAGGCTCACGCCAGAGCCCGTGCCCATCTGATGAAACATGCCCCGCACCAGCGCAGTGGCGTGGGTGGGCGCAGTGGGTGGCGCCACGGATTCTTGTGCGCCGCCGCGCCCGCCTTTCGTCGCCTGATCCTCGTCCACGCTGCGTACGAAGTAGCCGCGCTGCGGGCGCGCCTCGACCAGACCGTGCGCCTGCAAGCGGTCATAGGCTGCCACGACGGTTTGCGTGCTCAGGCCGTGGTGACGCGCGCAGTCGCGCACCGAGGGCAGACGGCTGCCTGGAGGCAGCAGACGGTTGTGGATGCGCGCGGCAAATTGCGCACTGAGCTGCTGCGCCAAGGTCGTGGCGGCCTTGCGCTGCAGCGGGCCTGCCACGACCTCGAGGCCTTCTGTGTTGGTCGAATCATGCATACAGTTTGATTTTGTCGCTCTGTACTGTATTGATGCTGTATTGATTTTGATTCTAAGCTGCAGCGCATGGTCACGTCCCCTCCACGCGCTGCACGCCTCCCTGTGTCCACCGGGTGGGAAGCATTGTCCTTGGGCCTGCTTGGAGTGGGGCTGTTTGCGTTTTCGCTTCCCATGACGCGTCTGGCCGTCGGGTCAGCGCAACAGCCGCAGCTGTCGCCCGAATTCGTGGCGCTGGGGCGCGCCGCCGTGGCTGGGGTGCTCGCTGCGATGTGGCTGCTGGTGCAGCGCGCCGCCCGGCCCCAGCGCCGCGAATGGGCGCTGCTCGCAGCGATGGCAGGCGGTGTGGTGTTCGGCTTCCCGCTGTTGACGTCGATGGCCTTGCGGCAGGTGGACGCGGTCCACGCATCGCTCATCCTGGCCTTGCTTCCCCTGTTCACCGCGGCCATGGGCGCCGTGCTCGCCGGGCAGCGGCCCTCACTGGGCTTCTGGGCATGCGCTGTTTTGGGCAGTGCACTCGTCATGGCCTATACGCTGTTGCGCGGCGCTCCAGGCGTGGCGTTGCACGTGCACCTGGCCGACGGGCTGCTGGTTGGCGCCATGCTCGCGGCGGCGCTGGGCTACGCCCTGGGCGCACACCTGAGCCAATCGCGCCCGGCGGGCCAGGTCATCAGCTGGGCGCTGGTGCTGAGCTTGCCAGTTACCGTGCCAGCGGCCTGCTGGCTCAGGCCAACAGGGGCGGTGCAGGCATCGGCCTGGGGTGGATTCGCCTATGTCGCCGTGGTCTCGATGTGGCTGGGCTTTCTTGCCTGGTATCGCGCCCTGGCGCTGGGCGGCACCGTGCGCATTTCGCAACTTCAGCTGTTGCAGCCCTTCCTCTCGATGCTCGCTGCCGCTGCGCTGCTGCACGAAACGCTCGATGTCATCACGCTTCTGTTCGCCGGCGGCGTGCTCGGCGTCGTCCTCCTGGCGCGGCGCATGCCGGTGCAAGCCGCGCGCAACCCTACTCCGGAAAGGAGCTGACGCGATGTCCATCACCCTGTCCCAGCGCAGTGCGCGCTACACCACCTCACCCATCCGCGAACTGCTCAAGCTCACGGAGCAGCCGGGCATGATTTCGTTGGCCGGCGGCTTGCCCGCGGCCGACAGCTTCCCGGTGAATGCGCTTCGCGCCGCCTGTGCCGAGGTGCTCGAGACCCAGGCGCACGCGGCCTTGCAGTACGGTCCGAGCGAGGGCATTGCGCCTTTGCGAGCGTGGGTGGCCGCGCACCTGGGCGCGCAGGGCGTGGCCGCCACGGCCGACGAAGTGCTCATCACCAGCGGCTCGCAGCAAGGGCTCGATCTGGTGGGCCGCGTCTTGATCGACCCGGGCAGCACGGTCCTGGTGGAGCGCCCGACCTACCTCGGCGCCCTGCAAGCCTTCACGCCGTATGCCCCGCAGTTCGTCGACCTGGATGAAGATGCCGAAGGAGCGTTGCCCGCACTGCAGGCGGCGACACGCCGCGATGCGCGCATGGTCTACCTGCAGCCGGACTTCCGCAATCCCACAGGGCAAACCATGACCGCTGCGCGGCGCGCGCAATGGGCACAGGCGCTGCGAGACAGCAAGATCGCCTTGGTGGAAGACGGCCCGTACGGCGAGCTTTGGTTCGATGGCCCCCCGCCCAGGCCGCTGGCCGCGCAGCTGCCAGGCCAGAGCATCTTGCTGGGGACCTTCTCCAAAGTGCTCTCGCCCGGACTGCGTCTCGGTTATGTGCACGCGCCGCAGGATGTCATCGCCCGGATGACCCTGGCGCGACAAGCCGCGGATCTGCAGACGTCCAGCCTGACGCAAAGACTGGTGCTCAGGGTGTTGGAAGAAGGCCTGCTGGATGCGCAACTCCCCCGCATTCGCGCCCTGTACCGGGCGCAGCGCGACGCCATGCTCGCTGCGCTGTCCCGTCACATGCCCGACACCGTGCGTTGGGACGTTCCCCAAGGCGGCATGTTCCTCTGGCTGCGCCTGCCCGAAGGCGCAGACGCAGCGGCGCTGCTGCCGCTGGCGCTTGCGCGCAACGTGGCTTATGTGCCCGGGACAGCGTTTTACGCAGCAGGCGTCGCGCCGCGCAACACCTTGCGCCTGTCGTACGCAACAGCCACGCCCGCACAGATTGAGACGGCCATCGCGCATCTGGGCCAAATCTTCTCCGCGACAAGCCACGTGAGCGCGCCCCGCGCCGACAACCCTGTCCTTGCGGACTGACGCGGCCGCCCGCTCGCCCCGGCGGGGGAGTGGCAAGTGGTGCGCTGACGATGCGCGGCGCGGGTTCAATCATGGGCGCGGATGGAGGAAAACGCACCATCCCCTGCATCATCGCGTAGCCTCCCCCGAAAGCCGCCGATCGCATCAAGGCACCCTCAGGTGCGTGTGCCGCTGCCCAGGGGGCCTTTGCGAAGATCCGCTGCGTGCGCCATGCGAGCGCTCCCCCGCTCTGCATGGGTTTCGCCGTGTCCCGAACCGCGCCTGCTGATTGGGGAAGATCCCTACGAGACGAACATTCGCGCAATCGTTAGGATGTGCGTATGAAACCCCGCGAATTGAAAGACCACCTGTATGGCCAGGTCGCGCGCATCGGTGCGGCGCTGGCCAGTCCCAAGCGGCTTGAACTGCTCGAACTGCTCGCGCAGGGAGAGAAGTCCGTTGAGGCGCTGGCGCAGGCAGCATCCATTGATGTCAAGCTTGCCAGCGCCCACCTTCGGGTGCTGCGCACAGCGCAACTTGTCGCGGTGCGGCGAGATGGCAAGAGCCGTATCTACAGGCTCAGCGGAGCGGACGTGTCGGCCCTGTGGGTCACCCTGCGCGGTTTGGCCGAGTCACATCTGGCCGAACTGCAGGTCGTCATGAACCGGCTGTTCGCCGGGCCCGAGCGGCTCACGGTGGAGAGCGGCCATTCGC
The DNA here is from genome assembly GCA_028870715.1 of Betaproteobacteria bacterium. Lineage (GTDB taxonomy): Bacteria > Pseudomonadota > Gammaproteobacteria > Burkholderiales > Burkholderiaceae_C > Thiomonas_A. The sequence goes on along the minus strand of JAGWOZ010000024.1, from coordinate 11,569 downwards.
TGCTGGAGAAAGTGCGCGCTGGCGATGTCGTGTTGCTGGACGTGCGCCCCGAGAGCGAGTTCCGCACCGCGCACATTCCCGGCGCGCGCTCGGTGCCGCTGGACGAACTTGAGGCGCGGATCGAGGAACTGCCGCGGGATCGCGAAGTGGTCGCCTATTGCCGCGGCCCGTTTTGCATCATGTCCGACGCGGCCGTCACGCTCCTGGCGCGGCACGGCCTGCGCGCGCGCAAGGCTGCCGATGGCGTGCCCGAGTGGCGGGCTGCTGGGTTGCCTCTGGAATTTGCCACAGTCTGATCGAGGAGGCCATTCATGAGCGACATTCTGTTCATTCTGAACGAGGCGCCTTACGGCAGCGAGCGCACCTACAACGCGTTGCGGCTGGCCGTGACCCTGGCTGCCCAGCCCGAACAAAGGGTCCGGCTGTTCCTCATGGCGGACGCGGTGCTCGCAGCCAAGGCGGGACAGAAGGTTCCTGCCGGCTATTACAACGTGGAAACGATGCTGGGCAAGGTCGTGAGCCGTGGCGAGGTCGCCTTGTGCGGCACGTGCATGGATGCGCGTGCCTTGCGCGACGAGGAACTGCTCGCCGGCTGCAGGCGCTCGACCATGATGCAGCTCGGCCAATGGACGGCCGCAGCAGACAAGGTGCTCGTGTTCTGACGCCCAAGCCATCCACCTCCGGGAGACCCGACATCATGTTCTTCAAGCAACTCGCGACCAAAGACTCGAGCCTGTCCTATTTCTTCGGCTGTGGAGGCCTCGGCAAGGCAGTCGCCGTGGATGTGGTCGCCGGCGACGAGACCTGGTTCATCGAACAGGCAAGCCAAGCCGGCGTGACCATCACCCATGTCATCGACACCCATGTGCATGCTGATCACGTGAGCGGTGGCCGCAGCCTGGCCCAGATGAGCGGAGCCCGCTACTGCCTGCACGAGTCGGCACGCGAATTCGTGCAGTTCGACTTCGAGGCCCTGCGCGACCGCCAGATCATCACGGCCGGCAACGTGACCGTTGAGGTGCTGCATACCCCCGGACACACCATGGACAGCCTGTGCCTGCTGGTGACCGACAAGCGCCGCGGCGAGGCGCCCTGGTTCGTGCTCACGGGCGACACCCTGTTCGTCGGCGCCATCGGGCGTCCGGACCTGGCCGGACGCGAGCGCGAGATGGCGAACATTCTGTACGAAACGCTGCATGACAAGCTGCTGAGCCTTCCCGACGCGATCGAGATCTATCCAGGCCATCAGGCCGGCAGCGTGTGCGGGGCCGGCCTGTCGGGCAAGCCCTCCTCGACGCTGGCGTTCGAGAAGCGCTGGAACCCGGCACTGAGCCAGCCGCGTGAAGCGTTCGTCGACACTTTGCTGGCGCAGATTCCACCGCGCCCGCCCGCGATGGAATCTATCGTCGCCCAGAACATCGCTGCGTGATGGAAGCCTCCGCCATGGACGGTGCCAGCCACGCGCGCCATGTACAGGGCATTCGCGCCAACCTGCAGCAGTTCGTGTGGCAGGCGGTACAGGTGTTCTTCGTCGGTCTGGTCATCGGCATGGAACGCACCGTGCTGCCCGTGGTCGCCGGCCGCGACTTTGGTGTTCCCAGGTCCTCTTTCCTGTACCTGCTCGCTTTCGTCATCTCGTTCGGCCTCGTCAAGGGCGCGCTGAACTTCGTCGCCGGGCGTCTGTCCGAGCGCATCGGACGCAAGACGGTGCTCGTCCTGGGCTGGGTCGCCGCGATCCCGATCCCGCTGCTGATCTATTTCGCGCAGTCGTGGTGGTGGATCGTCGCGGCCAATGGCTTCCTCGGCATCAACCAGGGCTTTGCCTGGAGCATGACCGTCACCAGCAAAGTCGACATCACCCGGCCCGAGCAGCGCGGCTTGGCCACCGGGATCAACGAGTTCGCCGGTTATGCCGCGGTCGGCCTGGCCGGTTTGGCCACCGCTTATCTGGCGCAGATCTATGGTCCGCGCCTGGCCCTGCTGGGCTTTGCTACCGTGGTCATTGTGTTCGCCCTGCTGACCGCGCTGCTGTTTGTTCGCGAAACCCTGCCGTGGGCCCACGCCGAGCGCCACCGTCACGCCAGCGGCACGCACACCGGGCTGCGCCCGCGCTTTGCCGAGGGGCTGCCCGAACATCCAACCTCCATGCAGGTCTTTGGCTACGTGTCGTTCCGGCATGCGACCTTCTCGGCGCTGTGCCAGGCTGGCGTGGCGAACAAGGTGGCCGACACGCTGCTGTGGGTGCTGTTTCCGCTGTACCTGCATGCGCAGGGCCTGAGCCTGGTGCAGGTGGGGTGGGTCACCGGAGTCTATGGGCTGAGTTGGGGGGTGTCGCAGCTGTGGACCGGACCGCTGTCGGACCGCGTCGGCCGCCGGACCCCGGTGGTTGCCGGATTGTGGTTGCTCGCTGCCGGCGTCGCCGCGGTGGTTCTGGTGAAGGGATTCGTGGCCTGGACCATCACGGCCATGGTGATGGGTGTGGGCATGGCCCTGCTGTATCCCAACCTGATCGCCTCGGTTGCTGACATCGCTTATCCGACCTGGCGCAGCTCGGCGCTGGGCACCTACCGCTACTGGCGCGATACGGGTTACGCCATCGGCGCCTTGGTTCTGGGACTGATCGCCCAGGCACGCGGCGAGGTCGTGCCGGCCTTCTGGTTCACCGCGGCCTGGCTCGCGGCCTCTGGAGCCTGGGTGCTGTTGCGCGCGCAGGAAACGCATCCCGGCCACCCCTCAACATCGAAACGATCATGACGTCCATCAATCAACTGTTGTGGGGCGGGCTCGCCGTGTCGGTCGTCTTCGGCGCCGCGGCCCAGGCTTCGCAGTTCTGCCCGCAGGGTGGCCTGCGTGAGGCGATGCTGCAATCCAGGCCGGCGCGTCTGGCTGCCTACTTCGTGGCCATCGGCGTCGCGCTGCTGGGCGTCGCGGGCCTGCAGTTGGTGCTCGGGCACGCGGTGGAGCCTTCACATCCGCCGTACCGCTCCGTCCAGCTGGCTTGGGGCCGGTACGTCCTCGGCGGCCTTCTGTTCGGTGCGGGCATGGTGCTGGCGCGCGGCTGTCCGCTGCGCACGCTGGTGCGCAGCGCCCAGGGCAGCCTGCAAGCAATGGTGTCGCTGTTCGCGATGGGCGTGGCCGCATTCGCGATGACCAGCACCTTCGTGTTCAACGACTGGATCGCGCCTTGGATCGGCCGGCTGTCGCTCGACCTGGGCCGCTTGGGTTGGCGCAGCCAGGGCCTCGACGCCGTCATGGGCCTGCACGGCCTTGTGGCGAGATCGCTGCTGGGCGGCGCGATTGGGGCCGCCGTGCTGATGCTTGCTGCCCGCGGCCTGCGTGGACGCGCACACCGGGTCCAATGGGTTGGCTCGGCGGTGATCGGCCTGATGGTCGCCGCCGGCTATGCGCTGACCGCCGGCTCTTTGGGCACGCACGCAGTTGACGACGCCGCGTTCATGAGCCAGCCGCCCGACGGCCTGGGAGTGCAGTCCCTGAGTTTCGCCGGGCCCTTGAGCGATGCCGCGCGTTTTGCCATGCACCCGCAGACGCAGACGTTCACGCTCGGTGTCGTGCTGCTGTTGGGCACGCTCCTCGGCGCAGTCTTTGCGGCGCTGGTGCGCGATGAATTTCGCCTGCAATGGCCACAGGCCGCGGGGCCATTGATGGTCCAGCTCGCTGGCGCCCTGATGACCGGGGCCGGGGCGGTGCTCGGGCTCGGTTGCACGGTCGGGCATGGGCTCAGCGGATTGTCGGTATTGTCGTTGGGATCGGCGCTGGGGCTGGCTTCCATTTTCGCGGGGGCCTGGGCAACGATCCGCATCACCTCACGTTTCGCCGCGACGCCGATTCAGGCGGCTGTCGGTGCGGAGGTCTGACGCCATGCATGCCCGTCAACTCATCATGCATCTGGTGCTGGCAGGCTTTGCTGCGGCCGGCTGCGCCCAAGCGGCGAGCAGCCCTACCGGCGGTGCTTCCGTCGCCGCGCAGCCGGTGTGGTCGAGCAGCGGCCAGGCATTCAGCGTGCAGCTGACGCCGCTGGATGGCGATCACGTACGAGCGTTTTTCGAGAACATGGGCTACCCGGCCAGGGCGGTGAACGCCGTGGCGAGCGTGTGCGTGTTCGGCACGACCATCCGAAATGCGGCGCGTGGTCCCGTCAGCTATGACGTGGCGCAGTGGCGCGCAATAACCGCCGACGGCGTGCGCCACCGCTTGATCACCAAGACGCAGTGGCTGGTCCGGTGGAGGCCGTTCGGGGTGAGTGCCGACTGGTCCATCCTGCCGCCGCAGCAGACCTTGCAGCCTGGCGACTGGGGGCAAGGCTTCACCACCGTTGACTTGCCGCCGGGAACGCATTTCCGCCTTCTTTATTCCTGGAGAGAACATGCAACCATGCATCACGCCACCGTGCCCGCCGTCCAGTGCGCGGCGCGCAGGTCGAGCCCTTGAGGGCTTGCGCACCACGATCGGGGGCCTGCTGATTGCGGCGGCTTGCACGATCGCTCCCGCATGGGCCGGCGCACCGGCCATGACCGCCGTCGTGCCAGCCCGGACGGCTCCGGACTTTACGCTGCGCGACATCGACGGCAAACCTCACCGGCTGGTCGATTACCGTGGCAAGGTGGTCCTGGTCAACTTCTGGGCAACCTGGTGCCCCCCCTGTCGCGCTGAAATGCCCTCGATTGAGAGGCTTTATGCGTCGATGAAGGGCAAACCTTTCGTGGTTCTTGCCCTGGACCAAGGTGAGAGCGTCAGCAACGTCTTCGCCTTCATGGGCCAACTTACTCCCTCGCCCACTTTCCCGGTGCTGTTGGACCGCAAGAGCCAGGTCGCCCACGCCTTTGGCGTCATGGGCATTCCGTCCACCTTTCTGATCGACAAGCAGGGCCACATCGTGGCCAAGGCCATCGGCGGGCGTTCCTATGACTCCGCCGCCATCCGCAGCCTTGTCGACCGTTTGATGCGTTGATGTGCCGGCCTCATGGAGGCGGCCGAGTATGACGCCTGGTACGGCACACCGGCATGTCCGGGGGCAATACGCCGCACCTCATCGCTCGAGGCATGCGCCCGGCCAAGTTCGGGCTCGACCGTGCGCCGTGCTAGCGCCTCATTGGCATAGACCGCGGCCAGGTTGAACTCGGGGAGCGCGTGCCCGGTTCGCGACATCGCGAACTCGAAGGGCAGGGAGTCGACGAACGACTGCCACGGCGCTCCATGTCGGCAAATCCGGCGTGGAGGGCGGCTCGGGGCCCTTGCTAGTGCTTCCCGGGGCTGTCCACGTCCACGCTGGCGAGGGTCGCGCGGTCCACTTCGGACCACGAATGGACGTCGAACTCCAGCGCCACGACGCCGCAGGTCGGAAGTTCGGCGATTTCGTCGCACAAGGCATGGGCGAACTCGCTCAGCCCGGGGTTGTGCCCGACCAACATCACGCAGTGCAATTGCTTGTCCAATCCCTGAACCACCGCAAGCAGGTCCAGGGGCGTGGCCGCGTAAAGCCGCTCGTCGACGACGATCTCGCGGTGCCGGGCGGGGAGCTCGGCGGCAATCAGCCGCGCTGTCGCGAGAGCGCGCCGGGCCGGGCTGGAGACGATCAGGTTGGGCCTGACGTCGCGCTTCGCCAAGCGCCTGCCCATCGCCGGCGCGTCGCGCTGCCCGCGCGAATCGAGTTCCCGCTCACGGTCGGGCCTCGCAGGGTCGGCCCAGCTTGACTTCCCGTGACGGATCAGGATCAGGGTTCGCATGGCGCGATCGATGATAGGCCCGCTGCGCCGAAAGACCTCTCCTGCGCCCCTGCACCGACCATTGGTTCGCGAATACGGAGTCGCAGATCGTGATGACGGCGGGCCGCGGCGTTGCGTCGCGATGCGTCAGGCGTACTTGGGCCTTTCCGCCCATCGCGCGTCGACTCGTGCAGACACTCTTGCCGTCGCTGGGCCTGGGCGCCGATGCGAGGCTTGAAGCGATAGCACCATGCTGGCTCGGTCAGCCAGTGGGTGCGCGTGGACTTCGGCGTCACCGACTGGGCCAGGTTCGACGATGGCCAGATCATCGAGAACCCGCGCTGGCCGCGCGTCGATCGACCGGACCTTGCGGCACTGCGACACCAGCGCGCCAGAAAGAGCAAGGGGTCGTTGCGCGACAAGCGGCTGCACTACAGCATTGCCCGTCTGCACGAACGCATTGCCAGTCTGCGCCGCGAATTCGTGCATCAACGCACGGCGCAGATGATGCAGCAATGCGAGGCCCTGGCGACCGAAGCGCTTACGCCAGGACCATGGGCCTCAGTGCTCGAGGCACGTTGGACGCGCGTTGGCGCGTGCGGAAAAAAGCCGGAGTCAACCGCGAGATCCTCTCGGCGCGGTTCGGCATGGCGCATTCCACGATCGCGTACAAAGCGGAAGAGGCTGGCACGCCGCTGCATCTGGGCGATGCGCGCCAGCGCAAGCCATCGCAGCAGTGCGAGGTGCGTCGGGCCATCCTTCCCAAGCCCTTGAGCGAGCTCACGCATGTCTGCCCGCACTGCGGGCTCGTTATGCCGTGTGACCAGAACAGCACGCCGGTGGTGCGCATCGACACGCAAGCAGCGCGGCGCATCCGTCGAGGGGACGCGCCGGGGACGGGCGGGCGACGAAGCCCGAACCCCTGCGGCCGTAACGGGGTCAGTCCAGGTCCTTGACCCGCGAAGCCCGCGACAACGCCATGCGTTGAGCGGCTGGAGTGTTCATCGATTCAACAGTCGATTCATGGGCGTCGTCCTACGCCGTTGCGGCTTGCGTCGGCCGCCACCATTTTGAGATGCGGTCATTGATTTCCCGCTCTGGAAAGCTCTCGTAGTGAGAGACATCGTTGAACAGTTTCAATCTGGGGCGGACCTCATTCATGAAATCCAATATGGTTAAAGAAGCCGGACTCTGATCCAGACGCTCGCGATAGCCCCGCGCATCGAGTCCTAACAAACTGCTGACCAGCAGGCGGTTTGTTCCTTTGTGGGAGACAACCAGTACGGTCTGATGGCGATGCCGCTCGATGATCTCGCACATGAGCGGCAACGCGCGATGGATTACCGACAGCCCGGACTCGCCTTGCGCCGGCGCGACCAACAGCGGGTCTTCTTCCCATAGGGCGAAGTCCTGTGCATAGCGCTCGCGGACCTGATCTCGCGTCAAGCCTTCCCATTGGCCGAAGTCGATCTCCCGAAATGCCGCCTCGGGTTGCACCTTGAGCCCATGCGGGCTGGCGATGATGCGAGCCGTGTCCATGGTGCGCGCCATCGGACTCGCATAGACCGCCGCAATCGGAACACTGGAGAGGCGAACGCCCAGGCGCGACGCCTGGTCGCGCCCTTCGTTTGAAAGCGGTTCATCATTGGATCCGGCAAAGCGGTCTTCAAGGGTCAGCCTTGTCGAGCCGTGACGAACCAGCAAAATGCGCGTGGGCATGGTGTGCTCCTGGAGATGTGCGAGGCCGTGGCGCGGGAAACGGCCCCTGAGAACCTGATCGGAATACGGCATGCGCCCGCATGACTCATGGCACAATTTAAGAAATCGCAGTGTGCCACTGTCACGCCGCCGCCCAGATGCGCGGTGCGGCCCGCCGGGTCATGCTTCCGTCGTTGGCAATGCGATACAGATGAAGCCAACGGTTATCGGCCAGCTGTCGAACCGATCCGTGGCGTGCGAGGATGTCCTCGATTCGATCCTCTTGCGCTTCGATGAACACGCTCAAGCGCAAGGGCTCGTGAATCCAGCGCTCGCCGTCATGCAAAGACTGATGCGACAGGCCAATGCGCAAATCCCCGCCATTGCCTTCGAACACCCCGATGTGGCCACCCACCACGTTGTGGAGCACCTTGTTTCCGCCGCCCAGTCTCAGCGGATCGCAGGTTGACGCGTGGTACTGCCAGTTGATCCAATGGGTCACCAGCAGGGGCGCCGTCATCAACAACTCCAGCACGCTGCCATCCGGATCGTTCGCCGCGTCGTAATCGTGCAAGAAGCAGCGTCCGCCGAGATCCGCGCCGAGCGTGCGAGCGCGTGGCGCGATGATGAACGCGGCGTTGCCTGCCAGTCCCCATTCGGGCCGGGTCTGGGCGCCATCGTTGGCCCGGCGGCGCAGCTGTGCCAGAAGTTTGCCGTGATCGGCGCGCGGATCCAGGCCAAGGCGCGGGGCGCGCTCGCGGCGGACCTGATCGCAGGCGTGGGCGAACACCGTCTGCATCCGATCCCAGCGGCCTCGGGCGGCTGGCGGCAAGAGATCGAGATCGAATCCATGGATTTCATCGGTGGTCGTGTTGTGCAGAACGGCAACAAATGCCGTTTGCTCTGGAATCGAGATGCCGCAGCTCTGCAAGCCGGCTCGCACCTGCGATGCATTGAGTAGCTGGGCCAGCACGCGAGCGTTGACTTCGCCCGTCTGGCCGCAGCAGGCACCGCAGTCGAGCGCGGCGGCTTGCGCGTTGTTCACGCTCTGACTGCCATGCCCAACCAGCAGAACCAGAGGCGCAAGGTCGCGATCAAGGCCCGCGGCGTGAAGCACGCGCGAGGCCAGCGCCACCTTGGCATCGACGTCCAGATCCATGAGGGTGGGTCGGCAGACGGGCCGGTATCGCGAGGGCAATCCTGCCAGGGTGTCCCGCGCCTGTGGGCGGGTCGACGGACTCAACCCGTGCAAGAGCTTGCCAACGTAGCCCACGCCGGTCGCTTCCACAAAGGAGAACGCCGCACTGGGCCAGCGGCTGCCGGCGAGCCACTGCTGCGACCAGGCAAAGCGCCGTTGTCGCGCCTTGCCCGCAGCGCGATTGAGGTGTTCGCCATCAGCGCTGTTCATCGAGGTTGCGGGCATGATGCGGTCAGTCACTTCCAGTGCAGGAGCCAACAATCCCGGCAATTGTGGCCAACGCGCGTGCGTCGCCAGCGGTGTATACGCAACGGGAAGGCCGAAGAAGCCGGCAAATCCAATGGTCTGGACGGCAGGCCAAGCAGCCTCCAGGGCGCGCCGCAGGGGCTCGCTGCGCACATCGATGCAAAAGACCGCCTGCACCTCGATCTCGTGCGGCGCGTTCGCAACGCTCCCAGGGGATTGGGGTTGCGCGCCGAGCATGCGCACCAGTTGGCGCTGGTAGCCCGCCTCGAGTGCCAGTTGCCAGACCTCGTCGATCACCAGCGCAGCTTCCGCTTGCCGAAGATGCGCTGGTGCCTGACCCCACGCGGCCCGCAGGGCCGCAAAGGCTTGCCGTGTGACAGCGTCGTTCTTGCTCTCCAGCAAGAGTGCGCCCCAGGCAAGTCGAATGGCCAGCAAGTCCCGCAAATGGGAATCGGTCGTCCCTTCCAGGTTGGCCTGCCAGCCTAGGTAGGCGCACCATGATGCCCAGCCATTGACGGTGAGCAGGACCGCCTCCAGATAGTCCGCCCAGACCTCGTGCGGCGGCTCAAGGCGCCGCATGACCCATCGCTCGGCATCCTGGCTCGTGGCGGGCAGTGCATCGAGCCACCGGTGCAGATCGGGCAAGCCCATCAACAGCCCGATGCCATGGTCGTGCATGAGGGTATCCCTCCAGAAGGCATATAGACCCCGAGGACGCTCAGGCTGCCAGTCGGCCTGGTGCTGATCGAAATAGGCGGCGCAGGTCTGGCTGACCTGATGGGTAATTGCCTGCCGCCATGACAAACGGGACTGACGCCCTGGATCGTCATCCAACACATCCATCAATAGGGGCATTTGCGGCAAGCCGGGTGCGCAGTCCAGGGCAGCGATGCACTGCGCGGCGCTCGGCCCATCGGGATGGCCATGCGACAGCGTGGCCAGCGCCTCGGCGAGATCGCCTGGCGTGATGCGCCCGGCTTGCCATGCTTGCCGCTGGTTGCTGCGTGGAGGAAACACCTGAATGCCGGCGAGAACTGCCATGCGCGCCGCGACCTGGCGCACGGACCTGCTGGTTCGTGCCCAGTGTGGATTGACGGCGATCGCCCGATCCAGCGGCCATACAGGGGCGATGGCCTGGCATGCTTGCTCGCAGGCGGCGCCGATTCGCCTTGACAGGGTTTCATCGGTCACGGGAGAAGCCGCAAGCGATCTGCCGCTGTTGTGCTGCAGGTTCGCGGCGCCAGCGCCTTGGCCTGGCGAGGTGAAGGACATCGTGTTCATGAGATCGTTTGGGGCGTGTTTACGGGGAGACAAGAACAGCAGTGGTGTCGCTCATCGCGCGGCCCTGAGGATGCGCAGGTGGCAAGGCCCAGCGTGGTGCCCAAAGGCGCAGTGCCAGGCGTGTGTAGATCTCGTCCAAATAGAAACCTGCGTAACTCCAGCGCCGCCAGCCCGCCAGGGTCTGGGGGCGCAGCTGCAGGAGGACGAGGCACGCATACATCACGGCCATTGCAAGCAGTGCGACGAGGCCGGCCTGGCCTTGTGGCCGGTCCGTGACGCCAAGCGGGGCCGCATGCGTCAGGAGAAGAACCGTGGTGAGGCCCGACACCATGCACAAACCCGCCAGCCCGCGCCACAGGGCCGACTGCGCGTTGTCGCCACGCGGGTAGGGCAGCCACAGCAGGGGGGCCCATGCGAAGGCCAGCACACCACTCCACCACCACGGCCACGCCGAATCCGTGACGAGCAACTGAATCAGCCCGACGAACAGGACGGTCAGTGCCGGCGCCGCGACCACGCTGAACACTGAAGGCGCAGCCGCGCCGCGCATCATCTGCAGCTTGGTGCGCTGCACGACCGAGGATGCGGACAGGAAGGCGTGCGCTTTGTACAGCGAATGGCCAATGAGGTGCAGCGCTGCCAGCGAGTACAGACCCAAGCCGCACTCGAGCACCATGAAGCCCATCTGCGCCACGGTGGACCATGCCAATCGGACCTTGATGCTGATGCGGGTGAGCATGACCAGTCCTGCCAGTAACGCGGTTCCAAGCCCGAACGCAACCAGTAGCCAGCGTGCAACGACAGAGGCCTCGATCAGGGGGGCGAAGCGGATGAGCACGAAGCCGCCGAGATTGACGACGCCAGCATGCAGCAAGGCGGAAACCGGCGTCGGCGCCTCCATGACCTGGATCAGCCAGCCATGCACAGGCATCAACGCTGTACGCAGCATCACGGCCACAACCAGGCACACGGCACTCAGCTGCAGCCAGATCGAGGCGTCGCCCTGGGCGAGGTGTTGCCGAAGATCGGCAAACGATCCGCTGCCCACGTTCCACCATGCCAGGGTGGCCGCACCGAGAAGAAACATGTCCGCCAGCCGGTCTGCAATGCGCTTTTTATGTGCTGCGAGCAAGGCAAACGGGCGGTCGGAATAAAAGCACAGCAGATGTTGCAGAGCCGCGCCGACTGCGGCCCACGCAGCAGTCAATACCAGCCAGTGGTTCGCCAGCAAGAGCAGGTGCACCGCAGCCAATACGCCGCCGAGCGCGGCGACATAGCGCGCTCGGCCTGGCTCGCCTTGCAGGTAACGGGACGAAAAGGCGCCGATGACGGTTCCAAGCAGTTGGACCAGCACGGCGAGCAACGCGCTCAGCCGGCTCAGGGCCAGCCAAGGGAGTTGCGGCAGCGCCGTTGCGCCCCAGGG
>JAGWOZ010000261.1 GCA_028870715.1 Betaproteobacteria bacterium | reverse complement strand
GACGTGGATCTGCCGTCGGGCCAACACGTGGCCCAGACCATCACGCAAGAGGATTTAGCACGGTGTACCCAAGGGTTGACAGAGCGCACGATTGCGCTGTTGCATCAGGTTTTAGGCGATGCGCAGGTCAGCCCTCGGGACATCGCGGGGATCGTACTTGTGGGCGGTTCGACGCGGATGCCAGTGGTGCGCCAGGCCGTGCGCCAATTCTTTGGGCGCGAGCCCATGGTGGACCTCAATCCAGATGAGGTTGTGGCTGTGGGTGCGGCGCGCCAGGCACATGCGTTGGCTGGCAATCACAGCGAAGAAGATCCGCTACTGCTTGACGTCATTCCTCTGTCGCTTTGCCTCGAAACAATGGGGGGGTTGGTCGAGCGCATCATTCCGCGTAACACCACGATCCCGACCGCCCGTGCGCAGGAGTTCACAACATTCAAGGATGGGCAGACAGCGATGTCCATTCACGTCGTGCAGGGGGAACGCGAGTTGGTCGCCGATTGCAGGTCGCTTGCGCGCTTTGAACTGCGCGGGATTCCACCAATGACGGCGGGCGCCGCGCGGGTCCTCGTCACGTTTCAGGTCGACGCTGATGGGTTGTTGGAAGTCAGTGCGCGCGAGCAAAGCACTGGTGTGCAGGCAAAGGTGGAGGTCAAGCCGAGTTATGGCTTGAGCGATGCGCAAATTGCTGACATGCTGCAAGCGAGCTTTGCCGCGGCGGGTCGGGATGCCGCGCAGCGTGCGCTGCACGAGGAGCAAGTGGATGCCGAACGCTTGCTCGACGCCACCCGTAATGCCATGCGCGCCGACTCGGATTTGCTGAGCGCGGAGGAGCTGGATCGTATCCATGCGGCGATGGCGAGCCTCGCCCAAGCGTGCCGCGGCGAGGACTATCTTGCCATTCGCGGCGCGATCGAACAGCTGGCGCACGTGACCGAATCTTTCGCTGCGCAGCGCATGAACCGCAGTATTCGCCGCGCTTTAGCCGGGAAAAGCGTTTCCAGCCTGGCCGCAGAGACACGCGCGCTTGACCAGGCGGCCCCTAACGAGCTTTAAATTCATGCCCGTGATCACCGTATTGCCGCACCATGAGTATTGCCCAGAAGGCGCAAGGGTCGAGGCCGAGCGCGGTACCTCCGTGTGCGAGGCTCTGCTCGAGCACGATATTCCAATTGAGCATGCCTGCGAGATGTCGTGTGCCTGCACAACCTGCCATGTGATCGTTCGCGAGGGTTACGCCTCGTTGGGGGAGCCTGATGAGTGTGAGGACGATTTGCTGGACCGCGCTTGGGGCCTGGAGCCGACGTCACGTCTATCGTGTCAGGCCATCCTGAGCGATAAGGACGTCACTATCGAGATTCCCAAGTACTCCATCAATCACGCCAAGGAGTAGGAGGCCGAGCGATCTGCACGCGTGCGCGTGGGCGCAATGCGGTTGTTACTCGTCGACATCGGCGCGCGTGAGGTACCACGCATATGGCTGCAAGTCCAGGGTGAATTCCTTCGACGTTGCAAGAATCATCGGTTGGCTGGAGTGTTCGCGTTCGCGCAGCCCGGCACGGGTCAGAATCTTCACGGTTTCGGCTGGGCACATGAACTCCAGCGAAACGCTGCGATGGCCCTGGATCCTTGCCTCCCGCATCAGCGCGCGCAAGAGCATGGGTAGGTTTCGGCCTTCAGGGCCCGCCGCCAGAAGATCACGCACGTGCAAAACTCCGCCATCAGATTCACACACCGCGTATCCGAGGACTTGGTCTGTTGCGGGTTTGCTCACCACGAAAAACCGGTAGCTGTGCCATGGCTTGGGTGCAAACCGCCACGCCAGAAAAGCGCAGTCGCGTACGCCCATGACTTGCCGGTCGTTGCCTGCTCGTGTCGCCCACAAAGCGTTGAAACGAGCATCGGGTTGGTCAACCCAGGCCGCCGAGTATGCACCAGGCTGAAACAGTCGAGGCAGCAGGCCATGGCGCAAGCGCAGCACCATATCGAGCGCTTGACCTGCCACGACGCGTGCGCCAGCTGGCAACCAACGCGGAAGGTAGTCGCGGGTGCGCAGCACGCGAACGTAGCGCGACATACCCCTCAATACCTCATAGCCGGCCCGCCTGACAACGGGCAGCGATTTGGGGTTTGGGAATCCATACAGCAGACCATATTGCCTCAACCCGAGCTGAAATACGCTGCGTTGAAGGGTCAGAGCCGGAAACAGGGTGCGGTGGTGTGCGTCGACTGCGAAATCAGCCATGAGCCCCGCTTCGACCAGATGCCCGCCTATGCGAAGCTGTCGGCATGCGAGCCCCGTTACTCCGACGGCTCGCGGCTGGCACACGTCACGAAGCAGGAAAATTTCGGCACGGCGCACAGGGTTGCAGCGATAGAACCAGTCAAGTTTGGTGGTACGGCGCTCGGGATGGCCGAGATTGTCTGACCACAGACCGACAATCTCCTGGGCTTCCGCGTCGAGGCTTGCCGCCTCAACCCGGTAGCGCTCTTGCCCTGCCTGCTCAGGCACAGCTTGAAACGCTGGCATTTGCCGGGGCGCGCCGACGGGCCATCAAAACGCGAATGTTGCCGTCTGTGTCGCAGACGGTGTCCACCCGGTCGAATGCGAAGTTCTTGCGCAGTAGTTGAAGCATCGCGGCGCCTTGGCCTAGGCCAACTTCCATACCCAACCAGCCGCCTGCGCGCAGCAGTGCTGGGGATTCCCGCATCAGGCGCATCAGGATGCCGACGCCGAACGGGCCGCCGTCGAAGGCCAGAGTTGGTTCATAGCCAATGATCTCGGAAGGAAGGGTGTCCACCTTGGCCGTAGAGATGTATGGCGGAGCTGATATCACCATGTCGATGCGCCCATGGTAGTCGGGTGTATCGAACGGCGAAAGGAGGTCTCCATGATGGAAACTGACCTGTGGTGACAGGCCCAGAAGCGAGGTGTTGCTGCGTGCGAGTTCCAATGCGTCCAACGAGAGATCGGCTGCATGCACATGGGCTCGGGGGTCTGCGTGCGCCAACGCGAGGGCGAGGTTGCCCGATCCGCAGCATACGTCGACGATGCGCACGCGGCCATTCATGGCCACAAGTTCCCGTTGACGGGCCAAAGCTGCGAGGCCCAGCATCTCCGTTTCTCGCCGTGGGATAAGTGCTTGCGGGCTTGCCAAAAGATCCAAGTTCATGAAGCGCTGGCGGCCGGTGATGTACGCCAATGGCATGCCTTGCAAGCGCCGGGTGATCAGCGCGTCCAGGGTTGCCAATTGCTCGGAATTGAGGTTTTGTAAGCTACGCTCCGTCGCCTGCGCTGCAGACAAGGCGGTTCCTGACGCAAGATGCCATAGCGCACGTAAGGCCGCATTGGGGGTTTCTTCAGGCTTATCGGGCAGCGCGTGCAGCGCTTGCTCCAACTGCGCGTACCGCTCGGCGAAGCGCTTGCGGCTCTCATCTGACAGGTGCTCGTTCTCGGCCTGCGTGAGCGTGGACGCTGGGGCGCTGATGTTCACGATGTGGAGTGCGTCGCCGCTGTGAGGATGGGCTCAACCAGTTGCGCGGGTTGGTGCAGATAATGCGTGCTTCGCCGCTTGGCGTCGATGTCCGCGTAGATCTGCTCGGCCTGCACGGAAGACAATCCCAGTGCTTGCGCGAGTTGCGCCGCTGCCAGACCTTCGTTGCGTGCCCAAAGCGCCAGATCCATCTGCGCCCAAGGCAGGGCAAAATAAAATTCATCCTGCCCTTGCGGCAAGCTGTAGGTATCCGTAGTGGGCGTGGCGGTGCACACGGACTCGGGCAGGCACAGATGGCGCGCAAGGGCGTAAATTTGGGTCTTGTAAAGGTGGGCGATGGGCTTCAGATCCGCCGCGCCATCGCCATTCTTTACGAAGAAACCCTGGTCGAATTCGAGCCTGTTGGGCGTGCCCAGGACAGCGTAATTGAGCCGGTCGGCATGGTAGTACTCGACCGTCTTGCGCACGCGCTGCTTGAAGTTGGTTGCAGCAACAATTTGAAGGTATTCACGCAGCGGCAGTCGCGCACGCGCCGTGACTCCTTTTGGATCCTGGACGACGAGGTCAAAGAAATGGACCTTGCCGTCTTTGCTGCTTGCAATGACGATCTTGTTTTTCCAATCGGAGTCATATGCAGGAAACAAGGATCGGATCGCCTCGTCGCGCCGGGCATAACAACCCAAGGCCGTCAACGCCGGTGCGATGTCTTCGGTTTCACAGCGAAGACCGAGGTGGGCGCCTACAGCGGCACCAAGACTTGTGCTCTGGCAACTGGAGTCTTGTT
>JAGWOZ010000260.1 GCA_028870715.1 Betaproteobacteria bacterium | reverse complement strand
AGGTCCATCGTCGGCTCCTAAGTTTGCGAAGCGATCAATCCGCGCGGTTCGGATCGCAGTGGCATGGCGTCCTCTTTGGTAGCCCTGGTTGAAAAGAGATCTTCGGCCGGCATGGCGATCCGGATTGGCGCGACCGAGATCGGACCGCGCGGACCCCTCGACGGTTCGCTCCGAGAAGCCCCATGCTCAGGCCGGCGACGAATGCGGCGCCGCGAAATGATCGATTGGCTTATGCTAATCGGCGATGGGATTCTTGGGCCTTTAGCCAAGTCTTGGGGTCTGGAATGCGATTGCCGCGGATTCCGATCAACGAAGCGCGCACCAGCGTGGCAGATCAAGGCGCCAAGCCGCAGCGCACATGTTGAGCACTTGAGCCGTTCTCGATGGCGGGTACCTGGTTGCGCTCGAGCCGAGTGGATTGTTCGCGTGCATCCGTGCCGGAGCCAACGCGGCTCGCCGGGTGACGATGGTGCAGGCGGCCCGCTGTGTTGGAGGCTGCGCATTCGAGCGCGGCATGACGTCGACGTGTGTCGGAAAAGGGATGCATGGCAACTGTCCACGTCAAGTGCGCAGCCGCGTCCGCCGGGGGCGTCCCGACTGGTGCTTGAGCCCAGATCAGGCCTTGAGCCGGTATCCTGTCTTGAAGATCCATGCGACGACGGCGAGCGAGATGGCCAGGAAGGCCGCCGTCATCCCAAGACTGATGCCCACGTTGACGTCGGCGATCCCGTAAAAGCTCCAGCGAAATCCACTGATCAGGTACACCACGGGATCAAACAACGCCACCGTGCGCCACAGCGGAGGCAACATGTCGATCGAATAGAAGCTGCCGCCCAGAAACGTCAACGGGGTCACGATCAGAAGCGGTACGATTTGCAGCTTTTCAAACCCGTCGGCCCATATGCCGATGATGAAACCCACAAGGCTGAACGTGATCGCCGTCAAGACGAGAAAGGCGAGCATCCATAAGGGGTGCTCGACGCGCAGTGGCACGAAGAGGCCGGCCGTTGCGAGGATGATGAGTCCAAGGGCAATGGATTTCGACGCGGCAGCGCCAACGTAACTCAGGACGATCTCGACATAGGACACGGGCGCTGACAGGAGTTCATAGATCGTGCCGCTGAACTTCGGGAAATAGATGCCGAAGGATGCATTGGAGATGCTCTGCGTCAGCAGGGACAGCATGACAAGCCCCGGCACGATAAACGCGCCGTAGCTGATCGAGCCGACGGTGGGGATCCGTGAGCCGAGTGCGGCTCCAAAGACGACAAAATAGAGCGATGTTGAAATCACCGGGGACAGGATGCTTTGCATCAACGTTCGCCCCGCACGCGCCATCTCGAACGCGTAGATCGCACGAACTGCATAGAAGTTCATCGCGATTCCCTCACCAAGCCAACAAAGATGTCTTCAAGGGAAGACTGCGTTGTATGCAAATCCTTGAACTGGATGCCCGCATCGCTCAGCGCCTTCAAGAACTCGCCAATGCCGACGCTCTCGTCCTGGGCGTCGTACGTGTAGGTCAACTCACGCCCGTCCCTCGACAGCTCCAGGGGATACATCGAGAGTGCGGCAGGTAGTGTCGGCAAAGGCTGTTGCAGCTGCAGCCCAAGTTGCTTCTTGCCGAGTTCGTGCATCAGGTCGGTCTTGTTCTTCACGAGGATCAGCTCGCCCTTGCTCATGACGCCGATGCGGTCGGCCATCTCTTCGGCCTCCTCGATGTAGTGGGTCGTCAGGATCACGGTCACTCCGGTGTTGCGCAGTTCACGCACCAGTTGCCACATGTCGCGTCGGAGCTCGACGTCGACACCGGCAGTCGGTTCGTCCAGGAACAGGATCTTCGGCTCGTGGGCGAGCGCTTTGGCAATGAGCACGCGGCGCTTCATGCCGCCTGACAGAGTCATGATCCTGTTGTCCTTCTTGTCCCATAAGGAGAGGGATTTCAGGACCGTCTCGACGTATCGGGGATTGCGGGGCTTGCCGAATAACCCGCGGCTGAAGGAGACCGTCGCCCATACCGTCTCGAAGGCATCCGTCGTCAATTCTTGCGGAACCAGCCCGATCAGGGACCGGGCTGCGCGGTACTCACGGAGGATGTCGTGGCCGTCGACGGCTACCGAGCCCGCACTCGGATTGACGATGCCGCAGATGATGCTGATCAGGGTCGTCTTGCCTGCGCCATTGGGCCCGAGCAACGCGAAGATCTCGCCGCTGCGAATGGCCAGATTGATGCCCTTCAAGGCATGAAAGCCAGAGGCATACGTTTTGGAGAGATTTGAAACCTTGAGGATTTCTTGCATGGGTCTGAGGATAGCGTGGCAGGGCATGCGCCGTGTTGCGGCATCGTCATGGGGAACGCTCTCGCGGCAGGTCACCGCTGGTTGCCAGCATGAGGCTCATGCATCGATGGTGTGAGGCGGCGTGCGCAATCCTCGGTCCGGGCGACCCATGGGGTGTGCGTTGCGCCCATAAGCGCTCGCGGTGAGCGTCGCCTGCAGACGCCCATCAAGTGCATCTCTCGAGGGTGGCGGCCCGCCCGAACGCGCCTGGACATCCCGCGCAGGGTCGCGAACCTGAACCATACCCCCGTTTTCGTTCTATTTGATCGGTTGATCGGCACGTGCAGGGCCTGCGGCTTCCCCCAGGCGTCCGTCGCGGAAGTCGCTGAGTGCCTGATAGATTTCCTGATTGGTGTTCATGACGAACGGGCCGTATTGGGCAATTGGTTCGTTCAGCGGATGGCCCGCAATGAGCAGGGCTCTGGCAGAACCCGCAGCCTCAATCACCACGCCGTCAGCGGAGGCGTCGTTGGCCAGCAAGGCCATGCGCTGCGCGGGGACAACCTGGTCCCCGATCCGGATTTCGCCGCGGTACACGTAAACAAAGGCGTTGTGCGTGGGTGGCACGATTTGGGCGAACTGCGATCCGGCTGGCAGGTGCAAGTCAAGGTACAGCGGCGCCGTGGCTTCGCGCGTCACAGCGCCGGTGACCTCGCCGCTTGTTCCGGCGATCACGGTGACCGCGACACCTTGCGCCGACACGAATTTGGGCAATTCGTCCGCCTTGAAATCGCGATACCAGGGCGCGCGCATCTTGTCGCGCGCTGGCAGGTTCAGCCAAAGCTGGAACCCTTCCATCACGCCGTCTTCCTGCTGTGGGATTTCGGAGTGGATGACGCCCCGGCCGGCGGTCATCCACTGCACTCCGCCATTTTCCAGCAACCCCTCGTGGCCGGCGCTGTCGCGGTGCAGCATGCGTCCGGCAATCATGTAGGTCACGGTTTCAAAGCCGCGATGCGGGTGGTCGGGGAAGCCGGCGATGTAGTCCTCAGGATTGTCGCTTCCGAAGGCGTCCAGCATCAGGAACGGATCGAGCCGACGCTGTAGGGATTGGGTGAGCACGCGGGTGAGCTTGACGCCCGCACCGTCGGAGGTGGCTTGGCCGGCGATCAGGCGCTCCACGCGGCGTGGTTGGTGCACGGCTTGGCGGTCAGATGGAGTGTTCATGGGGCGGCCCTTTCGGGTTCAGGGGGCACGATGCGGGGCAAGCCCGCACGCAGGCATTCAAAGCGGCAATCAGGCCAGGGCGGCTTGCATGTCGGCCTGGGCTTGAGCAAGGCCCTGTTCTAGGGCTTCCGGGCCCATGGCCAAACCTTCGGCATAGATGAAGCGCACGTCGGTCATGCCCAGGAAGCCCAGGACGGTTTTCAGGTAGGGGACCTGGGAGTCGTTCGGCGTGTTGCGGTAGCGGCCCCCGCGTGCCAAGGCCACATAGACCGTCTTGCCGGTCAATAGCCCTTCGGGTCCTTGCGCTGAGTAGCGGAACGTCACACCCGCTCGCGCAATGGCGTCAATCCAGTTCTTGAGTTGCGCTGGAACCCCAAAGTTGTACATGGGTACGCCAAGCACGATCGTGTCGTGCTGCTGGATTTCGGCGATCAGCGCGTCGTCCAGAGCCACTCGCTCGGCTTGCTCGGGGCTGCGCTGGTCGGCCGGGGTGAACAGGGCGCCCAGGGCGCGTTCGTCCAACAGCGGGTGGGGCGTGATGGCGAGGTCGCGGATGGTCACTTGTGCCATCGGGTTGCGTGCTCGTAGCTGGGCGACGATGGTGTTGGCGACGCGCGTCGAATTGGACCCTTCGCGGCGGGCACTGGCATTGATTTGCAGAATGTTCATGAGGATACCTTGGTCTGTTTTCATGTGGGATTGCACGGATGCATCCACTTTATTCGTCTCCTTTGGAACATGAAAGCCATAAAAACGGGTTATATTGTTCCGTAC
>JAGWOZ010000259.1 GCA_028870715.1 Betaproteobacteria bacterium | reverse complement strand
CCAGCAGGAGCAGGATGCGGGCGCGACGGGACCCATGGGGTTGCATGCCTCGATTAGGAGCCGGCGCCAGCCCCTAAACTGCCGCTTGCTCTTCCGACGAGGCCAAGCATGCGCACCTATGAGATTCCCGATTTCGGCACCTTGCACCTGACGGACCTGGTGCTGGATTTCAACGGCACGCTGGCCACCGATGGCCGGCTGCTGCCGGGCCTTGGCGAGCCGCTGCAGCACCTTGGCGCCGACATGACGCTGCACGTGGTCACCGGCGACACCCACGGCACGGCAGCGCTTGAGTTGCAGGGCCTGGGCTGCAAGCTGCACGTGCTGCCGAGCGCTGACCAGTGCCGCATCAAACGCGAATACGTGCTGGCGCTCGGCCCGGCAGGGGTGGTGGCCATCGGCAATGGACGCAATGATGCCCGCATGCTGCAAGCGGCGGCGCTGGGGATTGCGGTTTTGGGCGAGGAGGGATGCGCCACGCAGACCCTGGTGGCCGCGGACATGCTGGCGCGCTCGATCCTGGATGCGCTCGATATGCTGCTGCATCCCCAGCGCCTCGTGGCGACTTTGCGCGCCTAGCGCAGGCCCGTCGGCGCGACGTGCGCCCTGGCCGGCGCGTATGCAATGCACCCCGCGATCGCGCGCGGCAGCACAGCGCGGCCCACAGGCCGCGCTGCAGGCTTGAGGGCCGCGCTCAGCCCAGCTTGACTTCCACCGTGCGGGGCTTGGCGTGCTCGGCCTTTGGAATGCGCAGGTTCAGCACGCCATCTTTCATGCTGGCCTGGATATTGGACGGCTCCAGCTCGCGCGACAGCGTAAAGCTGCGTTCCCAGGCGCTGCTGCGCATTTCCGCGTAGAAGGGATCCATCCCTTGCGGCAGCGGAATGCTCATCTCGCCGCGCAGCGTGAGCGTATCGCCCTCCACCTGGACGTGCAGCGATTCCTTGGGCACGCCAGGCATATCGGCATACAGGCTGATGCCTTCGGCATCCTCGATGATGTCCACGGCCGGGGTCAGGGGTTGGGCGCTGCGTACCGCTGTCTGAGTCGGCGCCTGCTCGGTCTTGCTGACTTCACTGTTCATGATGCGTTCTCCAATGGGGCGATTTCAGTTCACCGTGATGCGGCGCGGCTGCACGGAGGCGCGGCGCGCGATGCTGACGTGCACGACGCCGTCCTTGTAATGCGCTTCGACCTTGGTGGGATCCACATCCTCGGGAAGGCTGATTGCACGGCGGAAGGCGCCGGCAAAGCGCTCTTGCGCATACACGGTGCTCTTGGCGTCGGGCGTTTCAAGCTTGCGCTCCCCCGTCAGGGTCAACAGATTGTTGTCCACGGTGACTTCCAGCTTGGAGGCGTCCAGCCCGGGCGCAAACGCATAAACCTCGACAGCGGTGGGCGTGGAGCCGATATTGATCGCCGGAAAGGACGCGCCGCTTGCCGCTCGGATGCTCACGGGCAATCCGAAGGCCCCGTAGCGTCGATCCAATTCGCGCTGGAAGCGGTCGAGCTCGCTGAACCAGCTCGCCGGGGTTCTCATCAATGTACCAACCATGATGCATGCTCCTTGATTCGATATGGCTGCGCCTGGATGGCGCAGCCGGGGTCAACACGACAACCGTTGCAAAAGGCCCGGCGCGGCGGCGGGTGTCTGCACAGAGCAGACCCACGCCGTCAGGTGCAAACGAAGACCGGACGCACGCGCCGTCCGAGCCCATGTGCAATGCATCCTGGATATGCGAGCACCGCGATGAAATTCAAGGGCCCTCTGCGGCGACGCCCAGCCGCAGCCCGGCCTTCTCTGCGCTGGTCACGAGGTCGCCAGCACGCCGCCTGCATCCAGCCCGGAGCGATCAGGGCTGCGCGTCACGGACTCGGGTGTTCAAGTGGACGCTTCGGCACACGCGTCAAGCGCTTGGGCGTCCATGAACAGCTTGGCGCTGGCTGCGCCCAGCTGCCACCAGCGTTGCCGCTCGCCCTTGTGCAGCTTGGCTTGATACATGGCCCCATCGGCTTGGCGCATCAGGGAATCGGCATCGTCCGCATCGAACGGATACAGGGCAAGGCCCATGGTCATGTCGATGCGCAGCAGCGCTCCCGCGTCGAGCGCAAAGGGCGTCTCCACGGCCAGGTGCAGGCGGGCAAACGCCTGCTCGAGCGTATCGATGACGTGTTCCTTGTCGATGCCTTCGATGACCACCACGAACTCGTCACCACCGAGGCGGACGAGGAAATCCGATTCGCGAATCCGCGATTGGAGGCGCATGCCCAGCTCACGCAGCAGCTGGTCGCCCGCCTCGTGGCCCCAAGTGTCATTGACGGGCTTGAAGTTGTCCAGATCGATCATGCCCAGGGCCAGCGCACGGCCGTGGGCCTGCGCGCGCGCAATGGCCCGCGGCAGGTGTTGCTCGAGGGCAAAGCGGTTGGCCAGTCCCGTGAGCGGGTCATGCCGGGCGCGGTGGGCTTCCTGGCGCTGAAGCTCGCTCAGGCGCTGCTTCAAATCGAGTTCATCCAGACCGTGTCCGAGCAGTTCGGCCACGCGCTCGCACAGTTCAATCGTTTGCGTGTCAAACACATGCGCTTGGGGCGAAACGAAGACAAGGACGGCCCAGATCTGGCCGCCGCGGAAGACCGGAGCGGCCAGCGCGGCGCGCCAGCCATGCGCGGCGAGCGACGCGTGCCATGGCGCCATCGCCGAGTCCTCGAGCAGGTTGTCACTGAGGGCGACCCCGTGGCTGAGCCACACCCGGATGGCCAGGGGTGACTTGTTGTCGTCGTTGATGTTGATGTCGAGCGCGTCGAGCTGGCTGGCGCCGGTGCCGGCGCGTGCGATGACATCGATGTGGCCGCGCTCGTCCGGGCGCGCAACCCAGGCGGCATGGAACTGCGTGCCCTGGGTGAGCTTCTGGCACGAGCGCACCAGCATCTCGGGAACGCTGCGCGCTTGCAGCACCACATCGCCTTCGCTCATCAGGGCGTGGTGCAGTTTTTGCAAATTGGCGATCCGGTTGCGCTGCCACACCGCTTGGAGTCCGCGCTCGATGCTAGCGACCAAATTGAGCAGAAGATCCCGTGTTGCCTCATCGAACACTTCCTCCTGCTCGACGTGCACGCTCAGCACCGCCGCGATGCGGCCGTGTTCGTGCACGGGCAGGGCTGCGTTTGCCCCGGCGGCGGGCATATCGGGGTGCGCGGCCGATGGCTCGTGGCGGGTGCCGGACGGGCAGCGGGGTTCGAAAACAGCACAATTCTCCCGCCACGCCGCGCGTGCCAATCCTGGGGCAGCGGGCCCATCAAGCTCAGCGCCGATCCAGGCATCTTTCGATTCGCCGCCGGATGTGGCCGCAGCCAGGACATCAAAGTCTTGCGTGGCCGTATCCAGCCGCCCGATCCAGACGGATTTCAGCGCGGCATGCTCGACGGCCGCCTGGCAAATCGCCGCGTACAGTGCGCTGGCGTCGTCCGCCGTCGAGCCGAGCTGGTTGGCTTGCGCAAGCAGCGCGTTGAACTGGGCCAGACGTTGTAGGCGTTGCGCTTGCTGCTCGCGTTGGGCGGCGCTTTCAAAGGCCTGATTGCGCCAGCTCAGCGACTGCACGAATTGGCGATGGCCGTGGTGAATGGCCGCACTGAGGTAGGCCAGATAAATGGCCACCATGAGGCTTGCCGCATGCGCCATGCTGCTCTGCAGAAGGAACAACCGGATCATCAATGGCACCAGCGCCGACACCACGAACAGGAACGCCGCCCAACCGTCGAAGGCCAGGCCCGTCATCGCTGCGCCACTGACGCCGGCCGTGAAAAACACGATGAACGCCTGTTGCATGGCGCCGGGCGGAAACAGAACGAGCGGAACGGCTCCCCAGGCCAGTCCGGACAGCCACGCTCCCGCCCGAAGCACGCGGTGCAATCGCACCAACGCCCGGGGCGCGGCGGGGCGCTTGCGCTTGCGCATCCAAAGACCAAGGTGCGCACCGTGCACCAAGGCCAGGACCAGCCCCCAGGCCCAGAGACGGTTCAGGGAAACCGACTCGCGCAAGACCCAGATGACGATCGTCCCCGTGGCCAGGTTGGTCAGGGCCGAGTACGGGGCGGCGGTGAGCAGACGGCGATACTGATCCGCAGCCACGGCAGCCTGGGCTGGCTGGTCAAAACGGTCGTGCGGTGTGGACGGGTTGACATCCTCCCCGCCCTTGGCTTTCGCCACCGCTTGCGCGGGAAGGACGGGGATTCCTACGGCGCTACGCATGAGTGACCTCGCGCGCAGTCGCTTCGGTGGGTTCCTGCTTCATCGAGGGGCCTGAATGCACCACCTCTCCACA
>JAGWOZ010000258.1 GCA_028870715.1 Betaproteobacteria bacterium | reverse complement strand
CGTTGACAGATTGCAGGCCGGCTGGAGTCATCGCTGCGCAGCGTGAACGCGTTCAGCGCCGTTCGTCGTCGTCGCGTGGTCCCGCGTAATAGGCGGGCTGCGGTACATAGTAGGCAGGCGCCGGGGCGTAGCTGTAGGCAGGCGGTGCGGAGTAGACGACGGCAGGCGCGTTGTAATACACGGGGGGCGGCGCATAGTACGCCGGCGGCGCGACGACTTGCGGGCCGTTTGCAGCAACAACAAAGGGGGCGCTGACGATAGCCGCGGCAAGTCCCACGACCGCTGCAATCACGCCAATACGGCCGAATTCGTGGCCGTCACCGCGTCCATAACCGTGGCCGTCAGCCCACGCGGGGCTCGAGGTTGCCAACCCCATAGCAATAGCCATCGCCAAGGATATGGAGAGTTTTCGCGATCTGTTCATGTTTTCAGCCTCCAGGAAGCGACCTCGCAATGACGAAGCCCATGCAAAACAGCATAGCGCCTAAGTTAACGCAACGCAACCGGTGCGTTGCGTTATCCCATCTTGGGTTCCTTGGTATCGCGCCTGCATCGGTGCGTGAGGATCGTGTCATCAGTGCCGGGCGGTACAGCACTCCGTGGCATCCGCACCTGCGCGCGTAACCTCTTGGCGGGAATTGCCCTCTCGCCGGTTTCGGGCGTCATGGGTACTCGATCGGCTCCAGCATCTCGGGCCGATCATTTCTGACGTTCCCCACAGCCTTCGTGACAGGATAGGCATCGAGCTCTGCGTTCGACAGCGGCCGAAGCAGTGCGCGGAGATCGGACAGGGGTGTTGCCGGATCGAGCCATCGAGCCACCTCGTCGTGGGTCAGAATCACGGGCATGCGGTCATGCAGGTTGCGCATCCACGCATTGGCCTCGGTGGTGAGGATGGTGAAGGTTTCCAACGGTTGAGCACCCGAAGGCGCCCAGTGCTCCCAGAGTCCGGCCATGCCGAGAAGATCCCCATCCTTGCGGTGGATGAAATACGGTTGCTTACCCAGAGCCTGTTGCGTCCACTCGAAAAAGCCATCGGCCGGAACGATGCAGCGCCGAGACTTGAAGGCCGCGCGGAAGGCTGGCTTTTCAGCAGCAGTCTCGCAGCGTGCATTGAACAGTCGACTGCCGATGCCCGGATCCTCGGCCCAAAAAGGGATCAGGCCCCAGCGCAAGAGATCCACGCGACGGTGTGCGTGCTCGCCGCGCACAATCGGCGCGAACTGCATGGGTCCGATGTTGTAGTGCGCACTCCAGACAAGCGCTGATACATCCGCGTGAAATTGATCGCGAATGCGCACCGGTGGACTTTTTAGCGCGAAACGGCCGCACATGGGGCAGGTCCAGAGGGGTCGTGTGGCGCAAGCATACGCGACCTTGCCTGCCCGATGCGAAGCCCCCGCTTAGGCGCACCGCGCTTAGTTGGGAGCGAGCAAACCGGTTGCGGCTGGCGAAAGCACCGCCGGAGCCCTCCAACAGGCTCTGGGCCGACGCGCACGGGCAAGTGGCCGACTGCCGGCTTTTTGCGCGGCCGGCGCACGGCGCCGATCGGATGAGCAGACAGGGGGCGCAATGCACAGCAGCGTTCACGCCATGGCTACATGGTGGGACACGCGCATGAGCTGAAGCAAGCGCCGCAGCCTAGATGCGTTCCATGCGTTTCGCCGACCGTGCGAGGCCGCCATAAGCGTCGAGCATGCGATCAACCCAGGCCGATATGGGATCGTCCGGCGCCGTCAATTTGACAGCGCTGATGACCCTCGCCCATTGGAAGGCGCCGAAGACGGCGTGATCGGCGTACGCAGGCGCGGCGCCGGCGACGAAGGACTGCTTGGCAAGCACGCTGCGCAGCACCGCAAGGGTACGGTCCAGCGCCGCAAGCGCCTCGTCGCGTTCGGCTGCAAGCGCCTCGAAGGTGCGTCCAAACGCGGCCTCCCGTGTTGTCCGGAAGTAGTCCCGATCTTTCTCGTGCAGGGCTGCGGGAATCTCCGGCACGACCACGCGTGCGACCGCAGGATGCAGGACTTCGCTCGACCATTGGTTGACAAAGCGCGCCGTTGCCCTGCCCTGCGCACAACCGAATAGCGACGGACTGTCCGGATAACTGTCCTCAAGATATTCGGCGATATCCCAGCTCTCATGCAGCCACTTGTCGCCGTCAACGAGCACGGGGACCTTGCCCTGTCCCGACTGGGCAATGGCGTCCTTCTCCGTGAACCGCCAAGCGATGGTCTGCACCCCCAAACCCTTGTGGGCGAGCGCCAGCCGTGTGCGCCAACAATTGGGGCTGAACCGGAGACCGTCATCCGCACCGGCGAGATCGAACATCCGTAGGGCAGCGCTCATGATTTCATTCCGGTTGACTCAGAGGCGGACTGGCCGAAAAGCAGCGCGCGTGACTGTTCGTTGACGACGGGCACGGTGTTGACCTTTTCCGCCAGCGCGTAAGCTCGCTCAACTGCGGGGCGCGCCCGGATCGTCTCGAACCAGCGCTTTAGATGAGGGAAGTCGTCGAGGTTCTGCTGTTGGCGCTGGTGCGGAACGATCCAGGGATAGCTTGCCATATCGGCGATCGAATAGTCGCCCGCGATGAACTCGCGATCGGCGAGCCGCTTGTTCATGACGCCATAAAGACGATTGGTCTCGTTGACATAACGGTTGATGGCATACGCCAACTTCTCAGGCGCGTACTGGACGAAGTGGTGATTCTGCCCCGCCATCGGACCGAGGCCACCCATTTGCCAGAACAGCCATTGCATGACCTCGGCGCGGCCACGGATGTCGGCGGGCAGGAACTTGCCAGTCTTTTCGGCAAGGTATTGCAGAATGGCGCCGGACTCGAAGAGGCTGATCGGCGGCCCTCCGTCTAAAGGAGCCGTATCGACGATGGCCGGGATCCGGTTGTTTGGAGCAATTGCGAGGAACGCAGTCTTGAACTGGTCGCCTGCGCTGATGTTCACCGGAATGATGCGATATGGCAGGCTGACCTCTTCCAGGAAGATTGTGACCTTGTGTCCGTTTGGCGTCGTCCAATAATGGAGGTCGATCATGGGCGGGGTCCTGTGCTCTTGATTTTCTGCGGTTTGGGAAGGCTGGCCATCGCATGCTCTGCTAGTGCCAGCAGCCGTTTTGGATCGGGGTTGAGGCGCGCCAACACGCGAATCGCGAAGACGACGCCGAGCAAGGCCGTGGCCTGGGCGGCGATGTCCGTTTCTTGCTCAAGCATTCCGGTTGCAACGGCGCGCTCCAGTCGTTGCGCGAAAAAAGCCTCGACCTCGCCAAGCCGCGTGCGTACGAGGTCGCGTGCGGCGTTCGACATCTTTGCACCGTCGAGCGCCGTGTTGATCAGCAGGCAGCCTCGATGCTGCGGGTCGGCCAATGACAACGCAATCAATTCGCTGAGAAAGTCTCGTATCGCACCCAGAGGGTCGTCGGCCGCGGAAAGACGGGTGAACCGCTCAGCCAAGCCGTCACGCGCATAGCGCCGCAACGCTTCGACGAACAAGCCGTCCTTGTCCGTAAACCGGTGATAAAGCGCCGCAGTGCTCAGCCCGGTTGCGTGCGTCAAATCGCGCAGTGATGTTCCGGCGTAGCCACTGTTCTGGAACACACCGATGGCGCGTTCCAGAACAGTATCGTCGGACAGTGTGCGTGTTCGAGGCATTGAGCTTACTCTGCAAGGATGGCGCATAATAATAGAACGATCCATCTAAAACAAGCCCGGCAGGTGGGCTGCTGATCGTCAAATTAAAGGAGTTTGCACGTGAAAGAACCCCATCTTGTTTATTTCGCGGATCCGATGTGCTCCTGGTGCTGGGGGTTTTCACCGGTGATTGAGGCGATCTCGGAGCGGTTTGGGCCGAGGCTTCCAATCCGTCTCGTCTTGGGCGGGCTGCGCCCCTGGACAAAAGAGCCAATGACGCCGCAGGAGCAGCGTGACGTGCGCGGCCATTGGGAGCACGTACACGAAGCGTCGGGTCAGCCGTTCGAATTCGCATTCTTTGACCGGGGACGGTTCGTTTACGACACGGAGCCGCCGAGCCGGGCAGTCGTCGTATTGCGGCGCCGTGGCATGCAAACCGGGCTTGCCGCGCTTCGGCGCATCCAGCGCGCCTTCTACGCGGAAAATCAAGACGTGACTGATACGGACACCCTCGCGGCGCTTGCCGCCGAGCTTGGCATCGATGAAGGCGTTTTTCGCGAGGAGTTCGCCAGCGAGTCCGCGGTGAACGATACGCGCGCCGACTTCACGATCGCGCAGACAGCTGGCATCCGCGGCTTTCCGACCCTGATCGCGGGCAGCGGTCAGAATGAGCAGTATGCGCTCGTC
>JAGWOZ010000257.1 GCA_028870715.1 Betaproteobacteria bacterium | reverse complement strand
CCGGCGGCACCTGCATCGTGCTGGTGGGCCACGTCACGAAGGAAGGAGCGCTTGCCGGCCCGCGGGTGCTCGAACACATGGTGGACACGGTCTTGTACTTTGAAGGCGACGCCCACAGCAGCTACCGCCTTATTCGGGCCATCAAGAACCGCTTTGGGGCCGTCAACGAACTCGGCGTGTTCGCCATGACCGAGCGCGGACTCAAGGGGGTGTCAAACCCGTCGGCCTTGTTTCTTTCGCACCATGGCGCGCCGGTGGCCGGCTCCTGCGTTCTGGCCACGCTGGAAGGTACACGGCCGCTTTTGGTGGAAGTGCAAGCTCTGGCCGACACGGCTGCCGCTCCGAGTCCACGGCGCCTGAGCGTAGGTCTGGAGCCCGCTCGGCTGGCCATGCTGCTTGCAGTACTGCACCGCCACGCCGGAATCGCCTGTGGCGACCAAGACGTCTTTGTCAACGCCGTGGGTGGCGTGCGCATCACCGAGCCTGCTGCCGACCTCGCGGTCCTATTGGCGATTCAGTCATCGCTCAAGAACCGCCCCCTGCCGCGTGGACTGCTCGCCTTCGGCGAAGTGGGGTTGGCCGGGGAAATCCGCCCGGCCCCACGCGGCCAGGAGCGCCTTCGTGAGGCTGCCAAACTTGGATTCTCCGCCGCCATCATTCCTGCGGCCAATGCACCCAAAAATGCAGGCTCGCGATTCGAAGGGCTGGCGCTGCATCCCGTGCACCGGATCGACGAAGCGCTGGACGTGGTGCGCAGCTTGCAGAACTGATCATTTGCGCGGCGAACCTCCCCGTTCACGGGGAGGAAGAATGGCGGGGATGCCACAGGCATCCTTGTTGGCCTTGAAGTGGTGCCGGAGTCGCTGTCTATTCAACCAGCCATGACGCGACTCCAGGCGTTCAAGTGGGACCAGCGCGCCTGCGACCTCGCCTACACTGATTCAACGCATCAACTCCCGGAGTCTGCCGTGAACGACATTCTGACCGCCTTGCTTCTTGCCCTGGGCCGCGTGCTGATGGCTGCGATCTTCGTGCATGCTGGTCTGTCGAAAATCGACACCTATGCGCACACTGCAGCGTTCATGCAGTCGCATGGCGTGCCGGGGGGAGTGCTGCCGCTGGTCATTGTGCTTGAACTGGGTGGCGGATTAGCCTTCGCGCTCGGCCTGTATACGCGGTTCATGGCGGCTGCGTTGGCGTTGTTTTCGATCGCGGCCATCGCAATCTTCGTGTTGCCGCCCGAAGGTCGCATGGGGATCATCGTGATGTACGCTGAGGTGGCCATGGTGGGCGGGCTGATCCACTATGCGGTCCGTGGTGGCGGCACGCTCGCCGTGGACCAGTTGCTGCGAAGCCGGCGGCGGAGCCGCTCGGGTGGATTCGCGAACTGATGCCGTTTTGCCGTGAGGCCTGCGCGGCGTCGCGGGTGCGCGTGGCGTCGACGTACCCGTTACACCACTGCCGTGCCGCGCACGCGACATCCGGCGCGGAGCCTCACAAGCGGGGGCCAATGCGCCACTGATGCGCGTTCGCTTTTGGTTCGCACGTTAAGCCCCGGCCAGCACCCAGTGACCCGACTCGCCGGATCGTTCCGGCTCGCCAGGGTCTGCGGGACGCGGCACCAAGCGCGCCGGCTCCTCATCCGTGCCCGGCTGCACCGCCAGGATCTGCCGGTGGAACCGGATGACGCCAAGCCGATGCGCCACGCTCACCAGGGTCGTGTGCGGCAGCTCACGCTGCAGCAACTCATACATGGAGGCCTCCATGGGTGCGTCCAGTGCGCTGGTGGCTTCATCAAGAAACAACCAGTCCGGGGCGACCAAGAGCGCGCGAGCAATGGCCAGGCGCTGCTGCTCCCCCGGAGACAGTCGCTGCATCCAGGTATCGGTTTGATCCAAGGCAGCAAGCAGATAGGGCACCCGCGCCAGAGTGAGCACGTGGCGCAGCCGTGCGTCGTCGAAATTTGCCGTCGGCAGCGGGTAGGTCAACGCTTGGCGCAGCGTACCCATGGGCAAGTATGGCTTTTGCGGCAAAAACAAGGTGCTGCCCTCGGGCAGTCGGTAATGCGTACCCTCCGCATAGGGCCAGATGCCAGCAAGCCATCGCACCAGCGTGCTTTTGCCCAGCCCCGATGGCCCGACAAACAAGGTGTGCTGGGCTGGGGCGATGCGCTCACCTGCGGCCTGAAGCAGCGGCCGTCCGTCCGGGGTGGCGATGCGAAGATCGCCGAGGTCGATCCCCCGCGCGACCTGCGGGCCCGCGGCCGCTCCCGGTGAGACATCCGCCGCTGCGGCATGCGACACTTCGGCACCATCCAGAAGCTCGCTCACCGGCACATGCCGCACCGCTTCCACCGACAGCACAAAGGTGTACAGACGTTCCTGGGTTGCGCGCCAGTCGACGATCCGTCCATACGCATCGATGAACCACGACAAGGCGCCTTGCACCTGGCCGAACGCGCTCGCTGTTTGCGTGAGGCCACCGAGCTGGATCTGCCCGGCGAAATAGCGCGGAGCGGCCACCAGGATGGGGAAAATGATGGCGAGCTGCCCATAAAAGGAGCTGTACCAGGTGAACAACTTTTGCCGCTTCATGATGCCCCACCAGTTGCTCCAGACATTGGCGAAGCGGCTGGCGTGGCCTTCGAGTTCGCGCTCCTCGCCGTGATACAGCGCAATGCCCTCGTTGTGTTCGCGCGTGCGCGCCAGTCCGAAGCGAAAGTCCGCCTCGTAGCGCTGTTGGTTGAAGTTTAGTTTGATCAGGGGCTTGCCAACCTTGTGCGCGACATAGCTGCCAATCCCGGCGTAGGCCACGGCGACCCACACCATGTAGCCGGGAATATTCAGACCCCAGAGTTTGAGTGCGCCCGAGAGCGTCCAGAGGATCGTCAGGAACGACACCAGCGTCACCAGCGAGGAGATGAAACCGAAGAAAAGACTCAAGGAATCATTGACGAAACTGCGGACGTCATCGGCGATCCGCTGATCGGGGTTGTCCGTGTTGCCCTGGCGAAGCGACATGCGGTAGTGCGCCCCTCCCACCAACCAATCCTTGAGAAAGACCTCCGTCACCCAACGCCGCCAGCGGATTTGCAGCATCTGCAGAAAGTACTGCGAATACACGGCCAGCACGATGTACGCAAAGGCATAGCCGGTGAACACGAGCAGCAGGTGCTTGAACACGGCAAACTTACGCGCCTGGAGCGAGTTGTAGAAGTCGTTATTCCAGTAGTTCAAGCGTACGTTGACCCAGACGATGGCCAGATTCATCGCGAGGATCACCAACAGCAAGGCCCAACCTTTCTTCTTGTCCTCCGAGACCCAATAGGGCTTCGCGAGCTGGATGAAGTGCCGCACGGAAAATCGGTAGGGTGGCGCTTTGTTGTCGGACATGGGTGGCATGGCGGCAGGACGAAAGGAGGGAAATCTTGACGCTCGGATCAAGCAGGCAGGCGCTCATCCGGCGCATGAACGGAACATGGTGCCCACAGCATAGCCACGAGCTCTTAGTCGAGACTGAATGCGGGGAATAGCACGACTGGTGCGGGAACCAGACCTGGCCGTGGCCATCGACCAGACCTGGCCGTGGGCATCGACTACACACACCTAGCTACCGAACTCAAGCCGGTCCCCGTCGAGGGGGGTATGGAGCTGTTGCGTCGGAGATCAAGGGACACCGATTCGGCACTTAGCATGCTCAGCGGCGCGCACCGCAAGGACGTCCGGGAGCGGCGCTCGAGTGGACGGCGTGGCCGCATCGCGCATGAGTGGTCGATCCGCTCGCAGGTGTTCGCCCTTTAGGCGCAGGATCCGCTGTACCGTGACCGGCGCAAGCGGCCGCGGCTGTGCGTTCGTCGTTCGGCCTGCCGGCGCGCAAGCATTGAGCGGACGCGCGCAGCGCGGGCATCGCCGTGGTCACCCACCGCAACGACACCACGTGCCGCATACGCGGTGGCACCTTATTTCTGCTTCCAGAACTGCTGCGACGAGCCGTCTGCAGGGCCAGCGACGGCCTGATACGAGACAAGCGGGTGCTTTGCGATGGATACGACGCCGTGGCTGACCCTGTCGGCCTCAAATTTGTGTGCCGTCGCACCCGCGCCGGCGGTGTTGCGCCCGTCGCCAAGTGCACACTCCTAGAATGGAACGCTGATTCCGACCACACCCTGGAGACCTTGCAATCATGGCCCTGCCCACATCCATGTCCGACCGCGACGGCAAAATCTGGATGGACGGCCAGCTCGTCGAATGGCGCGAAGCCAAAATTCACGTGCTGACCCATACCCTGCACTACGGCTGCGGCGCGTTCGAAGGCGTGCGCGCGTACAAGACC
>JAGWOZ010000256.1 GCA_028870715.1 Betaproteobacteria bacterium | reverse complement strand
GACATTGCACCGCGCCGGCAACCACGCGGGTTGCCGATGGCATGGGGTGCCGCGTCCCGGATGAAGCCGCGCTCGAGATCATCTGGGCGCATGTTGACGAGGTCTTGCGTGTCACTGATGCAGAGGTCCTGGAGGCAATGAAAACCTACTACGTCACGACGCATAATGTGGCCGAAGGTGCGGGTGCGGCCGCGCTGGCGGGCGCCATGCAGATTCGGGATCGCATGCGGGGCCAGCGGGTGGGACTCACCTTGAGTGGCGGGAATGTCGACCGGGAGCTGTTTGCAGAGGCCATTCTGGGCTGAAGCGTGAGCGCGCGCTCACACGAATTTGGGCGCCATGCCGATTTTGGTGTGAGCAGGCGCCATCCAGAATCGCCTTCGGGGTGACGCAGGTGCAGCGAGTGGACGGGCCGCTCGATGTTGCTACGCTGAGAATGAGTCTCGCAACCTGTCCTGAATTACGCCCAGCCCGCGAGTCCTCCGCACCCAGCGCCTTCACGCAACGTGTCGCAGTGAATCGGCAACAGCGCGCACACGGGTAGCCCATTGCTGATGCTCGTCGGGGAGCATATCGGCGACTTGCGCGGCGGCGCGCATGGTGATCCCCGGTTCGGCCAGCTCCACCAGCAATTCGATGCAAGCACACATCGCCTCGCCGATGCGCTCGGGCGTGTCGGCCCCACGTAGGTGCTGGCGCACGACGTCACCTTGCTGGCCGAGCACGCGCTCCATCAGGTCGAACAGGTACATGCGCGCCATCACCAGTGAACGGCGCTTGGCGGGTACCGGCGGGGCGGCTGCTCGGGTCGACGCAGCGGCGAGCGTTGCAGAATTCTCCGAGGGCGCCAAGGCGCGTTTATTGCGCACGAACCCGCGTGCAAACAAGTCATTGACCAGGCTGTGCACCTGCGGGCCGATCAGATCGGCGATGTCCTGCACGCTGCGCTCGCCGTTGCAAACAATGAGGATGTGGCGCTGCACGGTGCTCAGGCTCAGATCGCGGGTTTGCAGTGCAATTTCGGCTTTTTCAGTCTTGCTTGGAATCATGGTTATGCTGGGTTGAAGGCTCGGCTATTCACCATAAAACCGGCAGGTGACACAACGATGAAATCGCCCGTCTGGCACAGCGTTTAGCCGTACTGCCTGCGATCGACGAACAACTGATTGCCGGGAGCGCGCTTGGCCGCCTTCTTGATGTCGGCCAGCACATTGGAGAGTTCGCGGTGCGACTCGAAGGCTCGCGCATCTACGCACACGGCGCCGATGGACAACGTCGGGATGGGACAGAAGACGGCGTCGCCACGCCGGTTGTCGGCCCAGAAGCCGCCATCGCGCAGCACGCCTGCCTCGAAATGCCCTGCCACGGCAGCCTCGAAGCCACGCAAGACCTGCCGCAACTCGGCCTCCCACGCGGGTGAGCGCGACAACGCGATGAAATCGTCGCCGCCAACATGGCCGACAAAACTCGCGGCCTGCGGCAGATGGGTTTTGAGAAGTTCGGCTAACTGCAGGATGATCTCGTCGCCCATGCGATAGCCGAACTTGTCGTTGAACGGCTTGAAGTTGTCGATATCGCAATAGGCCGCAGCAAAGCGCTGGCCTTCACGCAACCAGCGGTCGATGCAGTCGTTGATCGGCACATTACCGGGCAACAAGGTCAACGGGTTGGCATAGCGCGCCGTCTGCACCTGGAACTCGGTTACCAGGCGCAGCAGATCGCCCACGAGAAGGATGCCGCGGTACTGTCCCTGGTCGGTGACAAGAACGCCCTCCGTGGCATGGCGGAAACTCGAGTCGGCGATCAGGGTGCTGGCCTGCTGCAGGCTGCTCTTGGCTTCCAGACGCAGCACGTCGCTACTCATGACCAGGCTGCATGGCTTGTTGCCGAAGAGGTCGCGCACATGCGGGCGGAATAGCCGGTCGGCCAAAACGTAGCGGTTGATGATGCCAAGCGGCGCGCCATCGTCGTCGACCACCGGCACTGACATCAAGTCCCGGTCGCGCTCCAGGGCCTGGAGGATGACCTCGACTCTGGTCTCGGGCCGCACCGGCTCGACCCTGCGGGCCAGGCCAAGCACCGATTGCTCAATGCTGCCGCGGCTTGCCGCCACATGCAGAGTTGGCTGCGGGCTATCCAGGGCGCTCCGGGTGATGGCAGCAGGCTCGCCGGGCGGCTGGACATGCGGACGGGCAATGAAGTAGCCCTGAGCCATCGGCACGCCGAGTTCGCGCAGCGTTAGTAGATCGCGCTCGTTCTCGACGCCTTCCGCCACGACAATGGACCGGCTGGCTTCGGCCAGCAAAAGCATGGACTGCACGAAAGCGGCCTTGAATGGGTCGTCGCCGAGATTCGCAGTGAAGCTGCGGTCAATCTTCAGATAGCGCGGGCGCAGATGCTTCCATAAGGAAAATCGCCCAAATCCCTGACCCAGGTCATCCAGGGCCAGTCCGTAGCCCAGTTCGCGGAGGAATTGCGCCTGCTCAATGGCATGGCTGTCCTGTGCCAACGCGTCGGACTCGAGCAATTCCAGCACAAGCCGCGATGGCGCAAGCTTCTGGGTTTGAAGCCACTGCAGCGTGCCCTCATCGGCGAACCACCCGGAATCGAACAGCGCCTCGGT
Organism: Betaproteobacteria bacterium; assembly: GCA_028870715.1. GTDB lineage: Bacteria > Pseudomonadota > Gammaproteobacteria > Burkholderiales > Burkholderiaceae_C > Thiomonas_A. The sequence continues at coordinate 1,713 of JAGWOZ010000256.1, read as the reverse complement.
GACGTTGAGAAATAGATGGCCTTGCAGTCCTTGGGCCGCGAAGGTCTCAATACTGATCTGGGCGCAAAGACGGTCGAGTTCAGCCAGGCGTCCACATTGGCGTGCCGCCTCGAACAACTGATCGGGGCGCTCCAGATGCGAATCCACAGGCCCACGCACCAAGGCTTCGAAACCATGGAACGTGCGATTGCGGAGATCTAACAGTGGCTGAAATACCGAATGCAACTGGCGCGCAAGCAGAACTTGGCCGAACAGAGGATTGGAGCTGAGCTGCGGCAGAGCGGAAGGCGATGGGATGATGGAAAGAACCGAGGCCATTTCATGGTTTCTGGACGGATAAGCCTGTCTTTTAAATCCACCAGGTTGCGGTTTGATGACGGTCATGTGGCTGCGGCGTTGTCTGCGATCGTGGCGGAGTGCCACCCTGAGGAGCGATGACTGCTCCTGGCTGAGATTGTGAGTTCGCGCCGAGGTCAGGCAGATCACGTCAGACCCGCAACCGACAGCTCAGGGTCGAGAGTGCGAGTTCGCCAACGCAGAGAGCTTACTTCGACAGACCGTCACGGCGAACTTCAGCAGCTGGTCGCATTGTCGACGCTGCCCTGGACGAGCCTAACGCAGCAAAAGCCGACCACCAGCCCTTGGCCACGCGTCATACGGCGTGGAAGGGCCTCGGCCCGCTGAGCGCTGCCGTTTACTTTATGCCAGCCTCGGAAGCAGGCCGGTTTGGGTCGCCTTGCTTGGCAGTTGGCGCGCCGAGGCTCGCGCCAACACATCCCGGATGCACGGAATCCACGCGATTTCATGATATGGATCATGAGAACAGCGTGTGCATCCTGCAGCAAGGGCCGCTCCGCCTGAAGACGCTTTAGGATGCCGCATCGGCTTCGGCGTTGGGATCGCAATCCCTTGTCTTGGCCTCCGTCGCCGGGCCTCTGGCCATCGTTGCGACGGCCCTTTCCCCTATGCTCGCGTGCAACCATGGTCATCGACATGTCGGATTTCTGCGCCCATTGGGACGTCCACGGCAACGTCCAGGTCTGGGCGAACGATCGCGTGGTATCAACCGTGCAGGTCCTGCAACGCGGCATGCCGCAATCATTGCCCGCGGCCGCCGATCGGGTGGAACGCATGGCACACGACCCCGCGTACCGTTTCGCCATCCTGGCTCTTGTTCACGGCCACGTCCGACCCGTCAGGCATGCCAAGCCACCGTCCGCGTAGCGCTGCGCATGCCGGTCCTCCTTGTGTGCAGGGCTTAGTGCTGCCGGGGTCTGGGCCTCGTGCAAATGGCCGCCCTGGATGCGTTCGCCGCGCCGTCGACCTGTCGCATCTCGGTCCACGCCCTGCACCGCTCGCGCACGGTCGCCGTGCGCGAGCACAGCGCAAGCAAGACCCCGCTCTCGTCAAGAGCGCCGCGGGTCTTTGGCGCCGGCGACGCGGCGAGCTATCCTGACGGTGACCTGCGGGCGAACCGCGGCGAAGACGGCCGGTGGCGCTAATTGCACAAGGATGGAACACAGTATCGAAGGGAACGTGCGTCCTGCCCGTCAGGCAGGACGCACGCGATGGCTTGCTCGGCAAGGTCGGTGATTCCACCGAGTCTCAGCGATTACCGCAGACACATTGCCAGCGAACTGATCATCGTGATCGGATTGGCCACAACCGCGACCGGCAACTCTGGCGCCGACCCATGGCGGGCTTCGTGGCGCA
>JAGWOZ010000255.1 GCA_028870715.1 Betaproteobacteria bacterium | reverse complement strand
GCATTGGCGATCACGCGAAAAACATCGCTGAGTTCGTCATCTACGTCGTGCGCGGCACGGATGTGCGCCACAACAAGGAAGCGTTCAATGAGGTGGCTAGCACCCTTTGAACCATGGCCATGGCAACGAATATTCTCATCGTCGAAGACGAGCCAGCGATTGCCGAGCTGCTCGCCGTGAATCTGCGCCACGCGGGGCAGTGCCCAATCTTGGCAGCGAGTGCGGAGGACGCGCTGCGCATCATCCGTGATGTGCTGCCGGACGTGATGTTGATCGACTGGATGCTTCCCGGCATGTCTGGCTTGGCGCTTGCGCGCGAATTGCGCCAAGGGGCGCGTACGCGCAGCATTCCCCTCATTTTGCTCACTGCGCGCAGCGAGGAGGCCGATACGATCGCAGGCCTTGACGCGGGCGCCGATGACTACATCACGAAACCATTCTCGCCTAAGGAATTGCTGGCCCGCATCCGTGCCGTGCTGCGCAGGCGTGCGCCCCAACTCACGGATGAGCCGGTACGAGCAGGCGGATTGGCGGTCGATCCCGCCACCCGGCGCGTGAGCTTCGCTGAAGGGGCGCGCGCGCAGGAGATTCGCTTGGGTCCGACAGAGTTCAAGCTTTTGCACTACCTGATGACCCACCCGGAACGGGTTCACAGCCGTGGTGCTCTGCTCGACAAGGTGTGGGGCGATCATGTCTTTATCGAAGAACGCACGGTAGACGTGCACATCAAGCGATTGCGGGAAGCGCTCGCGCAGGCGCAGTGCGCTGATCTGGTCGAGACGGTGCGGGGGGCAGGCTACAGGTTTACGTTGCGGCAAGACGTGCATGCGCCGCAACCGTTGGCACCGAGCCATTGAAGTCGTCGCAATCAGCCGCACTTGTTTGTAAATCTGAGTTCTCGGCGTCGGCTGCGCCAGGCTTTGAGCGCCGTTTGAGCATTTGTACCCCGTCAGGCCATCCCTCACACACACCGTCATGCGCCCCGTCATCTTCCGCCTGACTGGCGTCATCGCCTTGATGCTGGCTGCTTCGGGAGTCGTCGCATGGCTTTTCGGGGCTCTGCCCGCTGCGCTCGTGGCTTGTGCTGTGGCCCTGGGCGTCATCGGAGCCGATACCGCGGCCCAATTGCGTCTGCTGGCGTGGCTGAAGTCGCCGGAGGGCTCCCGCATTCCGCCCGCGCGAGGGGTCTGGGCGGAGGTGTTTTACCGCGCCGCGCGCCAGTTACGCTTGTGGGAATCACGGGTGCAACGCGAGCAAGACAAGCTCAAGCGCTTCATTGAGGCGTTGCAAGCTTCCCCCAACGGGCTGATCCTCATGGATGGTGCGGACCAGATTGACTGGTGCAATGACACGGCCGCCGCCCATTTCGGGCTGGATGCGCGGCGCGATCTGCGCCAACATGCGGTGCACCTGATCCGCAACCCCGAGTTCTTTGCCTACATGGCGGCCAAGCGGTTTGACACGCCGCTGCTGATGCGACGGACCACCAACCACGGCTCACTGCTGCTGAGTGTGCAGGTCATTCCCTACGGCGACGGCCAGAAACTCATGCTGTCGCGCGATGTGACCCAGGTCGAGCGCACCGAGGCCATGCGGCGCGATTTCGTCGCCAACGTCTCGCACGAGATCAAGACGCCGCTGACGGTCATTGCCGGGTTCATCGAATCTCTGCGTGGGTTGGACTTTTCGGCCGAGGAGCGTGATCGCATCCTCGCGCTGATGCAGGAACAATCCGATCGCATGCGCCATCTGGTCGAGGACCTTCTAACCTTGGCCCATCTTGAAGGCGACCCGCACCAGCCGGCCGAAGAGGTGCTGGATATGCGGCAGATGGTGGATCGACTCGGCGCGGACGCACGCGCCCTGTCGGGCGGCCGCCACGTCATTGAGCTCAGTGCGGATGTGGGCGACGTGCGCGGTGCGCGCACTGAACTCACCAGTGCATTTACGAACCTGGTGAGCAATGCCGTGCGCTACACGCCGCAAGGTGGCACGGTGCGCATCGCCTGGCGTGTGCGGCAGATCGATGGTGGCGGCCCCGTGGCCGAGTTCAGCGTGAGCGACTCGGGAATTGGTATTGCGCAGGAGCATATCCCTCGATTGACCGAGCGCTTCTATCGGGTCGACCGTGGCCGCTCACGCGAGTCTGGCGGAACGGGCCTAGGCCTTGCCATCGTCAAGCATGTGCTCCTGCGCCATCAAGCTGAATTGCGCATTAGCAGCCAACCCGGTCAGGGTAGCGTTTTCACCGTGCGCTTTCCTGCTCAGCGCTTGGTGCTGCCGGCTGAGCCGGACGCGGCTGAGGCCAACGCGGTTGATCGCGAGTCGATCAGCGCCTGATGGCTGCTGCAGCGGCTCCGCCAGCCGCGCGCACGGGTCCACTGGCCTTGGGCATTCATATCCCAGGCGTTGCCGGGGCATTGCCAGTGCACTCTCAGACCCTCGGCAATCACCTTAACGCGGGCCTTGCGGTCGAGCACCGGGGTCGCAATTTCCACGCGGCGGAAGAGGTTGCGCTCCATCCAGTCGGCGGACGAAATCCAGACATTTTCCTGCCCGGCATTGAAGAAGTAAAAGACGCGTGAATGCTCCAGGAATCGTCCGATGATGGAGCGCACACGGATGTTCTCCGACAAGCCCGGCACGCCTGGGCGCAACATGCATGGACCGCGAACCAGCAGGCGGATTTCCACGCCAGCCTTGGAGGCCTTGTAGAGTTCTTCGATCACCGTGGGCTCGAGCAGTGCATTCACGCGCGCCCAGATACGTGCGCGCTGGCCACTGCGCGCCAGCCTCGCTTCATTGCGGATGGCCTTGAGCAGTTTGTCCAGAAGCGAGAAGGGTGATTGCCAGAGTCGTTTGAGTGGGGGAAATTGCGAGGAACCCGTAATTTCGAGAAAGACCTGATTGACGTCAGCACAGATGGCCTCGTCAGCTGTCATTAGCCCGAAATCGGTGTAAAGGCTCGCCGTGCGGATGTGGTAATTGCCGGTGCTGACGTGCACGTAGCGCCTCAACTGCGCAGCGCGGCGGCCGTGCTTTTCGCGGCGCACGACCATGAGCATTTTCGCGTGGCATTTGAATCCGACCACCCCATAGACGACGTGCGCACCTTCGGCCTCCAGCCGCGCTGCCCAGTTGATGTTGGTCTCCTCGTCCAATCGGGCCATCAATTCCAGCACAACTGTCACTTCCTTGCCATTGCGCGCGGCTTCAATCAGCGCCTCCATCAGCGCTGAGTTGCTGCCAGCGCGGTAGATGGTTTGCTTGATGGCCAGCACTGCAGGGTCCCGCGCAGCGGCACGGACCATGTCAACCACAGGCGTGAAGGTGTCATAGGGGTGATGGAGCAGCACGTCGGCAGCCTGGATGCGCTCAAACAGTTCAGGCTCCGGGCCTGGCCAGTTCGACACAAACGCCGGGGTGTGTGGCGCGTACTTCAGCTCCGGCTCGCCAACCATATCGATGATGGTCTGAAGGCGAACCAGGTTGACGGGGCCATCGGCCTTGAAGCAGTCGCCATCGCGCAGGCCGTTTTCCCGCATCAGGCGCTCAACCAGACTCGGCGGACAGCCGGCAGTGACCTCGAGGCGCACGGCGTCACCATAATGCCTGGCGCGTAGTTCACCTTGCAAGGCCGTGCGAAGGTTCGTGATTTCGTCGTCGTCCACGAACAGTTCACTGTTGCGCGTCACGCGGAACTGGTGGATGCCAGCCACCTTGAGACCCGGAAACAAATCGCCGGCGAAGGCTTGCATCAACGATGAGAGCAGGACAAAACTGTAGCGATGCTCACCCAGATCCTGAGGCATGGCCAGTACACGCGGAAGTGCACGGGGCGCCTGGATGATTCCAAGATCGACGTTGCGCCCGAATGCGTCGGTGCCCTCGAGCAGGACTGCGAAATTGAGGCTCTTGTTGAGGACCTTCGGGAAGGGGTGTGCCGGGTCAAGCCCGATGGGCGTAAGCACCGGAAGTACCTCGCGCTCGAAGTATGTGCGTGCCCATTGCTGTTGCGCAGGTGTCCACTGTCCGCTGGTGACAAAACGGATTCCCACGGAGTGAAGAAGCGGATAGATCTCCTGCTGCAGAACACGGTATTTTTCCGCCTCCAGTGCATGCGATTCCTCGGCGATGAGCTGCAGGGCTTCGTCTACGCGTAAGCCGTCGGGCGTCATGCTGTTGGCGTCATGTTCCAAGAGGTCTTGCAGCTGCGCGACGCGTGTTTCGAAGAACTCGTCCATGTTCGACGACACGATGCACAGATAACGCAAGCGCTCCAGCGGTGGGTTTGCCGGATCTTGGGCCTGGGCCAATACGCGGCGGTTAAAGGCAAGGATGCCGAGT
>JAGWOZ010000254.1 GCA_028870715.1 Betaproteobacteria bacterium | reverse complement strand
GCGCATTCTGCAGCGAGGTGCGCGTCGCGTTGGCTCGAATTGAAGTGGGGTCGTCGGCATGGTGATCACGTGGGTCCGCATGGTCCCATGCCAGCGAAAACCCGCTGGCAGTGGCATGCACATCCCCTCGTAAGCAATTCCAGTGCCCGCCCTCGATCGCTTGGACGAAGCCCGATCTCGCCCTAACTGCCATGCCCCTGCGGTTTTGCGATCACTCGGCGTCAAAACCTTGACTCAAATAGCGCGATCCAGCCCGAATCTTGACACGTGCCTGCTTACGCAAAGGCCGTTGGCCTAGGCATCGCAGACCGCAGCGCGCAAACCGTATTTGCGGATCTTTTCCACAAGCGTCGTGCGCCGCAGCCCGAGCTTGCCCGCCGCGTGAGCGATGACATCATTGCTCGCTGCGAGCGCCTGCTCAATGAAGGAGCGCTCGATGCGCTCCAGGTAGGCCCTCAAATCGACCCCCTGGGTCGGCAGAACCGGGACGGACGGATCGGCCACGAGGCGCATCAGGTCCTGGAGCCCGTCATCTGTATCCGTCAGGGACCCGACTGCCGCTGCCTGGACGTCCGGCGCCAGCATCTTTGGTGGCAGCTCACGCAGCGTCACTGTGGATCCGGCGTGAAGGATCACCAGCCGTTCCATCAGGTTATACAACTCGCGCACATTGCCCGGCCAGCGATAGGCCAGTAGCGCCTTCACGACGCCATCGCCCAACCGGACGTGGCCCAGCCCAGAGGCGTCCAACTGTCGCAATGCGTGGTAGGCAAGCAGAAGAATGTCCTCCCCTCTGTCGCGCAGGGGTGGAATCTGGATCGGCACGACATGCAGGCGGTAAAACAAATCTTCGCGAAAACGCCCAAGCTGAATCTGCTGCTCCAGATCGCGGTGCGTGGCGGCAACGATGCGCGCCGGAGCCTGCAGGGTTTCGGACCCACCCACGCGCTCAAAGGTGCGCTCTTGCAGCACGCGCAGAATCTTGACTTGTAGCGGCGGCGCCATCTCTGCGATTTCGTCGAGAAACAAGGTGCCACGCCCCGCGAGCTCGAAGCGGCCTTTGCGCATGACCTGCGCACCGGTGAACGCGCCGCGCTCGTGACCAAACAGCTCGCTTTCCATCAATTCACCGGGTATTGCACCGCAATTGACCCCGGCGAAGGGGCGCGAGGCGCGTGGGGACCACGCATGCAGCAGCCGGGCCACGAGCTCCTTGCCCGTACCAGATTCCCCCTGGATCAGCACCGTGCTGTCAGCCCCCGCCACTCGCCGAATCAATGCGCGCAGAGCCACCATGGGAGGGCTGTCGCCCAAAAGCTGGGGTTCGAGCGAAGTTTCTTCCGCAGGCAAAGAGACAGATTGGGCAGTCATAACCCATACATTCTCGCATTGCGGCCGCGCCTGCTGAGGCGCTGCGTTGCAAGTCAGCAACGTACCGGCCCCTTAACGCGTGCACGGCTTGGCGCATGCGGCCTTTTCAGCCCGGCGGCAGGTGGCGCACGAACGCTGCGCCACCCAACAAAGCCGCAAGCCGCTTGCCAGCTTGCCGAGCCTCATTGCGCGTTGGGTAGTCGCCGGCCCATAACACGCGCAGCCCCCCGGGCGCCTCGGGCGCCTCGCACGTCTTGTAGCTCGCACGCTCGAGCCGGGCTCTCAGACGTTGAAAGCGCCTGGTCTCAGCAAAGGCTCCCACTTGCACATACCACCCGGAGCGCCTGCACGTGAGCGCTCCTGCAATCTTCTGATGCGCCGTAGCGTGGTGCCCCACGTCCTGCTCCTTCGTCCGGGTCAAAAGCTTGCGCTTACGCTCACGCTTGGGCACCGGCTTGGCCGTATGGATCGCCTTGCCCGACTCCACCACCTTGAGCGCCTGGCGTTGCGCAGCACCTGCGCCATGCGTCTTCACGGGCTCGCTGATGCCGCGACTGGGCGCACTCGGCTCCGAGGCGAAAGCCTGCGACGCCCGCGTTTGCGGCATCGCCACCACCGCCGCGGCTGCAGGTGCGGCAGATGCGGCGGTCTGCGGTATCGAAGCGCCCAAACTGGGCGCACGCGCCAAGGTAGACGGGACCACCCCAGTGGTCAAGGCCCTGGACGCCACCAAGGCCGGGGACATGGACGGCACCGACGCGGGGACGGCAGCAAGCGGCTTGGATGCATGCGCCGGCGCAGGCGCAGGCGCAGCCGTGCCCGATTGCGGTGGCTTCGGCACGGTAACTCCAACGGTCACCGTCTTGGGCTTCGACGGCTGGAGCGTGCGCAGTATGATGATGAACAGGCCGATGAGCACCAGGACGCCGGCTACGAGTACGCCGCGATTGAGCCAGCGCAGGCGCTTATGGATAGAGTCGAGTGGATCGGTCACGAAGCAGATCGGGTCGCGGTTGGATGGGAAGGTGCGAAGGCTGGAGCGAGAGGCTTGTCGGCTGCGACACCAACGGCCCCCGTGGGCTGCTCGGGTGAGACGATGACGATGCTCACGCGGCGGTTGGCCGCGCGGCCCCCGGTTGTGCTATTTGACGCCACCGGATGGTATTGCCCATAGCCTGCTGCGATGAGTTGCCCGGGCGGTACGCTTTGCTCAATCAACATGTGCACGACCGATACGGCGCGCATTGCAGACAACGCCCAGTTGGACTGAAACTGCGGATTGTGAATGGGCTTGTCGTCGGTATATCCGTTGACCTGGATCTGATAAGGAAGACCGCTGAGCACCCCGGCCACTTCCTGCAGGAGACCTTGCGCCACCGGTGAAAGCGCGGCCTGGCCCGAGGCGAAAAGAAGGTTGTCGTGAATGTCGATCACCACGCCAAGCGGCGTGATCCGCACCTGCACCTCACCCTTGTTGATCTGGCTGGCCAGGCGCTCGGCCATGGTTAGCGCAATGGCCTGCAGTTTCAGTTGCACTGGGTCCTGCTCCAGTGCCGCGTCGATCTTCGGGCCAATCGCTGCGTTAGGGCGCATGGGGACCGGGGCGATGCTCGTTGGGCGGGGCAGAGGCGGAAGATCGATCACGCCGGGTGCGCTGGAGTACGGATCGCCCGTGTGGATCGGGTTGGGCGCGCTTGGCTGCCCGGCGAACGCAGACACGAGCGTTTGCGAAAGCACTTTGTACTTGCCCTCATTGAGCGAGGAGATGGAGTACATCACCACGAAAAAGGCGAACAGCAGCGTGATGAAATCGGCATAGGAGACCAACCACCGCTCGTGGTTCTCGTGCTCCTCCTGCCGCCTCTTACGTCCCATGATGCTGCGTTCCTGTCCTCATTGAAGGGTCACGGCCGAATGCGCCTGCCGCTGCCGCTAGCCCGCGGCGCGCTGACGAGCGACCTGCCGTCTGTGGTGGCGGAAGATGAACCGCTCCAAATCGCCCTGCAGCGCGTCGTCAAGCGACTCGATGGCCATCCGATGCCACAGCACATCGCCCTCTGCCACTTCCTCCACAATCTGTCCCGGCAGCATCAGCGGCAGCGCGATGCGGTGGCGCAGGTAGATACGTGCCCACACCCGGCGACCGACGCCGACGATCTCGTCGCTTCCCCAAAGCAAGTGCCGCGCCGACAGAACGCAGGACCGCTCCGGAGGCATGACATTCATGCCTCGCAATGCGGTGCTGGCCATGATGAGCAGAAGGTCGATGCGGCGTTCGAGATGCTGGATTGCGTCGTTACGGCCCTGTTCAGCGTCTGCGGGAACGCGGGAATCATCGAGCATCAGCAGCGCACGCAGCAACGTTCCATTGTCAGCCATCACGTCCGCCAGGGCAGACTGTGGCGTGATCGTCTCAACCCAGTCCATCGGAAGCACGGCCTCCAGACGAACGGCGTCGGCCTTCGGCAAGAGCGATGCGATGTCGGACGGATCCAACGGTTCAGGGGGAAGAGTCTCGGACATGGCTGGGCTTCATCGAGGAGGCAGGCGGTCACATTGTCAAGCATACCCGCCCGCTCCATGCCGCAATCAGCGCCCGCTCAAACGCGTCGCAGGCCCTCCAGCCACGAGTCGCGCAAGGCTCCAACCACCGCTGCACAGTCGTCGATGGCCTGCACGTCGTCGAAGATATTGGCCTGGGCCATACGTTCGAGCAGGTAGCGGTAAATGCCACCAAGGCGATTGCCCAAAGGGGTGGCATCCTGTCCACTGGGCACGGGAAGCGCAACAAGCAAGTGCTCGACAATCTGGTAGGCCTTGCCCAAGGCCGCGAGTTTGCGGTCGGTTGCCCCGTCGCCGATGGCTGCTTTGGCTCGCCTGAGGTACTCGAGAATGCCATCAAGCCCAAGAACGAGAAGCTTGTCCTCGGATACGCCCTGCTGCTCGACCTGCCTGTAGGCCTGTACGGCCAGTCCTGCGCTCATGAATGCCTCCTG
>JAGWOZ010000253.1 GCA_028870715.1 Betaproteobacteria bacterium | reverse complement strand
CAATACTCTGGCCGCCCTCGACCAGGCGCACCGCCTCCTGCTTGAACTCCACCGTGTACCGCGCCCGCCTTATCGTCGTCGTCATTTCTATTCTCCTTGCTTGGATTAAATCACTCAGCAAGGGATACGTTTTCCGCGGGCAAGGTCAGCCACATCAGGATGTCCACGCCATACGGATAACGCTGCACCGCTGACGGCAGGGTTTCCGTGTACATCGCGAAGCTCAGTGGAAACCAAGGGCGCTTGGGTGGATAGGGATTCTTGCCCGCTGCGATCTTGGCCTTGTACTCGCTGGTGTCCTCGTAGTGAAACTTTTCGCGGTTGATGATCACGCCCTTGGCGAGGCCCTCTGCTTCGGGAACGCTGGTCAGGTCATAGCGTCCTTTGTTGACCGGATACCCGCCGCCGCCAGCGGTAAGCCCGCCTGTCCAGTTCATATTGCCAACAAGCAGATTGAGCATCAGAACCGCCACCCCGTTGTAATACCCATTGGGATGTTTGACCACGCCGCGGTACATGGTGCTGGCCACTTGCCTGCCATGGCTGGTGAATTCGCGCGCCACTTCGATGATGCGTGCCGGTTCGATGCCGCAAATCTGCGCATACTGCTCGATGGTGTGCTCCTTGGCGGCCTCCGTGAGCAGGCGGAATGCGGTTTTCACCGTAACGCCGTTCACCTCGCCAGCAAAGTCGATTTGCGCGGCTTTGACCCCGGCCGCCTGCGCTGGTTTGCCAGTAGCAGCGTCGATGACCACGCGGTCGTCTTCGCCGCTGGCCTGCGCCTTGCCCAGACCGGCGACTTCCGCGGTGAGAAACCGTCGTGCCTGCGGATGCTTGGGATCGACGATCACCAGGTGCGTGGCGTCGGTATGCGAGAGCTCGCCCGCTGCCTGCGCCGCTGCCAATGTGGGGTAAGACAAATAAGGGGCGTTGTAGCGCTGGTTGTCGATGATCCAGCGGATCATGCCCAGTGCCAGCGCGCCGTCGGTGCTGGGTTTGATCGGCAGCCAGCTCGCGCGGTCGCCGATCACGCCGCCGCGGCTGAGCTTGGGGTCGACGACCACGTACTTCAGCCCGTCGGGTTTGGCCCGCGCCTCGGCGACGTATTTGCCCTGCGTCTGCATGGGAAAGTTGGCATCTCCGGGCTGCGTCCCCCAGTAGATGATGAATTTGGCCTCGCGCACATCGGGCTGGGTCATGTTGATGCCCGAAAACACATGCTGATGCGCGATGTGGTGCGACAGTTCGCATTCATTGACGTGGTCGAACACGTTGACGCTGCCGAAGGTGCTACCGAATCTTTGCGCGAACGTCATGCGCGTACCCACCAGGCGACCGCCCTGCAGCACGAAGCCATTGGTACGCATGCCAAATTCAGGCGCGTCCGGATCCATTAGTTCCTTACGCTTCGCATACAAGCCGCGGAAGCCCAGCACCTCAAGATCCTTGCTTGCCGGATCGGAGGTGTCGGCGAAAATCTTGCCGCCTTCGGTGACTTCGGTGAGCAGCGTGTCCCAGGAGATCGGCTTCCATTGGCCGCTGCCGCGCGGCCCGACCCGCTTGAGGGGAACCAGCACGCGGTAAGGGTCGTAGGTGGACTGAATGCCAGTATTGCCCCGGGCGCACACGGTTCCGGGCAGCGCCGCCGTATCGATCAGCGGGGTGGTGACGGCGGTGTATTCGCTCAGGGTATTGGGGTGGTAGGGGTTGCCGATGATGCGCTGGATGCGCCCGGTCTTGCGGTCGATTTTCACCCGTAGGCCGCATTCACTGTGGCATTGCAGATCCACGGTGTGATGCAGCGTCCACTGCGGATTGGGAACGAGTTTGCCGCTGGCGGTATCGCGCAGCCATTCCGGGGTATTGGAATTGCCATACACCGGATGCAGCGCCTTGCGGCCGCGTTGATGCAGCGGGATCAGATCGACCAGGCGTTTGGAAAAACCGAGAGTGCCAGCCCCGAGGCCCGCAACGGCGCCCAGGGTGAGAAGTCCACGACGTGAGATGTCCATGATGTCAAGCCTTATTGGCAACACTAAAAGGAGCCGATTGGGTATCGCGCGGCATTGCTGCGAGCAGCGCAGCCAGGATGCCGAGGAACAGCAGCACGCTGACCCCCGTGTACCAAAGCTCTTCGAAGTTCAGATGAAAGAGGTAATAGCCAGCACCGCTGCGGTTGATTGCTTCACCGCCGAGGACGACGCCGATGCGCGCCGCGTATGAACCCCAGGTCGCAGCGAACAGCGCGATCCACTGCGCGCCATAGCTGCGGCCGCTGGGCAGCAGGAGCAGCGCCAAGGGAACGAGCAGGCCGATGATGGTCCAGTTCCAGGTGATCTGCGTTGCGTAGGGCCCCATGAAGAGATTGGCCGCGCGCAATTCCTCGATCGTGCCGAAGCGTCCGAGCCACCACATCCAGCCATACCAAGTGACCAGGCAGAAGCCCAGCGCGACTGCAGCCGTCGTGCGGTGGCCGCTTTGCGCCTGCGGACGCGTGGCCGTGACCAGCCAGGCGAGCAGGGGGATCAACGCCATTTCCGCTAGCGCCGCCACCGCAATCGCACTGGCGAGGAACAATAGGGCAGCGGCTGGCGAATTCCAGACCGGCACGCCATGTTCGTTCATCAGAAACACCGCCGAATACAGCGGCGCGAACAGGCCCAGAAACACAGTGAGCACCAGTGTCGGCTTGAACCAGCGCGACTCGAACACGCTGTAATGCCGACTCCATAGCGAAAAGAAATCAGCCAGCTTGCGCCACCCTGCGCTGAGCGGCTCGATTTCAGCTTCCAGTCGCGCGCGGGGAATGGACTGAAAACTCAGCCACCAGCCCAGCACCAGAAAGAGGGGCAGCAGGATGATGCCGTACTTGATGATCGCCGTGTCCCAGTTATACCAGCCGAGAAAGTAGCCGAAGATCAGTCGGCCAGGCTGCTGCACTTCGGCCAGCACATTGACGAAACCGCCGAGGATGAGCGCTACCACCAGCGGCATGGTGAAGCGGTGCTCCACCGTGTCGGTGCGTCCGCGCCAGGCGTTGATGGCCCAGATCAGCGCGAGCGCTCCGGCCACGCCAAGCGCCCACGAATAGTTGGCGAACAGAATGGAAAACGGCCGGTCATGGACGACGTTGTACAACTCGTTGAAATGGCGCAGAGGCGGCACGAATTGCGGGGTGACGAGCGGGTTAGACATGATCGGCCTCCTTGCCAGTGGCGATATCCCAGTCGTGGTCGTTGCGGTCGATGTCCTGTTGCTCCTTGGACCACAGCGTCGGGATGCCGGGTGGGTTGTTCTGCAGCTCGGTGGTCAGCCCGATGTAGAAGACCCGCGGCTCGTTGCCGGTACCGGGTTTGAGTTGCTGGATGGCTTCGCTGAGCACCTGCTTGGTCATGGGGTCGTTCGGGTCGTTGAGATCTCCGAATTGGCGCGCGCCCCCCACGCAGGTTTCCACGCAGGCCGGCAGCAGACCTTGATCCACGCGCTGCGAGCAGAAAGTGCACTTGTCGGCGGTCTTGGTGATCGGATTGATGAAGCGCGCGTCATACGGACAGGCGTTGACACAGGCGCCGCACCCCCAGCACAGGTCGTAGTCGATCTCGACGATGCCGTCCTTGCGCTGCCAGGTCGCGCCAGCCGGGCAGACCTCGATGCAAGAGGGCCGTTCGCAGTGGTTGCACAAACGCGGCAAAAAAGCGCGCTTGGTATCCGGATAGACGCCGAGCTCGACGTCGGGCACCCAAGTGCGGAACACCCCGGTGGGAATATTGTTCTCGAACTTGCAGGCGGCGGTACAGGCCTGGCAGCCGATGCACTTGCGCAGATCGATCAACATGCCCCAGCGTTTGCCCTCGAATCCTTCCTTGGCCAGGTTGCCGTCTTTGGCGGTATAGGCGTAAACGGAACGGTCGTGCGCGAGCTCGTAATCGGTGCCGGCCGGCGTGAGCGCCTCGGGCGTGTCACCGAAGGCGTCGTCGCCGGGCTGTTTGACTTCGGCGGCGTCGGCGCCGACGGTCGCGGCGGCTGCGGCGCCCATCGTTGCCGCCGCGACGCCGAGCGCTTTGCCGAGAAAGTTTCGGCGGCCTTTGGCCGCAGGGTCTTCAAATTGTGGTGATGCATTCATGGCGATCCTCTTGGTTCCCAATAGGGATGGAGTCAAGGTAGGCCACGAAGAAATTGATAAATTTGTGTTACATCAAAAGATTTCTTTGCGTGATATCTGACCTTGCCCCTGGAATCCGTATCCCATAGCCGACTCATGCACTGGCGTGCCGGGGTTGGTTGGCGAGCCAGTTTTCTTCGAACCGCATCGGGCTGACATAGGCCAGCGTCGAGTGCAGTCGGGTGCGGTTGTACCAGAGGATCCA
>JAGWOZ010000252.1 GCA_028870715.1 Betaproteobacteria bacterium | reverse complement strand
GAAACGCTTGCCCTGTGCCATGGCAAGCAGGGCGTCGTAATCCGTGGGCTTCCCGTCAAGTCGGCTCGCCAAATCGCGTGCTGCAAGAAAGGGCGTTTTTGCAGGGTGCATCACCGTGTCTCCGCGCGCGACCTCTCCAGAAGCGTGCGCACTTCCTCGTCGCTTGTCTGGTCGAAGTGTTCATAGAACTGCCCTACGGCATAGAAGGGCTCGGGTGTCATGACGCTGATAAAAACATCAGTCGCCGCTCCTAAGCGCTCCTGCGTTTGCGCAGGAGCAACTGGAACGGCAACGACGATGCGCCCTGGATGCTTCGACCGCAGAGCCAACAGAGCAGCGTGCATCGAGGCGCCCGTCGCGATTCCGTCGTCCACCACAATGACCGTGCGTCCTTCCACCCGTACCGCGGGACGCGAGCCTCGATACAGCAATTCGCGGCGCGCCAATTCCTTGCGCTCGGCTTCCAGGACAGATTCAATCTCGGCTTTCGTCACGCCGGTCAAGGCAATGAGATCGCGATTCAGGTACAACGCATCGCCTGAACTGATGGCACCCATGGCCAATTCTGGTTGGTGAGGGACACCGAGCTTGCGCACGATGAGCACGTCGAGCTCGGCCCCAAGCGCGCGGGCAACCTCGAACGCGACCGGCACTCCCCCGCGTGGCAACCCCAGGACAAGCACGTCGCGTTGCGCGGCGTAAGCCTGCAACGCCCGCGCCAGTGCGCGTCCAGCGGCAAATCGATCTTCAAAACGCGAATCCATTGCCATCGTGCCACTCCCAACTTTTTCTAGGTTAGGAGCATCTGGACCCGGCGGCTTTGATGTGGATCAGCATGTCGAAGGGGAGCTGCCGGCCCATTTGGGCTCGGCGCTTTGCCCATCGACTGTGTGTGCGCAGCCGGCGTTCCTGGCACGCAGCGAATAACTAGATTCCCGTCCAGTGACGGACCCGCCCGACGTCAATATGCACGAAGTCGGAATGCGGATAGAACCCGACGCCGCCAGCCCGCAAGGACATCGCGGCGTCCCGTAGTTGCATCAAGTCGTGGCCGGGGATGCGGATATCGGCGGCCATGCCATCCATGTGCAGGCTGTGCTTGGCCACCTCGGAACTGCGGGCATGCAACTGCGCATTGGTTGCCGGAGACCGGTATCCGGAGATCAACTGGATCGGCTGGCTGGTGCCCAATCGGCCGGTAATCGTGTACAGGAGATCCAGTAGGTCGGGGGCAATGGCTTTGGTTTGATTGGTGCGGAAATCGCGCAGGACATGATCAATTTCCGCGAGGGACTCGGGGACGTATTGTCCGCCGGCCCAGTAGACCGCGCGCACATGTTCCCCAGTGTGAAGGTTGTCAAACGCAAGGGCACGCGGTGTGGTTGGCATCGCGCTGGCGAAGGCTTTCCGTGACATGGCGCTAATCCCTGCGGCAATGGCCCCCGTTCCGAGAGCGAGAATCCGGCGGCGTCCTTTTGACGGGCGTGAATGCAATGGTGGCTCCTATGGGGCGGGTTTACGGTGAAGGCGACTCCCGCGGAACATTGCCAAGTGGCAGGAACTGTCGATCAACCCTTGTGGCAACCCCTTCTTGCAACGCGACGACCTGAGCAGCACGCTGCCAGTCAATGCGCGCAGTGAGTCCATGTTCAGCAGCCAGCGATTGCAGGAGAGCCCAAGCATCGCCCGCTTGGTGGTAGATGTCCGGGTTTACCTCAAGTTCGATGGACTGGTCAGGTAATTCAGCAAGCAATACGGGTTGATAGACGATTTGTCCGCGCATGCCGACGTTCACCTGCGTGAACAATTGTTCGGCGTCGCTTGGGTGAAGGCGGATGCAACCGTGGGACTGGAAATGATAAACGCTGGGCGGAGCGTTGGTGCCGTGAATGCCGTACCCCGCGATGCTTAGCCCAATCCACTCCTTGCCCAGAGGGTTGTCGGGGCCGGGCGCGACATGGGTCTGAACGGCCTTGCCTTCCCGTCGCATTTCTTCCTGGATCGAGCGTGGAACGTTCCACGTGGGGTCTTTGCGCAACTCCGTGATTCGGAACATGCCTGCGGGGGTGGGCCATGTGGGCTTGCCAAGGCCGACGGGGTGGGCGCCAGCGAGACGACCATCACGGAAGATAAAAAGCATGCGCTGCGGCAAGTTGATCAGCACACCGTTGTCCAACCCAGGCGGAACGATATGTCGATTGTCGATCGAGATGCGCTGGCCGGGATGGATGAGATCTCTTGCGTTGAGGCCGTTGCGCCTGGAAATCGCAGCGACGGACTCGCCCGCTCGCGCACCGATAGCCGTCAGGCTGTCTCCGGATCGGACCACATATTCCGAGACTCCGCCGACCAATGCATGGGCCACATCCGTGGTTTGCGCGAATCCGGGTGCGGCGACCCAAGAGAAGAGGCTCACGCTGAAGATCAAGGTTGCCGTTGGCTTCATGCGGTAAGCGTGGGTGTCTGTCGGGCTACTTTAGAGTGTGGGCACGGCGGCATCCGTTTCATCGATCTTCTGAAGGATGAAGGCCCTTGCCTGGTCCCGGAGCAAAACAGCGGACGAAAAATGATCCGCTGGACCATCGGGCGCAGCAATGGTATCGCCGAACGTTACGGTGACCGGAAATCGGCGGGGCAACCACTCCTCATCGGCGAGGACCGATCGGGTGCCGCGGATCGCCACCGGAAGAATCGGGACATGGGACCGCACTGCCGTGGAGAACGCTCCCAGGTGAAAGGCCAAAAGTCCTGGCGCCCGCCTGAAGGTGCCTTCGGGAAAGATGCATAGCGGAGCTCCGCCACTCGCAATCGCTGCAAGACGCTCTGCGTCGGCGACGCTTTGCTGGGCGACAGAACGCTCGACAAAAACGCTACCAAGGCGTTGGAGGTAAACCCGCGCGATCCAATTCCCGAGCAATTCACGCTTCGCAATGAAGCGATGAGGCCTGCGCATCACGGCGAGCAGGATCAGGCTATCGAGATAGCTTGCGTGATTCGGAACGAGGATGTGGCCACCGCTGCGCGAGTCTGGCATACGACCATCCACCCGAACTGAAATTCCGGAGACCCGGATAAACAGCTTTGCCATCCAATGGCTGAAGCACCAAGCCCATGAAGGGACGACCAAGGCGGCAGTGACGAGCCAGACTATCGGGGCAAGGATGAGGAAGAGACCAACGACATAGATTCCATACAGGAATCGGCCCATTGAAGTCAGTCCTTGCCGCGCTTGGGTGGCCCCGGCCATCCAGCCAAGTCGGGCGAGCTGCCACCAGAGCGAGCGCGACGGTGAACCCACCTGGCCGGCCTCGTACACAGCGCGTGTTGCTGCGCGACGGATCTTTCCGCTGGACGTTTTGAGCACCGTATGAGGCGGCGCCAGGATCACGTCGTCTGGGGGCTCACCCAGCAGATCGGTGATGCTGCGAATGATTGCTGCGTGCAGGGACTCGCGTGCAGCGTGATCGGTCTCACGTGTTTCCGCCAGAACCACGAGGCGCTCCGTGCCGAGCGACGGATCCTGGCTGCCGAATGCCGCGACACATCCCTTGCGTACGCCACCGATGGCACCGACGGCCTCTTCGATTTCGTGGGGATACAGGTGATGCCCGCCGCGGATGATGATGTCCTTGACGCGACCTGTGATGTACACCTCACCCGCAGCGACGTAGGCCCGGTCGGCTGTGTCCAGCCAGGCGCCATGAATCAGGCGATCGGTTTCTTCAGGGTTACGAAAATAGCCGGCAGTGGCCGAAGGCCCCCGGAACTCCAACCGGCCCTCCATTCGTTCGCCAACTTCGAAGCCCGCGTCATCGACGAGCCGGACATGGTGGCCTGGAATCGGCCTTCCGCAAGCGACGAAGCGAAGTGGATTCGGATCGCCGGGAGATGCAACTTGCGCCTTGCGATCGCGCATGAACGCATTTCGGTCGACGAGGTCCACCAAAGGCCCGCGGCCAAGCGGCGGCACCAATAGTGCGACCGTGGACTCGGCCAAGCCGTAAACCGGGGTCATCGCTGTTCGCGGAAAACCGTAGGCTCCAAATCGTGCCGTAAAGCGAGCGATTGTGTCCGGGCTCACGGCTTCTGAACCGTTTGCTGCAACGCGTAGGTGGCTGAGGTCCAGCCCTTCGATTTGCTCATCCTTGATATGCCGGAGGCAAAGCTCGTAGGCAAAATTGGGCGCTGCCGTGAGCGTGCCGCGGTGGCGGTGAATCGCCCAAAGCCAGCTTTCCGGGCGTGCCAGAAAAGCCATGGGCGACATCACCACCAAGGGGTTACCAAAATACAAGCTTGCCAGCCAGGCTGCGATAAGTCCCATGTCGTGGTACAGCGGGAGCCAGCTCACAAAGACATCATCGGGGGTGA
>JAGWOZ010000251.1 GCA_028870715.1 Betaproteobacteria bacterium | reverse complement strand
CACTCATTGGCGTGTTCTCCGGGTGGCTTGCTGCGCAGGCGCTGCGCCTAGCCGGATACGCGCAAGTCAAGCGCTGAACCCCCTTCGCGCTGGCCCCGATGCCTCGGGCACGCTTCACTCGCCAGACCAAGCCCGCTCGATAATGGCCCGCGCGTCGACCCCTTGGGGCAAGGCGCCAAAAATGCGACCGCTTCGCGCGCAACCCAGGCGACTCACGATAAAAGCATCAGCGACCGCTTGGGGGGCGTGCTGGCGTAGCAGGACGGCCTGCACAATTAACACAAGTTCCTGGGCCATGCTGCGGCCCAGGCTCGGATCACGCGCGGCCTCGGCAATTAATGCCTCAAGCGCGGCCATGGCACGCGAAAGGGTCGACTCTCCCGAGCACACGCTCGCGAGCCAGTCAAGCAAGGCCTGAGCGCTGTGGGACTCGCGCTGAAAGGCGCGCAACAAGTCCAGGGCCATCACATTGCCCGACCCCTCCCAAATCGAATTCACGGGCGCTTCGCGCAGCAGGCGTGCAAGCGCATGCTCTTCCACATAGCCGTTGCCTCCGAGCACCTCCATGCATTCGGCCACAGCCTCGATCGTGCGCTTGCACACCCACAGCTTGGCCGCTGGCGTGAGGATACGGCGCATTGCAGCCTCCAGTGGGGAGCCCTCGGCCCGATCGAAGGCCGCAGCCAAGCGCAGCGCCAAGGCTGTGGCAGCTTCGCTTTCGAGTGCCAAGTCAGCCAGCACGGCCTGCATCAGCGGCTGCTCGGCGAGCATCTGGCCGAACGCGGCGCGCCCGCGGGCGTGGTGGACTGCGGCAATGACGCCCGCCCGCAGCAGGGCTGAGCTACCGAGCACGTTGTCCAGGCGCGTATAGGTGGCCATTTCCATCAGAATAGGAATCCCGCGACCGGGCTCGCCGATGAGCACGCCCAAGGCGTCCTGGAATTCAACCTCTGCGCTGGCGTTGGAGCGATTGCCAAGCTTGTCCTTCAGCCGCTGCACGCGCACTGCATTGCGTGCGCCATCGGATAGCCAACGAGCCACGTAGAAGCAGCTCAGCGCGCCGGTTTCATCCTGCGCGAGCACCAAATGAGCGTCGGACTGTGGCGCAGACAAAAACCACTTGTGCCCGACGATGGTGTAGGGCTCCCCCCGCCCTCCGGCTGCGACCGGCGTAGCGCGCGTGGTATTGGCGCGAAGATCCGAGCCCCCTTGCTTTTCGGTTAAACCCATGCCCACGAGCATGCCCATCTTCGCGCTCAGCGGTGCATCACTCGGGTCATACTCGCGGCTAAGCAGGTGTGGCTCGAGCTGCGACCACAATGCCCGCTCGCGGCGCAGGATCGGGATCGAGGCGAACGTCATCGTTGTGGGGCACAGCGTTCCAGCCTCCACCTGACCTTGCATCAAATAGCCGGCGGCGCGTGCCACATGCCCCCCTGGCGAGGGCCGCTCCCAGGGAGCGCAGTGAAAACCCCTCTGGAAGATCCCCCGCATCAGCCCGTGCCAGGCGGGATGGAAGTCGACTGAATCGACACGCCGGCCCTGTGGATCAAAGCTGCGCAGCACGGGGTTGTGCACATTGGCCAAGCGCGCCTGCTCCTGAAGGTCAGCGCGACCCAGCGCCTCACCCATTTCGTGCAACGCGTCGTCGGCCCAGGCTGCGCCTTCGCGCATCACACCTTCGCGCAAAGCCAAGTCGGTGTCGTAGCGATTGAAGTTGCCTTGCGCTTCGACCACGTTGCACACGCCATGCGTTGTCCAGTCCATCTGTGGCTCCAGAAATCCTCGCTATGCAGCGCGAGGCTGACCGAAGCAGCGACTGCAAGCCGCTGCACCATGCTGCGCATGGTAAGACGAGAACGGATGACAAACCGATGTGCGCTCCGGGTTCCATCGTTGACGATCATGCCTGAGTAAAGGCGGGTCGTAGCACGGCGTGCAAGTACCATTCAGGGTTTGCTGAGAAGCCTCCGACGATGCACGCGACCCCGCACTGCGCCCACCCAGTATGCCGTACCCTGCCCCCAGGGCAGCGCCTGCCATGAACGTCCGCAAATCTGCCCTGTTTGATTTGCGGCTGGGGACCGTGGACGCGCTCCATCTGACGCTCAAGACAGCCGATATCGACGCGCTTCAGACAGAGCTGCAGCAGCGTTTTGACGTTTCACCAGATTTTTTCGCCGGTGAGGCCGTGGTGCTGGACCTGAGCCGATTGGGGCCCGATGAGCGGATTGATATCGCTGCTTTGGCCGCGTGGCTGGTTGCCAGGCAACTTCGACCGATCGGGGTCGTGACCGGCGAGACCCCTTTTGGCTGGGAGGACAGCAGTCTGCCACGGCTTGAAAGCCGTTCCCAGACCCGCAAGCCCGCGGCGAGCGCGTCGTCTCCCGACGAAGCCGCAAGCAACTCCCACCCCAGGAGCGCGCAGTCCGAGGAGGCAAGCCCGACTCCTGGGGAACTGCACGCCCAAACGGCGCCTGGAGCACTGCTGGTAGATAAGCCGCTACGCTCGGGCCAGCGGGTCTACGCGCCTGGCGACCTGATCGTTGTCGAGGCGGTGAGCCACGGGGCAGAACTCATTGCAGGGGGCAACATCCACGTCTACGCCCCGCTGCGCGGCCGCGCGCTGGCTGGAGCGCATGGCAACATTCAGGCGCGTATCTTCAGCACATGCTTCGAGCCCGAGTTGGTTGCCATCGCGGGCGTGTACCGCACCGCTGATCAACCCCTGCCGGCTAGCGTTCAAGGCAAGCCGGCGTACGTGATGATGCAGGGCGACAGTTTGCGCATCGAACCTCTCAAACTCAAGTAAACCGTTCATCCTTTCCCAACGAAGCAACCATGGCAAAAATCATCGTCGTCACCTCTGGCAAAGGCGGGGTCGGCAAGACCACCACCAGCGCGTCGTTCGCCTCCGGTTTGGCCCTGCGCGGGCACAAGACGGCGGTGATTGATTTTGACGTCGGTCTGCGCAATCTTGATCTGATCATGGGCTGCGAGCGCCGCGTCGTATATGACTTCATCAACGTCATCCAGGGCGAGGCAAACCTCAACCAAGCGCTCATCAAGGACAAGCTTTGCGAAAACCTGTTCGTGCTTCCTGCTTCCCAAACACGCGACAAGGATGCGTTGACCAAAGAAGGCGTGGAAAAAGTGCTGCAGGACTTGGACAAGATGGGTTTCACGTACATCGTGTGCGATAGTCCAGCCGGTATCGAAAGTGGAGCGCTGCTGGCCATGCACTTCGCCGATGAGGCTCTCATTGTGACCAACCCCGAGGTCTCGTCGGTTCGCGACTCGGACCGTATCCTGGGCATTCTCGGGTCCAAAACCCGCCGCGCAATCGAGGGCGGCGAACCAATCCGCGAACATCTTCTCATTACCCGCTACAACGCAAAACGCGTGGCCGAGGGCGAGATGCTATCGATCGATGACATCCAGGACATTCTTCGCCTGAAACTCATCGGCGTGGTACCGGAAAGCGAGACGGTGCTGCAAGCATCGAACCAAGGAACCCCTGCGATTCACCTGGACAACAGCGACGTGGCCACCGCCTACCAGGACGTGATCGCGCGCTTTCTGGGTGAAGAGCGGCCGATGCGCTTTACCGACTACCAGAAGCCCGGTTTCATCAAGCGCCTGTTTGGCCGTTGAGCGGGGGCCGCGCCATGTCCATTCTGTCCTTCCTGCTCGGCGAAAAGAAAAAGACAGCCTCCATCGCCAAGGAGCGGCTGCAGATCATCCTGGCCCACGAGCGAGCCTCCGGTGCGCCTGCCGACTACCTGCCCGCCTTGCAACGCGATCTTGTGGCCGTGATCTCCAAGTACGTGAAAATCAACCAGAACGACATCCAAGTCAAACTCGAGCGCCAGGATTCGCTGGAGGTTTTGGAAGTCAAGATCGAGATCCAGCAGAGCTGACCACCCGGACGACGACCGCGACCGATCATGATTCGCGAAGGCATTGCCCTTGCCGCACTCGTGTCCTGGCTGGGATGCGTGGGACTGATCGTCGCCGCCCGCCGTTGGAAGTTCGGCTTGGACGAAACCCGGGGTGAGACCCAGAAGAAACACCACCTCCCGACACCGCGAAGCGGGGGCATGGCGATTGCCCTTGGTTTCATGGCAGGCTTGGCGGCGGTCCATGCGGATGGCTATTCGCCATCGCGCTTTAACCTCGGGTTAGCCTTGGCCCTTCTGCCCCTGATGCTTGCAGCCATATGGGAAGATTTGCGCCGCCACCTCGCCCCGCTGCTGCGCGCCACGGCTGGGGTGCTCTCGGCCGCATTGGCCGTCGGTTTGTGTGGCGCCAGCGTCGTGCGCTTGGACATCCCCGGCATTGATCCTATGCTGCAGCATTGGCCGGCTCTGGGCTGGATCCTCGCCGTGGTGGGGATTGGCGCGATGCCACACG
>JAGWOZ010000250.1 GCA_028870715.1 Betaproteobacteria bacterium | reverse complement strand
ACTTTGACTGGGCGTGAAACAGCCTTCGAAATCTCCACGGCCTGGGCCACGAAATCCTGCTCAAAGCGCCGACCAAAGCCGCCGCCGAGAAAGGTGGTGTGCACATAGATGGCGCTCTGCTCAAGCCCAGTGATCTTGCTTGCCGTGATCTGGTTGAAGGTTTGCGCCTGGGTTGGGCCCCAAATGTCACAACGGTCCTTCTGCACGTGGGCAGTACAGTTCATCGGCTCCATCGTGGCATGCGCAAGAAACGGAACCGTATAGGTGGCTTCGAGCATCGTCCAACCGGGCTTTTGCTGTAGCGCAGCATCGCCTTGACCCACCTGCCAGGCCACCGCGCCGGGCTCTTTGGACCCCTCACGAAACATCGCCAGAATGGACGCATCGTTCATTGCTGCGTCGGGCCCTCGGTCCCACTGGATCTTCAAGGCGTCTCGTCCCTTCTTCGCCGACCAGAAGTCAGTCGCAACGACCGCAACGCCGCTGCTGATGGGCACAACCGCTTGCACGCCTGGAACTTTCAAGGCCGCATGATCATCAACCGCGGCCAGCTTGCCACCAAAGGTCGGACATTGCACCACGGAGGCAATCAGCATTCCCGGCACTTGCACGTCAATGCCAAACACTGCTGTCCCATTCGTCTTTGACGGCACATCGACACGTGCAACGGGCTTGCCGATGAGTGTAAAGTCCTTGGGATCCTTGAGCTTGGCGTCTGCCGGCACGGGCAACTTGGCCGCAGCAGCAGCAACACTTCCGAAGCTGGCCTGCTGCCCAGCCGGTCCGTAGATGACGCCCAATCTGGCATGGCAGATGCCACGATCCACATTCCATTGTGCCGACGCTGCCTCAAGAAGCAACGCCCTTGCCACAGCACCGGCCTGGCGCAATGCCAGCCAGGAGCTGCGCACGCTGGTGCTGCCGCCGGTGGCTTGCATGCCAAGCATGGGGTTAACGTAAGCTGGAGCCGCAGGCGCCTGCTCAATGTGCACGCGCGTCCAGTCCGCATCCATCTCATCGGCCAGCAACATAGGTAAGGACGTCATCACACCCTGCCCCATTTCCGACTTATCGACCATCAAGGTCACCCAATTGTCGGCCGTGATCCGAATAAATGCGTTCGGTGCAAAATGCGCTTCGTCCGCGTCACCTGCGCGAGCGCCGGCTTGCGCCATCCTGTCACGTACCGGCAGGTAGAGACTCAGCATCAATCCGCCACCGGCTATTGCGGACGTTTTGAGAAATTGGCGCCGTGCGGGCATCGTGATGGAACCCATTTCAAGCTCCCTCGTGCAATGCTTGTGATGCTTGATGAATGGCTGCACGAATTCGCTGGTAGGTTCCACAGCGACAGATGTTGCCACGCATGAACTCGGTAATCTGCTCATCCGTAGGGCGAGGAGTCTGCCGCAGCAACACAGTTGCTGACATGATCTGCCCGGACTGGCAGTAGCCGCACTGTGGAACCTCGCTGGCAATCCACGCGGCTTGAACGGCCTTCGCCTCAGGCCCCGTCAAGCCCTCAATTGTGACGACCTCGCCGCCGTCGGCAGACGATACCGGAATCTGGCACGAACGCACCGCCGCTCCATTGAGATGAACCGTGCAGGCGCCGCATTCCGCGATGCCACAACCGTATTTGGTGCCATTGAGCTGGAGGTGGTCGCGAATGACCCAAAGGAGAGGGGTATCCGGGCTGACATCCAAAGCATGTGCCTGGCCATTGAGATTGAACCGAATCATGTGCCACTCCTGATTCCGCAATACGCACGATCAGCGTCTGACAGCGGTCAAAATTCGACGGGCTAGGAGCCATCTTAGTTAACGGTGCGTGTTTCTGCTTGTCACAAAATGGCTGCGTGCTCAGGCTCACACAGGAAACGTGCCAGTCTTCCTTCCCCGCGACGGCTTGCGCATGTGACGCCATGATCTGCCCCCTCCCACTGCAGACCATTGCCGCGGCATGGCCCCTTGGCCTACCGCTCACGTGCCCGCCGCTTCATCGGAATCGCGAGCATGTGGTGTGCAGCCGCTGCTCGATGGCGATGCAGCCCGCGCCAGGAGTTGTCTTTAGGGAGCGCGCAGTCGGCGTAATTGTTCTTCGATGCGCGCGTCATCAATCTCCCTTAGAACGCCGCCTAAGTCCACCGCGCGGTCGTGGGATGCAAACTCGCCGGTGAGCGCGACTTCGGGGTCTAAGCCTGCGCGGCTATATAGATCCCAGATCTCCTCGCCATGTCGCGTGTTTCGCAGCTCTGGCGCAAAGCGCGCGAAAAACGCTGTGAGATTCGTCACATCACGCAAGAGCATCCGCTTCGCATGGTTGTTGCCAGCCGCATCGACTGCCTGGGGCAAATCAATAATGACGGGGCCGTCGACCCCAAGGAGGATGTTGAACTCGGAGAGATCCCCGTGAACGATTCCGGCGCGCAGCATGCGTACAACTTCACGCAGGATCATCGTGTGGTGCAAACGTGCCTGTTCCTGCGTGAAGATGACGTCGTTCAGCCGCGGTGCGGCGTCCCCGTCCTCGGCAACAATCAACTCCATCAGCAGCACGCCGTCGCAAAAGTTGATTGGTCTTGGAACGCGCACACCAGCTCCCGCAAGTCGATAAAGAGCATCCACTTCAGCGCTCTGCCACGCTGCTTCCTGCGCCTGCCGCCCGAAGCGTGTACCCTTGGACATCGCGCGCGCTTGGCGCGTGTTTTTCACCTTGCGATTCTCGGTATAGTCCACTGCTTGGCGAAAGCTCCTCTGAGTAGCCTCCTTGTAGACCTTGGCGCAGCACACCTCCTCGCCCCGGCGGACAACATAGACCATGGCTTCCTTGCCACTTGTGAGCTGGCGTACCACGGTATCGATCAAACCCTCGTTGATCAGGGGTTGCAGGCGCGGGGGTGCTTTCATCAATGCATTTTGCGCCATCCATGCGAACACGGGGTCCGCGCGAACATTTGACCCGCGTGGGCGTTCGGAAAGCGAAGCTCGACTTCAGCCATAAATTGACAGCATCACCGATTGGCGCTTTTTCGCTCCCTGCCCTGATCGGCGGGGTCGCTCGGAGCAAAGGATGAACGCATACCCAAGACGCCGGCTCTTAACCACATGCCTATACGGCTTGCTCTGTCTGTCGTCCGCAGCCTTCTTGGCGAGGGGCGTACGCGCTCAGGATGCCGCTGTTCTGGAGTCACGCTACAGGGCGCTGCGCGCGCAACTCGCAAGCAGCCCATTCAAACAGCCTCTGGTGCTTGAGTCGAAGCAGACAAGCGACACGCTTACAGGCAATGTCTACGCGGTTGTCAATCAGCCCTATAACCTTGTTCGCCAAGCTCTGAAAGGCCGGGATCACTGGTGCGACATTCTGATCTTGCACCTGAACGTCAAAAACTGCCGCGCCCTTGACGCCGGTTCCGACAAAGTCCTCAGCGTTGCCATCGGGCGTAAGTTCGACCAACCGCTCGCAGATGCCTACCCCGTCGACTTCATCTATCGAACTGCGGCGAGCGGGCCCGGCTATCTCGATGTCCTGCTTCAGGCCGATAAAGGCCCCCTGGGCACGAAGGATTACCGGATTGCCCTCGAAGCGATCCCGCTCACGGCGGATACCAGTTTTTTGCACATGTCTTATGCCTACACGTACGGCCTGACAGCACGAATCGCAGTGCAAGCCTATCTTGGCACCCTTGGCCGGGACAAGGTCGGGTTCAGCGTGGTCTCCCGCAATCCCGACGGTTCTCCCGTTTACGTCGGCAACGTGCGCGGGATGCTCGAGCGCAACACGATGCGGTACTACCTCGCCATTGAGGTTTACCTCAACACCTACACGCTTCCACCAGGACAGCAACCGGAGAAGCGCTTGGAAGACTGGTTTGCCTCCGTCGAGCGCTATCCGCGCCAGTTGCATGAATTAGATCGTGACGAATACCTGTCGATGAAGCGAAAGGAGCTTGCGCGGCAAAAGACAACGGCGAGCAGCCCTGAGAAATAGACCCGCTCGCGCTCGCACGAGCGGAACGATCGATATTCTGGCCTCCTCTTTGTCTTCGACTTGGGCCACCGCTTGCAGGGAGAGAACGGCGACTCCCCTGCGCGTTACGCACACAAAAGGTCAAGCCACACGCCCCGAGGGGTCACCCTCACACGGATCTTCCGGGCCGCACTTCGAGCATCTGAGCCATGGCTGAGCCAGCCCACGACGTTACCTGAGCCAAGCGAGATTCGCCTGGATACCTGACCCGTGGCGCTGCAGGCTTGTATAAATGGATGCGGCGGACTAACCTCATCCGGTAGGTAGGTGCGCGGCACACGATCTGCATCGCCTCGATTGAGAACGATTTGCAGGTCGGTGCCCGGCACGCCGTTCGGTTCAAAGCCGTTACTCCCGCACCGACGGATAGTCAGGGCCTTTCCGCTTGGTTCCA
>JAGWOZ010000249.1 GCA_028870715.1 Betaproteobacteria bacterium | reverse complement strand
ACAATATCGCGACGTCATGGGGCCATAGTTTTGCCAGGCGTTTACTTGATCACGTTCGCGGCCGCATCGTTGCTTTTCAGGAACAAACAGGGCATCTTTACAACCTCGAGGCCACTCCCGCCGAAGGTACGACCTACCGTTTCGCCAAGGAAGACCGCAAGCGCTACCGGGGCATCCTGCAGGCGGGCACGCCAGCTCAGCCTTATTACACGAATTCGACGCAATTGCCAGTCGGCTTCACCGATGAAGCCATTCGATGCACTCGAGCGGCAAGAGCAATTGCAGACTCTCTACACCGGTGGCACCGTGCTGCACTTGTATATGGGAGAACAATTGTCTAGTGGAGCAGCATGCCGCGAGTTGGTACGGCGCGCACTCACACGTTTTCGGCTGCCCTACATCACCATCACGCCAACATTCTCCATCTGCCCGAAACATGGCTATCTGTCTGGAGAGCACCACTTTTGTCCTAAATGCGACGAAGAGGCATTCGCGCGCAAGCGAGGTTTGCTCGCGGCTTAATTCATAACCTTGCCCACCATAAACCCAGGAGAAAAGCAATGACACAAGCGTCTCATACCATCCCGGCGAGCACGGAAGCAGTCGAATTGCTCGATACGGAACGCCAGCCTTGCGAAGTCTGGACACGCGTCATGGGCTATCACCGACCCGTGTCAAGTTTTAACGTTGGCAAAAAGGGGGAGCATCACGAGCGCCTGTTCTTCGCTGAACAACGCTGTGCCCTGGACGCATAACTTGAGATCGTGGCATGGACATGCTGCGCGTCGGCGGGATCACCGCGCTAACCACTATCGATTTCCCCGGGCGTCTCGCTGCGGTGGTTTTTTGCCAAGGCTGCCCATGGCGCTGCGGTTACTGCCACAACCCCAATCTTCTTGATGCTGGCGGGGGTGCGCTCACGATGCCCTGGGCTGCTGTCATGGCTTTCCTGGAGCGGCGGCGGGGCTTACTCGACGGCGTCGTATTTTCCGGAGGAGAACCCACATTGCAGGCGGCGTTGCCCGATGCCATGCAACAAGTCCGACGCCTGGGTTTTGAAGTGGCCTTGCATACGGCAGGTATGTACCCGGAGCGCCTTGCCACAGTCCTGCATCTAATCGATTGGGTGGGTTTGGACGTTAAGGCTCCTTGGCTGAGTTACGACGCCATCACTGGTGTTCCTGGCAGTGGCGAGCGGGCACGGGAGTCCCTGAGGCGGGTCTTGACCCATGGAGTGGCCTACGAATGCAGGACAACCTGGCATCCGGGTCTTTTTAGCGAAACCGAGCTTCTGTCCATGGGCACGGATCTTGCGGCTCGCGGTGTACGCCATTGGGTTGTTCAAGCTTGTCGTTTGCCGGGACAGTTGGGTGCGAGTCAGGCAAGCTTGAATCTCGAGAGCCCTACGGTGCGACTCCTGAGCACGCAAATGCCGGGCTTTGCGCTGCGATGAGCAGCGCCGCACAATGGAGGAATCTTGATGACATCGATGCAATCCACCGTAAAAAACCGACCTGAACTGGTCTGCCCCGCAGGGTCCTTGCGTGCACTGCAAATGGCGGTGGATGCCGGTGCGGACGCTGTGTATCTGGGGCTGCGCGACGCCACCAATGCGCGTAACTTCGTGGGACTGAATTTCGATGACGGACAGATTCGCGCTGGCGTCGCTTACGCCCATGAACACGGTGTCAACGTTCTGATGGCGCTCAACACCTTTGCCGGCGCTGATGACACCTCACCCTGGTTCCGCGCTGTCGATCGCGCAGTCGAATTGGGCGCCGATGCACTGATCGTGGCGGATACCGCGGTGATGGCCCATGCGCGGCGTCAACACCCGGTCATGCGGCTTCACCTGTCCGTGCAGGCTTCGGCAACGACTTATGCAGCTATAGCGTTTTACCGTGAGCGCTATGGCATTCAACGCGCAGTTCTTCCCCGGGTACTGACCTTATCGCAGGTCGCACATGTCATCCGGAATGCCGGCGTTGACATCGAGGTGTTCGGCTTCGGCAGTTTGTGTGTGATGGTTGAAGGCCGTTGCGCGTTGTCGTCCTACGCCACCGGGAAGTCCCCCAACAATGCTGGCGTTTGCTCGCCACCCTCTGCAGTGCGTTGGATCGAACGGGCCGGCGCCGTGGAGGCGCGCTTGAACGATGTTTTGATCGATCGGTACGCGTCTGATGAGCCTCGCGCCTACCCGACATTGTGCAAGGGTCGATTCGAGGTCAATGGTGTACGCGACTATGCGCTGGAAGAACCCACCAGTTTGAACACCCTGGAGTTGCTGCCGCAGTTGATTGATGCAGGCGTTAAGGCCATTAAGATCGAGGGCCGCCAGCGCAGCCCAAGTTACGTTGCCGAAGTCACACGGGTCTGGCGAGCCGCCATCGACTTGGCGGTCTCATCCAATTGCTATGCAGTCCTCCCCGCATGGTCCGAGCAGCTGAACCGCTGGGCCGAGGGCCAGCAGCACACTCTCGGCGCGTATGACCGGCCATGGCGGTGACTCGCCGGACCTGACGGCACAAAGTTTTCTGGAGAGTGGGTATGCCAGAAATCGAAACTCCCGCAAGAATCCCACTCACCGTGGGCTCAGGCCAGTATTGGTGCCCAGATCCGTATTGACGGATTTTTACGCACATGTCGCCAACACGGTGGCTGACACCGACGTATTGGGGGAGTTGATCTGCTCACGACGCTGGGGAGATGAATCTCGCGGATTGGCTAGCGGTAAGGGTGATCTAATCTGGCGCTTCTACAAACCCGGAACCGTCAATTTCGCCTGCGCGATGCTCGGGCATCTGCAAGCTGGCATGGTTGGCAAGATTCTGGTGGAGTGAGCGCTCCACATGAGGTAGCGGGGGTGGCGCTCGGCAACTGCGGGGCTTGACGTTCTCAAAAATCTTGTTCGACTGTCGCCTTCTACTGTTTCGTGCCGCGCCTCCCGCCGCAAAGCGGGACCGTTTGCCCGCGAAAATCGCCTCCCTCCCGACGTCGCGGGCAGGACCCGTCCGTCCGGCACTTCAGCCAGCAAGGCATGATGGGCCAGTTCACCGTGGCCTGAGTGCCCCGGGTCCGGGACGCGTTCAGCGCATCAGGGCCTCGATGGTTTGCCGAATCTGCGGGGTGTTGTAATCGCGCCCGCCGACGGCCTGCCGGACGATCAGACCCCGCTTGTCGATCAGATAGGTTGTCGGAATCCCCATCACGCCGAAAGCATGCGCCACCTGACTATGCTGGTCCAGCAACACCGGAAATGTGGGCGAGGGATTGAGTTCCCCCATGTAGGCGAAGACGTTGTTCAGGCTCTCGCCCTGGTCCAGCGCCAACACCTCAAAGGGGCGACCTTTCATCGACAGGTAAAGCCTTTCGATGGACGGCATCTCCTGCCGGCATGGCGGGCACCAGGTTGCCCAGAAATTCACCAGCACCACCTTGCCGCGGTAGTCAGCCAGACGGTGTGCTTTGCCGTCGATGTTCAGCAGGCTGAAGGCCGGCGCTGGGCGCGGTGGCTGCACCACCGCGAGCGCTTGATCTTGCACTGGGCTGGCGGCAAACGCGGTGCGAGCTCTGGCTGCCGCCAGCAATCCGGCGCCACCGAGCCAGGACAGCACTTGGCGGCGCTCAGGGTTAGCCATGCGAGGCTGCCGCGCATTGTGGGCCTGCCAATGTGGCTTGGTGTTGCGTTCCATGTTCACTCCAGAAATAAACAAGTTTGAACCGCGCATCACGCGGTAAATCCACGGTGGTGAAGCCTTGGCCCCAATCCCCAACCTGCAGGGTTTGCTGCGCCGGCAGGATCGACCAATCCGAACTCACGCCCAGCGGCTGCCAGCGTTGCAGCCACTGGGTCTTGGTAATCAATGGGTGCCGTTTGCCATCCTCCGTCACGGCCTTCCAGTCGGCCACGTCATAGGTGATGGGGGCTTTGGCGTTGTTCCGGATCGAGGTCCCGAACACGCAGACCTGGGCAATGGCATCGATGGCCTTGGGTGGATAACCCATGTTCTCGTAGAAGGCGCGCACATTGTCGGGGCTGAGCTGGATCAACTGCACGGTAAACGCATGCTTGGCATTCGTCCATGACGGTTGGGTCGCCGCACCTGCAGTTGCCACCTGCGTGGTCTGCACAGCCCAAATACTTGGTGATAGTCCGGCACAAACGAGTGCGACGAGCCACGGGAAAACACGACCATCCATCGTTCAACTCCTTAAGAAAAACGCCAATGAGCGACTGCGTGATCAACAGTTTTTTCATGGCAGTTTCTCCAGATGATTGGAATGCAGCAGCGCTGACACAGCAGCCAAGACATGGGGTTGGCTGCTGTGGCAACCCCACATGGAAGACTTCGCCTCGCCGGGATCGCCATGCAGACCGTTCCGGACATCTCTGCACAGCGCCGCGAATCACGCATCACATCATCACGCGCATTATGGCCGGCATGCCCTCCTTGGCGAAGCGGTCGAGTTCGCGGGAGTGGGCTTTGAT
>JAGWOZ010000001.1 GCA_028870715.1 Betaproteobacteria bacterium | reverse complement strand
AAGCCATTCACAAATGGCAAGCGGCCTCACCATGTGGAAAAACGTGCCACCACAGGCACTTTGCGAAAAACAGCGCTAACCCCTTGTTCTGTCAAACCCAGGGTAGGCGTTTTCAGTCAATTTTTGGCTCAAGCTGTCGAACTCCGGATACCCCATGCACGATACCCCGTAATCCCGCGAAACAACGGCGCACAACTGAGGTTTAAGAAGGCAAAGAAAAAGCCGTAACCCTCTGATTTATTAGAAGATTACGGCCTATTTGGAACAATCCAAAACAAGGTGTTGGTGGAGCCGGGGTCTCCAAAACCACGCACGCAACTTATTGATTTTACAGGGTGCCAGCATGCAAAAAACAGCCACGTTACTGTTTTTGCTCCAGTCCAAGTGGGAAACAGGGAACGCAACGCAAAAAATAGAAATCAAGACAACGCCTGCGTTTCTCTGCAACGAATGACAACATTTGCTAATTTGCGACATGTTCGGCTAGGATTGCTGAACAATTATGGATTTGTGCTATTCTTAGCAACATGAGACTTCCTGCCGCAACAAAAACAGTAAAGCGCTCCAAACGCTTGCGGCGCTCGCCTGTGTTTCGAGCAGCAATCAAAGTGATGGAGCTCGATGAGCTCTGCATGCATGCAGAGCACGATTTCTCACACTACTCTGGCACCTGGGAGATCGGCGGGGGATCGGCGTGGGGCATTCCGCCGATCGATCTGGCCAAGGCTTCGGAATGTCAGCGCCGCTGGCGCAGAATGCAATTCTTGGCTTGTCTTTGGAATGCGCTGAAGAAAAAACTAGAAACCCGGGTCGGCTCGTGGGCGCACGATGAGTTCGTCATCCTCGAGTTCGAGGGGCAGGGTTATCCATTTCCCAGGCACTGGTGCGAAGTTGAAGAGGGTTTTGAAACTCTCAAGCTAGAAGGGCCGGGGGCTCATGTCCTTGCTGCTCTCCTGCACTTCCTTGCTTGCCTAGTCAAGATTCACCATGCTAATCAGAATGCCCGCGCCCGCCATTGCCACGTCCGGGCTCGCCCCCTGCCCACCTATTGCCTCACCCCAAAACTGCTCGCCCAGCGCCCGCAAGCCGCCCGCCACGCGCGGGCCGGCATAATCGTTAATTGATTATTAATATAATCCTTTAATCACCCCTCAAAGCCGCCCGCGCACTGCGCCTGGCGGCTTTTTTTGCGCCTATTTTCCGCCGCCTTGCGCAGGGCCAATAATCACGAAAAACGCGCTCCATTAACTCAACGGAGTGCAAAATGATTATTGAAAAAAACCACCTTTATAAAACCGACGAAGCGGCAGAATTCCTGCGCCTCTCGCGCTTTACCGTTTTCCGACTTGCCAAAACAGGGGAAATTCCTTCTGTCAAACTTGGAGGCCGTGTAATCCGATTCAAAGGTGACGATCTTCTAAAAATCGCGGGTTTTCAGGAAAACACGGAGATCGAGCAATGAAAATCGACCTCACTGATTTTCACCCTGCGATAGTTGAGGCGGCCAAAGTTGCGCGCCTTCGAGTCGATCTGGAAATACTGGCAATCATGATTGAGCGCTGCGCCGCACAACAAAAATACGGCCCACCGTGCCCTCGGAAAATAGTTGTGAGCGCGGCATTCTGCAGAAAACGAGATGCCAAGCCATTTGGGAAAAATGCGCCACGCGGCATTTCCGCAATCCCAAGTGATTATGCAGAGAATGGAAGTGACTTCTTGGAAAATCGGGCCGTAGACAACGCCGATCCGCTCGAAATTCTGCTTGCAAAAGAATCAGTCCTGGAGAAGATGGAGCAACAAGACTGGCAGAATCAGGCCCGGAAATCCGATATGAGAGAAAAGATTTTCGAGTTCACAACGGCCGAGCTTGCAAAGAAAACAGGATTAACAAAGCGAGCCATCCAATACCAAAGAAAGAAGCTTCTGGAGCGCATCGATTTTGAAATTCCAAGCGCCGAGCGATTGGCGGGCGACACGAAAAACCGCGCGGCGTCTTCTCAATATGAACTCTGGGGGTAAAACCATGGACAAACTGATTTTTCCCCACAGTTTCAATCAAGCCGAAAAAGACTTTCTAATTGCTGAATTCCAAGCCTTGAGATTGTCAGTGACGCAAGCGCAGGAGGTGATTTATGAGACCATGGCAAGAATCGAAATGCGCCATCCGATTAAATGCGGCCCTGCACGATATTGTGCCGGGCTTGCGCGCATTGCAGCGACAGGAAAATTCACCCTAAACTTTGGGGTGAAAGTAAAAATCCGCATCGAAAATCCCGATCCAAAAACTGAATTCAATCTGCAGGATGGTTCGCGATTTATTCAAGCAGCAGATCAATCGATTTGGGTTTATCAATATAACGTCGCGCGTCGGGTCGATGGGGCCGGGCCTGTTTATCCAAAATCTGATTTTACAACGGCT
Organism: Betaproteobacteria bacterium; assembly: GCA_028870715.1. Lineage (GTDB taxonomy): Bacteria > Pseudomonadota > Gammaproteobacteria > Burkholderiales > Burkholderiaceae_C > Thiomonas_A. The sequence continues at coordinate 86,452 of JAGWOZ010000001.1, read as the reverse complement.
CTTGCAGATGGGAGATTCCAACCGTTATAAATTTCGCACTTGTGGGACTGACAAAACCAGTCCCACACATAGGAGCAAATCATGCGTATCAAAATCGTAGGCAAAATTACCATGGAGCGGATTCTAGCCGCGCTCCACGATATTTATCGCCGCCTGCCTGAAAACGTCGAGTTCAAAACGGCGAATATTTACATCAACTTCGAGGATGAAAAAGGCAAGAATTGGTTTTTCACCCATGAGGGCCAAATTGTCGATCTGGTATTGTTTGAGCCCGATATTGTTGAAGGCATTCCAAATCCACCGCCAGAAACTCGCAGGAAGAGTAAAACCACAGCAAAGCTCAGCGAGATCGATCAGAAACCAGAAGAGCCCGCATCACCTACCACCCAACCCAAAACCCTGCACTAAGGAGCGCCATCATGAAAAAAGACACAACACCAAAACCCGCCCAAGGCTATACCCAGCCTACGAAGGGCCATATTCTGCAGCTCGCATTTTCTGCTGTCGTCGTTGGTCTTTGGGTTTCTCTGATATTGAGTGTCTTCATCGCCTGGGACTGGTGGCAGCTTATTTCCAATGGAACGCCGCTGCATCAATATTCTGGTTTCTATAAATTTGTCCCGGCTGCACAGCTCCTGCTGGTGGTTTCGGCGGGCTTTGTGTCTGGGAATTTGTATTTCGACGTGAAGCGGAAATTACGTCGGCCCGCAGAATATTAGCCGCACGAGGCGGCATAAGGCCCGCATGGCGCGGGTAATAGCCGCCGTGCGGCTTCACAGGCAAACCATTTTTACTCTGGCCGTGCACCGTTGGTGCACTCCTAAAAGCGGCAAACATGACGCATGTTCCCTGCAGCCCTTAAACCCGCGCTAAACCCTTGATATTGCAAAGGTACTCGCGGTACTGCCGACCCATGCAGATCAGTACCAATGCCATCAAACAATCCCCCGAAAGCCTTGTCTTTAAAGGGTACTCGCGGTACTCGACACGGCACCGCCCTCTCTGAATTTCGCACCTGCGGGTCTGTCATTGTGGAGGCCGTTCGAGCCGCCTTGCAGGAGTATGAAATGCCACAAGTGAAGATCACGATCGATGGAGCGCAATATGCGCGCCTGAAAGAATCTGCGGATGAAGAAGGTTTGCCTCTGGCTGTTTATTGTCGCGGGTTAATTTTGAGTTCTCAGTCTTTATCCGAGCTTGGAAATGCTATCGCTGATGCCCGGGATGCTGTGATCGAAACCCATAAAGCAGACCTCTCGAAAGTCGCGACTTTCCTCGCCGATCGCATCGGCTCGACAAAATAAGGAGAATCATCATGGGAAAACTGTTTGCAAAGCTTGTCGATTCAATGGGCCGAATCGGCGCAATTCTTGTGTCTGGAGTTGCCCTCTCATTTGGAGTGTGGTTTCTTTCGTCATTGTTTTTTGGCGATGCAGGAACACAGATCGGCGCAGTATTCTTCCTGATTGGATTGATCGGCACAGGCTATGTGGTCTGGGATGCGATTTTCTATAAACCTGCACCGGCTCATAATCCACACCTGCGCGGTGCAAAACTCATAGGTGGTGATAATCTAATCGCCATGATCCATGCAGAGGGAAAGCCGTGCGACATTGAAATCGCGCATGTCCCTGTGCCGTATGAGATTGAAAATCGCGGCTTCCTGTTTTCCGGTGCGCCGGGCTCCGGGAAATCGGTCGCAGTGACCAATATGCTCGATACTCTTGCAACGCGAGGTCGCGCAGATCGTTGTTTTATCGCCGACCGCCAAGGGGTGTATTGCGAACGGTATTTCGGGAGCAGTGAGGATGGAGAAACCACCCATGACGTGATTTTGAATCCGCTGGATTCTCGGTCTGTTGCCTGGTCGCCGCTGGCCGAGATCGAGGGTGAATGGGATTGCGAAGCCATTGCGCAATCTATGATTCCAGATGCCCAAGGGGAATCTGGCGAATGGAATAAATATGCGCAGGCTGTAATCGGCGCAATACTGCGCCACTGCTGGAAATGCAGCCTTGACAACGCAGAGATTTATCGTCTCGCGATCATCGCGGATATTACAGAGCTTCGCAAAATCGCCGAAGGAACCTCTGCCGCTGGATTGATGGCGAAGGGCAATGAAAAGATGTTTGGCAGCGTGCGCGGGATTGTCAGCACATATCTCTCGCCATACCAATATCTCTGTCCCTCAGCGGGCCGCGAAGCATTTTCCATCAAGTCATGGGCGCAGAATGGCAAGGGCTGGGCCTATTTCAATTACCGGGGTGATCAACGCAAAGCGCTTGCCCCTTTGATTGCTTGCAGCATCGATATTTTTAACACCGGGGTCATGTCGCTAAGCCCTGACGAACATGGGCGGCGCATTTGGCTAGTGGCTGATGAATTTGCGTCACTGGGCCGCGTTGGATCGATGGAGGATTTTCTCACCAATGCCAGGAAACAAGGCGGCGTCGCGATTCTTGGGATGCAAGCTATTTCTCAGGTATGGGCGGTTTATGGCCGCGAAAATGCCCAGTCTATGCTTTCCAGTATTGGCACTTGGGCGGTATTGCGCACCCCGGACGCAGACACATCAGAATATCTCTCACGCTTCCTTGGCGATCACCAGGTCATGCGCATCGTCAACAGTGGCGGCAGCAACGATGGCCCGCAAGGCTCTAGCTCGCACAATAACTGGTCGCAGCAATATCAAAATGAGCGGATCGTGATGCCATCCGAGCTGCAAAATCTGCCGAGTCTGGACGGCTTCCTGAATCTCGCCGGTCATTACCCCATTTGCCCGATCCGCCTGCCGATTCCCAAGCCCGCCCCTGATGTGGTGAACTCCGCCTATATCCAGCGCGATGACTGGAATCAACAAGCGGTTGCCACGACCACAGAAGACAAGCAGGCCGAAAACGCACAAGAACCAGAAGAGCAGATCGGAAAAGTGACTTCAGATACCGGGCAGGTTACAGAGGCGCCAATTACCACGCCAGTCCCGAATATCTGCCCCAACTGCGGTGAAGAAGTCGGTTTGCAAGACAAATTCTGCGCAAGCTGCGGCCATCGCCTTGCCCCCGATGAAAACCCCGCGCCAGTCGATACTCAGGCAGCAATCAACGCGCTCCTGAAACTCTGAAAGGCCATCGATGATCAGCAAAAGCGATATTGGCAGCGCGGCCGCGACGGCCGCTTACCACACTCAGAAATCGGCAGTTGTGGAGTATTACGCTGGCCAGCCCATCCCCAGCGGGTGGGGCGGAAGGGGGGCAGATTTCTATCAAATCGACCATGGCAAAACCCTTGCTGAAGCTCAGGCTGTGGACGGAAAGATGCTGCAAAACGCCCTCGAAGGCTGGGTGCGCGACGCCAGCGGCGAGGTGCGCCAGCTCGGGCGCAAAGGCCCCGGCGGCGAGTGGGAGCACCGCGCGGGTTGGGACTTCACGGTGGCCGCACCCAAGTCTGTGTCGATCGTTTCTGAGGTTTTTGGCCGCGACGATGTGCGCCAGGCCCACGAGCATGCTGCCAATGCAGCGATGCGTTTCTTGGAAACGCATGGCGCCCAGACGCGAATCTCGGGCGAGCACGTCGCCACAAAAAATCTGCTTTATGCCCACTTCTCGCACAGCAACAGCCGGGAGCTCGACCCTCAGACCCACACGCATTTTCTGATTGCCAATGCGACGTTCGATGAGAAATCCGGGCGCTGGTACAGCCTCAGCAATGAAAAACTCTTCGAGTTGAGAGCAACCGCCGATGCTGTCTACAAAAACGAGCTGGCCCATGCGCTGCAGGGCATGGGCTATCGCTTGGACATGGACGGCGCGGGCGGTTTTGAAATCGCGGGTTTCACCCCTGACCAGCTCGCAGAATTCAGCGAGCGCAGCGCCCAGATCGATGCATGGCTGCAGCAACGCGGCATCGACCCTGAAACCGCGAGCTATCAGGCCCGCCTGACTGCCTGCTTGGACACCCGGCAGGGCAAAGATGGGGCCGAGGGCGCGGAGGCCCAGCGAGAGCAGTGGCAGCAACGGGCAGGCAAGGTCGGAATCGTCGAACCCCAGCGCGATTTAGCGCTGGCGCGGGAAGCCCGCGCTGAATCGACCGCCAAAGCCGCCAGCGCCGCCGTCGCTAAGGCGCTCTCGCATATCACCGAGCGCGAATCAGCGTTCCGCACGAAAGACCTGTTCTCAGCCGCTGCGGCATTCTCCCAAGGCAGAGCCGATCAAGCCGCAATCGAAAAAGAGATCGCGGCTCGCACCCGTTCTGGCCAGATCATCGAGCGCGAAGATGGCAAACTGACCACCGAGGAGATGGTCAAGGCCGAGCGGTTCATGGTTGATCGGATCGAGGCAGGCAAGGGTGAGCACGCCGCCGTCATGACCAAAAGCGAGTTCTCCCATGCTCTGGCCGCCTTCGAGGCCCGCAAGGGCTTCGAGCTGACCCCTGAGCAACGGGCCGCCGCCGCGATGATCCTGGCCTCTGGCGACAGATTCCAGGGCGTGCAAGGGCTCGCTGGGACAGGGAAGACCACGATGCTCGAATTCGTGCGCGAGGCGGCCGAGGCAAAGGGTTGGAAAATTGTCGGATTCTCCAATGGCTCCGAGCAGGCCGCCAAAATGGAGCAAGAATCAGGCATCGCCAGCACGACGACAGCCCGGCACCTGATCGACGAAGGCCAGGCGGGGCGCGATGCTGATCTCGCCCGCCGTGCGTTGGAAACGCACGATTTTGTGGGCGGGAAAGCCGATCTCAAGCGCCTCCAGCGGCAGGCTGGCACGCAGACGGAATTCGATTCTCAGGGCCGCCGTTATCTGGTGACCGCAGACGGTGCCGTGTACGCCGCCAGCCTGTACCGACCGGCCAGCCGCGAGCTGGAATCCGCCAATCTCAATCACTTGGGCTTGACCTCGACCCGGTACATCCTGGCCGACGACGGCCAGGTGTTCAAACAAGGCGGCACGCTCACCAGCGAGGCCGCAGGAGCGGCGCACCAGCAAATCGCTGAGCTACTGGGCCACACGGCGGGGCGGGTAGCTGGGGTGATGCTCAAAGATGCCGAGAACTGGCGCCCGGCAAGCATCGCCGAGACGCTAGCCGTGCGCGGCGAACTGGCTCAACGCAACATGCGCGCGTTGAGCCAGGAAGTCGAAACCTTGCGCGCCCTGGCGGAGCGGGGCGGCCAGGTGCGCGAGCTTCGCATCATGGACGAGGCCAGCCAATCAGGCCAGCGTGAATTCAACCGGGTGATCGAGGCGGCGGAAGCAGCGGGCGCGCGGGTCGTTTTCCTCGGCGACAAACTGCAACATCAAGGCGTTGAAGCCGGGCGCGCCTTTGAAAAGGCGCAGGCGGCGCTGCCCCAGGCCGAGCTGGGGCGAGAATCGATCCGCAGACAAACCACGAAGCACATGAAAACCGCCGTGGCCCAAATCTTGGACCGTCAACACGGGCAGGCGCTGCGCGCTCTGGAAACCCGAGAGGCGCGCCCGGCGCAAGACGCCATTCGCGCCAAATATGAAGGCCGTGAAGGCCGTGCTCTTACTCCCAAAGAGCAGCAGACCATGCGTGAGCAACTGCGCGATGCCGCGAAGCAAGATAACAAGACGGTGATTCAGTCCCTGGCCAAGGACTATGCCGGCATGACCGCGCAGGAGCGCCGTGAAACCCTGGTTCTCACCGCGACAAACGCCGACCGCGAGGCCATCAATGCTGCGATCCGCGATCAACTCAAAGCACGGGGTGATCTGGGCGACGGCAAAACGATCCAGACGCTGGACAAGCTCGACCGCAGCGAGGCGCAGATCCGGCAAGCTGCGAGCTATCAGAAAGGCGAGATCGTCAAATTCGGGGCCAATTACAAAAGCCTGGACGTTCGCAAAGGAGAGACTGGAATGGTCATCCGCACCGACGCCCGGCACAACACTGTGATGCTGAGGATGGAAGACGGGCGTGAAGTTTTCGCTCGGGCCGACAAGGCCAGGATGCAAAGTTACCAGGCCACGCACCGCGAATTTTCCCAAGGCGACCGAGTGCGCTTCACAGAAAACCAGCAGAACGACCGTGTGAGCTATCGTAACGGCCAGACCGGCACGGTCGAAAAAATCGAGGGCGACCGCATGGCGGTGCGTTTGGACAACGGCAAGCAGATCGAGCTTGACACAAAAACGTACCGGACGATCGAGCACGCCTATTCCACGACTAGCCACGCCGCTCAGGGGCAGACCGTCAAGCAGGTTTTCATCCACCACAATACAGAATCCGGGCGGCACGGCGACCGAGAAACCTACGTCAACATCACCCGAGCGCGGGAAGACGCTCGCGTTTACACCCAGGACGCAGCCAAGGCCGAGCGCCAGGCCGGCGTCGAACTCCAGAAGGAAGAAGCCATGATCTCGAAAAAGCCTCACGACCATCAAGCCGACCTCAACGCCGACCGCCAGGCGAGCGAGCGCGAGGCCACCGAAGACCGCCGCGAGCAGGAAACCGAGCGGCGCACCAGCGAGCGCGAACAACCCGCCGCCGAGCGCGACATCGAGCACAAAGAAACTGAGCGCGATGCGCAGGCCCAGCAAGCCGAGCAGGCGAAGCCCGAAGCCGAGAACAGCCAGAGCGAGGCAGTTGCACAGCGCGGTGAACTCATCGCAGATGCTCCCGAGCAGGAACGCGATCGCGAAGAAGACGGCCCGGACCTGGAAAACGATTACGAGCTGGAGCGCTAAAAATTTCGCACCAGCGGGTCAGTAAGTGCGGGCGTTAACCCGCACTTACCCAGGAGCCAGACCATGAAGCGCAAACCTTTGCCAGGGCCGCCCGCATACGCAACCATCGGCCCACGGCCGCAACCCGGCCGGCCTCTCACACCCCTGGGGCCACACAGGATTTCATCGCCAGTAAGGGCGGAAAGGAGCAGTAAATGAGGGAGATCATTCAATCCCTGCGCGGCCGCATGGCATGGGCCGCACTTGCGGGTTTGACCATTGGAGGCGGCGCAACGCAGACACCCGCCGGGGCGTTGGCGGGAATTCTCATCGGCGCAGGGTCTGTGGTGGCAGTCACGCTGATCCGCAACCGCATCCGCGCACACCGCCAGGAGTAACCCATGCACCACATTGACATCGCCCACATGATCATCTCAAGCTTGGTTCACGGGCTGGTCTACGCCGCGATTTTCAAAGCGCTCCACAACCTGAGCCTCGCTAGCGCGGCTATTGTGGCCGTCATTGGAATCGCGCTGGTTTGGCTGGTTTCCAGCCTGACTCGTCGGCGCTGATCCGCCTCATATCTACAGCCCGGCCTTCGCGCCGGGTTTTTTATTTCTGCCGAATCGTAAATACGGAAATCTGCAAATACACCCATGAACATGTGACGCGAAAACCGTGGGGTGCTCACTTGCCCGCCGCGCAGATTTCGCACCTGCGGGCCTGCATGCAAGACCAACTCTCTGGAGTCCTTGCATGCACCCCCTCAAACCCCTCGCAACCGGCCTTCTCCTGGCCTTTACGCTCACCACCGCCCACGCCGCCGACACCCCGCCGTCGCCCTGGGCGCTTGACATCAATGTCACGAGCGTCCACACAGAAGCCTGGGCCCGCCGCCAGCTCAACCAGGACAACCCTGGCTTGGGCATCGAGTACCAGTTCAGCCCTGACTGGAGCGCCGCAGGCGGGTTTTACCGCAACAGCTACCGCCGTGAAACCGCGTACGCGCTGGGCGTCTGGACGCCATTGCGGCTTGATCTGCCCGCCGGCCTGAAGGCCAGCGCGGGCTTGGCCGCTGGCCTCGTGAGCGGCTATCGCCGCCCCGAGGTGCCGTGCGAACCGCTCGCCGCCGGCGCAGTGCTGCGCCTGCGCACCGCGCAGGGCTTTGGCATCAATCTGCTGGCTGTGCCGAACACGCAAAGCGGTTCTGGCTTCGTCGGCTTGCAACTGGTCGCGCCGATATGAGGGCCGCCCGCACGCTGTTGATTGCCGCAGCGCTGCTCGCCTGCGGCGCAGCGCAGGCGCAGGCCGTCGAACTGGCTTTCGGCCCGTCAGCCCGCCCGCAGAGCTATGCCCTGGCGTTGCGCGGCAGCGGCTGGCTTGCCCCTGAGATCGCGTTCGTTAGCGAGGGCCGACAGCCCTATGGGATTCCCAACATCAACCGAGTGCTGATGTTCAACGCTGTGGCGACCGCCGGGCTGGTGCCCGGCCTGCAAGGCTTCATCAAGGCCGGGCTGGCATCAAGCCGCTGGAGCACCAACGGCAGCGGCAATGGCTACAGCAACCCCGGCCGGCCGGGCTATGACATGGGAGCGGGACTGACTTACATGGTCACACCCGGCTGGGGTCTGCGGATGGAAACCATCTACATGCACCACCAGCAAAGCGACGTGCCGCAGTTCGAGCACTTCACCCTAACCACCTTGCAGCTCGTCGCCCCGCTGTGAATTTCGCACCTGCGGGACTAACTGGAGCGGGGCATGTTGCCCCGCCCAACCTCAGAAGGAACATCTATGAAAACCATCCATTCCCTCATCGTCACCGCTGCAACTCTGCTCGCCATCTCTGCAAGCGCAGCCCAAGCCGCGCAGATCGATGTGTCCGCCGGCACGGCCATCGAGCACATCGGCGCTGGCATCGGCAATCAAACCCTGCTGACCCTGCGCGGCGCGGCCTACGCCACCGATCCGGCGTGGTTACCGCTCGCTGTGCATGCCGATCTTGATCAGGGACTGCAATCCGGCGGATTGCAGCGGCAATCGATCGGTGTAGGTCTGTACCGCATCGCCGGGCCGTGGCACGTCTGGAAGCTCGAAGCCGGGGCCGAAGCTGGACGCACGCGCGATGAGGGTTACACCTCCAACCACTGGGCGGGCGTGCTACGCGCCCGCCGCCAGGTCACTGCGGGAGTGGCATTGGACAGCACGCTCAAGCTTGGCCGCTCCACCGGCCTGCTGGGCGGCACCTATGCCGCCGCAGGCGTCGGCGTGCAGCTTGGCCAGATCGACGGCGGCGCGGTGCGGGTGAACTACCAGCACATCCACGATGGCGCTCTGCCCAGCCAGGACGTGCTGGGTCTGAGCTATGGCCTGAGTTTCTGATCCGATCCATTGCAAATCCCCAGCGGGCCGGCACCCGGGCCGCGCAACCAACCTTCAGCGCAAGGAAAAAACCATGAACACCACGCAAACCCTGAAACTCACTTCTATCACCGTGGCCTGCGCCGCCTTACTCGCGCTTGGCGGCTGTGCCACAAATCCGATGATGGGCACGGGTGTTCCGCAGGCGTCGGCCAATGGTTACACAGTGTCAGGCGCCCAGTCTGTCCAGGCTGTGCAACTCGGCGTCGTGCTTGCAGTGCGGCCTGTCGAAATCGCAGGCCAAGGCTCCGGCATCGGGGCCATAGGCGGCGCCCTGGCGGGCGGTGCGATCGGTCACAAAATCGGCTCTGGCAATGGCCAGAAGCTGGCGACCATCGCAGGGGCTTTGGCCGGGCTGATGGGCGGCCAAGCGCTGGAAGGCTCGGCGGCCAAGGAATCCGGGCTACTGGTGACCGTTCGCCTGGATGGCGGCCAGGTCCTTGCCATCACTCAGGCGGCTGATGTGCAGCTCGCCGTGGGCCAGCGCGTGCAGGTTCTTGCCGGGCGCGACGGCAAGGCGCGGGTATTGCCCCTGTAACTGATCAAACCTAGAAGGAGAAAGTTATGAAAGGTGAACCGATTGACCCGCTTTGGAGCCAGGACGTGCTCTTGGTTGGAGATGGCCGGGAGTTTGAATTGACCGAGATTCTTGCCGCTGGATTCTTGGCGCTTTGTCCAGATGCCGATCCCGCGTTCGGCACGGTCGTGGCGGACGAGTACATAGAGAACCAGAGGATCGACAAGCGAAACGCCGCTCATTGGGGTTGGTTTTTCATGCTTGTCGGGTCATGGAGTGATGAGCTGCTGGCTGCGAAAAACAAGCAGATGACATCGCACATGGTGGCCCGTCGGCTTGAACAGATTCACCAGGACTGCAAGCAGCATGTAGAGCTGATTGAGCGGCAGGAGCGTGAGAGAGCGCTGTGCGCAGCACGGGATCGGCCTTCATTGGGGGAATGACATGATGATGAAAACCGATGATGGTTTTGCTTTGCTGGCCTTGATGCACGCCGCCGAGGCGATCGATTCGGGGCATTGGCTGATGAAGTGCCCAGCGCATCGGGGAGCCTCTTCTGCGTCGCTGGAGGTGAGGCTTTGCGAGGGGAGATATGACCTGCGGTGCGTGGGCGGCTGCAAGCCCGAGCGGGTCATCGCGGCAGCGCTTGCCCTTGTGCAGAACAAGATAGATGGGTGTGACGGTGATGACGGTGAGGAAGTGAGATGCGCGGCATGAAAAAGCCTCTGCGCCAGTTGCTGCGGGAGTTTCCCGCAGCACGCGCCCGGCTGTTGCCGGGCGGGCACTGGTGCATTTCGACGCCCCGGGGTTCGGTGATTGTGTCTGCCACCGCATCGGATTGGAGGGCTCTGCGCAACATCCGCGCAGAGCTGCGGCGGAGATTCAGGCGATGAGTCCACGCGCTGCGTTCCGCCTAGTGTTGGCGGGTCGGATTCTCCGGCTGCGGGGACACATCATCCAGTGCAAGTCTGGTGAGGCTTACCCCGTGGCCGTTCTGCGAGTGTTGCTGGCCTTGCCGACCGACGTGCGCGAGGTGTTGCGCAGTGAGGTCGATTTCTTGGAGTCGCTGGGCGCCGATGGTGCACCGTCGGCTGTGATTCGGGAGCGCTGGGCAGATAGGTTGCCGCCCGCCCCGCCGGGTGATACGTCCGTTTGACAGGGCTTCCGCGTGGTGTAAGATTCGGCTTGCAAGAGTTGTTCCCCTGTGCGCAGGGGTGAGAAGAAGTAAAGCAGTACGGGATTGGCGTCCCGGGTCAGGCGCAAGCAGCAGGCCGCGCCGTCATCAGACACGCGGCCTTTGTTTTTTGCGCAATCAGGTTTGCTCTTTTTGGGCGGGCCTGGTGGGGGAGCCGCAAGGCTCGCCGGTCCCTGACCCGGTACGCCAACCCCGCCAGGTTCCGCCCTCCCGATTGGCGTCGGGAAGGCGGTGCGACATCCTCAGTCAGGAGCAGCACCGTGATGGATTCAGCAATCGAGGCTCGCAATGAGCCTTCTGTTCTCCCGAATTTCAAACTCCCTCATAAATTGGCCGTGGCGGCCTGCGCCGTGGTGGCGGGTTGCCAGCCGGATGCGCCGTGGGCTGGGTTTTCTGCGTCAGCACGCTCGGTGCTCTCCTATGTGATCCTGCATGCGCCTGCGCGGGCGGCCTATCGCGCTGCGCGGGTTGTGTGGGCTTTCAAGGCGTCGATTGCTTCGGCCGTTGGGCTGGGCGAGCGCACTGTGTATCGGGCCCTCGATGAACTCGCTGCGGCGGGCTGGGTTGAGGTGCTGGAGCAAGATCGGCGCAACCGATCGGGGCGATTTCATTCTGCCCGTGTGGTCCTGACCGATCTGGCGCTGCGCATCCTTGGTCTTTCTTCTGAGGCACGGTCTGCCAAATTGGCAGACGGCTTCTGTAAAGAAGTTAACCCTTCTTCGAAGGGCAAACAAGATCAGCTTTTACAAGGACAGCCCGCCGGGGGCGGGGCTCCTGTGGATAAGTCCAAGGCTGACGAACCCAAGGCCAAGTCGGGGGCGTTGCCCCCTGACGTGGCCTGGCTTGGCAAGCTCGGGCTTTCTCATGGCCAGGTCTTCGGGTTGATGGGGATCTACAGCGCGGCTGGGAAGCGGCTGGGCGTGGCGGCCGAGGCGCTGCGGCGGCATCTCGATGGGAAATCTGCACGGGATGCGTTTGCTTATCTTCGGTCGATGGCCTCACGTGATCTGGACTTCGGGCGCGTCATTGAGATGCGGCGGCAGGATGATGCGGCGTTGCAGGCTGAGCAGGCGTCACGCTTGATGTTGGAGCGGCTGCGTCATGCACAGCGGGTTCGGCATGTCGCGAGCGACGAGGTGTATGTCGTGGAGCTTGCTGGAGCCTCGATGCGGAGTTTGTCTTCTGGCGCGTCTTTGCCTGTCAATGGGCGGCTGGCAGATCGCGTGCTGGAGGGGGCTTGGGAGATCGTGGAGTAGGGCTGTGGCGGACTTGTTTTGGGCCTTGCTGGCCATGATCGGGAGCGGCGGTAGCCGTGGGGCATGGAGCTTCGGGAGCCGCTGGTAGGCGGCGGGTTGGGTGATGCGACCGTCGCCGTTAGGTTGTCCACAGATTCTGTGGGTAAGGCGGGGGTGGCTGAGCCGTGGATTCCTTGTCTTGCAAGGGTTTGCGGGGTTGTGGATCGGCGTGCTGATTTTGTGGGCGATGGCCGGGCTGTCGGGCTGCGCCCCGAGCCCCTGCGGGTCTCGGCCTACCGGCTTCCATCCCTACCGCAAAGGCAAAAGGCAACTGCAGCACCCGTGCGCAAGCGCACCAGTGCCCGCTGCAAGGCCAGGCGCGGAGCGCCAGGCCCACAGTCCAAGGCATGCCTGCTGCGCAGGCACTCAGGACTGGCATGCGCCCGCAAACGGGCGAGGAATACGGGCCTACGGCCCGCTAGTGCGTCTGCGTTCGCGTTCTGAGCCGGGGGCGCCGCGGTCGGTTTGGTGGCGCGTTCTCCTGGGCGTTTCGCGCAACAGATGGGCATGGCTCAAGGCGTGCGCAGTCTAGCCCCACCCCGGGCCGGGGCAAGGGTAAAGGCTGCGCCGCCGTGCTCGCCCGGTTCCCGTCATGTCCGAAAAGCACGGACAAGTCGGGACTGCGGCCTCTGCGCGGCCCCTTGCCCCGGCCCGCGGCGTGTCTTGTCAGCGCACAGAGCCACACCCGATCTGATGAGCGAAACGAAGTCCCCCAGGAGAACAACCATGCGCCACCAAACCTATACCCCCCGCACCGCACCGGCCCAGCTCACGAACTCCGCCGCACCCACGATGAGCCTCCCCTCACTTCAAAGCGAGGGGGTGCAAGGCGAACCTAAAACCGTGCTGATGAGCTGGGCTGAATGGGTCGCAACGCCAAAGGATTACAGGCTGGTGAAGGGCACGCAGCGCTGGGTGATGCGTGCACACCCAGCAGGCGGCGTCGGGCTGTTCCCTGTCCACATCACCGGCTGACCATCCCCGCCCGGCGCGATGGCCGGGCCAATCCCACAGAAGCAACTTCCAGGAGCGACGCAATGCAAACGACGACCACCACAATGCGAGAAATCTTCGGCGAGCCAATCTACACCTACACCCGCGCCCAGGCGATCGAGGACGGGCAACTGATCGACGTGTCCACCACCGCCCGCGAGGCCGGCATTGTCTGGCCCGTGGCGCTGACCAGCACCGCATGGGCCGATTGTGTGGAATGGACAGACGCCACCGAGGCCCGCAAGGGTTACACAGGGCAGAGTGAATCCGGGCGGTTGTGGGATGTGTGCTGGATGCTCTCGCGGGTTGTTCTGCGCGCAGCCCGCCAGGGCCTGCAAGCCAGCCCGGCGCACCCGATGTATGTCGAGCTGCTGCGCACCCCGCGCGAAGGCCGGGGCGTCAGGCCCCGCCTGGTGCACCTGAAATTCATCGTCGGGCCGGACGACACCGGGCGCCCCTGCATCACCGTGATGATGCCGGGCGAAGACTGAACTGACACAAGTTCTTGCATCTTTCTTCTTCCGTGTTTCTGCAAATCCGTATTTCTGTGTTATGATTCAATCATCGACACCGCAATCCCGAAAGGACAATCACCATGCAACTCCAGCAACATCAACAACCCGACAATCTGCCGGTGATTTTGACCCTGCTCGGCGTCGGCATCGCATGGATCACCGCCCTGCATTTCGCGCCATTTTGGACGCTGACTCTGACCACCGCCGCCGCTGCTGCTGTGCGCACAGTCCTGTGGATGCGCCGCTAATCGATCGAGGCTGCCCCGAGCCTGTCGGCCGGGGCTTTTTTTGGTCTTTGTTTCTGTAATTCCGCAATTGGTGAAATCATGAAAATTGCAATCCTGAATCAAAAAGGCGGAGTCGGCAAAACCACCCTGAGTGTCAACCTTGCCGCCAGTTTGACCCGCGCCGGTTCGCGTGTTTTGTTGATCGACGCCGACCCGCAGGGCTCGGCCTTGGACTGGGTGGCAGCTCGCGAGGCCGAACCCCTGTTCCCCGTTGTCGGCTTGCCCAAACCCACGCTGCACCGCGATGTTGACCAGATCAGCGAGGGGTATGACCATGTGCTGATCGATGGCCCACCCCGCGTCGCCGAGCTGGCCAGGTCGGCAATCATGGCCTCTGACCTAGTGTTGATCCCGGTGCAGCCGTCGCCTTACGACGTGTGGGCGGCCGATGAGGTTGTGAAGCTGCTCGACGAGGCCAGAATTTACAAACCCGGCCTGCAAGCCGCATTTGTGGTGAATCGTAAAATCGTAAACACAGCTCTTGGCCGAGACGTGCGCGACGCCCTAGCAACGTACAGCCCGCCTGTGCTCGATGCCGCCATCTGCCAGCGGATCGTGTTTGCAGAATCGGCTGCGCAGGGCTTGGCGTCCTTTGAAAGCGAACCGGACGGCCCAGCCGCCCGCGAGGTCGAGGCGCTGCGAGAAGAGATCATGCAGAATTACGCGCAACCGTAAATCTGCCTTTCTGTAATTCAGGAGAACGCCATGAGCAAAAAAGTGTCCATCACCCCCCGCCCCAGCGCCCGCCAGGCCGATGACTGGGTGAGCGCCCCAGCAAAGAGGGTGGCGCCAGTTAAAAATGCTGTGGCCACAGAGAAAATGAGCAGACTGACAATTGACATTCCTGCAGGGCTCCACCGCAAGATCAAGGCCGCCTGCGCCACCGAAGGGTTGAAGATGGCCGACGTAGTGCGCGAATTGCTGAACAAAAAATATGGATAACTGGTTATCCGCTCCAACCTGGCCAAGCCCTTGAAGACCAAACACTACAGCCCCGGCAGGGGCGGTGCGGGCCACCCCTGGAGCCCCCGGCAGGGGGCGGTTTAACGTCCATCCCGATACGGTTATCCACAGCCTTTGTTTTGCTGTGGATAAAGACGAGTGTCTGTCGAAGTTATCCACAATCGATGTTGTGGTCTTCTCTGCAGCAGATAGGGCGATGTTGGCCGCATCTCTGCAGTAGAAGTTGGTTTGTTGGTTTGTTGGTTAAACCTTTATAAAAAAACAAACAAACCAACAAACCAAGCACCGAGGTACGCCACTTCGCGCGCGCGCTGAGGGGCATCGATCTGAATGGGCCGGCATGCCAGAGGATGCCCGCGAATGGCCAAATGCGCGCCTTGGCGGGGCGAACGCAGTGGGGGCAATGGAATGGGTGCGGCGCAGCCGGAAAACGGCTCAGCGGCCTCAAAAATGGCCTGATAACTATTTATCCGCGTGTGGATACACAAACGTGTATCCACGTGATAGGCTGATCTGCCATGAAGATGAACGCGGGCATTCGAATTCGCATCGATCGCGAACAGCGCGAGGCTTTTCAGTCCGCGTGTCGTGCGCAGGGGTGTCAAGCATCCGATGTGCTTCGTGATTTCATCGTCCGTTTTATCGAGCTGCACGGCACCGGGCAACGTGATTTGTTCGTTCAGTTGGAAAGTGGTAAAAAAATTCAGAGGGATGTGTCGCATGGGTAATTTTTCATCGCTTGAACTATGTGCAGGGGCAGGGGGGCAAGGTCTTGGCTTGGAAATCGCGGGCTTCGATCATGAAGCCTTGATCGAACTGGAACCGGCGGCGTGCGCAACGCTGCGCCTCAATCGCCCGACCTGGAACGTCATCGAAGGCGATCTGCGGCTGTTCAGCGGAATCCCGCACAAGGGCATTGACCTAGTGGCCGGCGGCGTGCCTTGCCCGCCGTTCTCCAAAGCTGGAAAGCAACTCGGCGAGAACGACGAGCGCGATCTGTTCCCCGAGGCTATCCGCTTGGTCGATGAGTGTCGGCCGCAAGCGGTGATGCTTGAGAACGTGCGCGGCCTGCTCGATGCGGTGTTTGACGACTACCGGAACAAGGTAGAAAAGCAGCTCAAGAAGATGGGCTATGTGCCTGGCTGGCGGCTGCTTAATGCCTCGGATTATGGCGTTTCCCAGCTCCGCCCGCGCGTGGTGTTCGTGGGCATCCGAAAAGACTTAGCCGCCGGATTCGCCTGGCCGGAACCGCTCAAGACTGATCCGCCGACCGTGGGCGAGCTGCTGCACGATCTGATGAAGGTGCACGGCTGGCGCGGCGCTGACCGCTGGCGCGAACAAGCCAGCGCCATTGCCCCGACCTTGGTCGGCGGCTCCAAGAAGCACGGCGGGCCGGACCTCGGCCCGACCCGCGCAAAGCGTGCCTGGGCCGCCCTAGGCGTGGATGGAATGGGGCTGTGGGACGAGGCCCCGCCACATGATTTCGTGGGCATGCCGCGCCTCACTCCACGTATGACCGCGCGCATCCAAGGCTTCCCGGATGACTGGCAGTTTGCGGGCCGCAAGACTGCGGCCTATCGCCAGATCGGCAATGCCTTTCCTCCGCCTGTAGCCGCAGCAGTCGCCCGAAAGATTTTCGCAGCCTTGGCCGTGAAGCGCGTTTTCAAGGTGGCATGATGACGACGCCCGCCGACTTCGCAGAAGCTCGCAAGGCATTCCATGCCACGCTGCTTGAATCAACCCTGACCATCAACAACGCGGGAGTGGTCAGCAACGCCGACAGCAGCAACACCACGAGCAAAGCGATTGCCAAGGGCATTGCCGATCTGCTCAAAGCCGAAACCATCGGTGAGCGCATCGCGGGCCAAACCTCGGGTAATCAGTTTGAGAGCATTTGCGCGGCCTTCGTGCAGGAAACCTTCCTCAAGCTGGGACACCTCCGCCCCGGCACCTGGGACGTTCATCAAGTCTCCGGCCGCAATCGCTTGGAAATCGCCCGGTATGAGCAATACGCGCACCTGGTCGCCCTTGACCGGGCTGCCAAGGCCGATGCCGAACTGGCCGCCGCCCTGGGGAGCGACTACACCATCACGCCTGACATCGTGGTGGTGCGCGATACCATTGAAGACAGTGCCATCAATGCGTCGGCGGTCCTGGTCGATGACAACGTGACCACGCTTGCCAGCCTACGGAAGAAGAACGGCGGCCTGCCGCTGCTACACGCAAGCATTTCCTGCAAGTGGACGATCCGCAGCGACCGGGCGCAAAACGCCAGGTCGGAAGCGTTGAATCTGGTACGCAACCGCAAAGGTCGCCTACCTCATATTGTGGTCGTCACGGCAGAGCCGACACCGAGCCGCCTGGCCTCCATCGCCCTAGGCACCGGAGACATTGACTGCGTGTACCACTTCGCCCTGTACGAGCTGCAAACAACCTTGAAGGCCCTCGGCATGGCTGACGCTGCTGACCTCCTCGCAATCATGGTGGATGGAAAACGCCTCAAGGACATT
Organism: Betaproteobacteria bacterium; assembly: GCA_028870715.1. Taxonomy (GTDB): domain Bacteria; phylum Pseudomonadota; class Gammaproteobacteria; order Burkholderiales; family Burkholderiaceae_C; genus Thiomonas_A. Next base: position 69,077 of record JAGWOZ010000001.1, on the reverse strand, counting down.
TCTGACCTGCCTCTAGACCTGGCAGTGTGAAAAAAGGCCAGCTCTTTCATGGGTGTGGTCAAGCCCGCAGTTTCATCACATCCGCCCCGGCCTTGAGCTTGTCTAGGTAGTCCGCCCAGCTCTGCATCATGGCCCGCCGCTGCTCAACAAATTCAGTCCTGTTGTAAGCGCGGCCCAGCGCATCTGGCACGGAATGCGCAAGCTGCGCCTCGATGATCCGATCTTGCACCCCCAGCCTTTCGGCCAGCATGGTGCGGGCCGACGCTCGGAATCCGTGCGCAGTGGCCTCAAATCCCATACGCTTCAGAGCCGCACCCAGCGCGACATCAGAAATCGGCCGGTGATAGCTGCGAGGCGACGGGAACACAAATTCGCTTCGCCCCGTGAGGGGCTGCAGCTCTTTGAAAATCTTGACAGCCTGCGGTGCCAGTGGCACTAGGTGCGGCTGGCCGCTGATCTTTTCCTGCTTGGTTCTCTTCATTCTGTCGGATGGGATGGTCCACATCCCGCCCTCCAGATCGATTTCTGCCCAGCGTGCATGTCGCAGCTCGCCGGGCCGAAGAAACACCAGCGCCGATAACTGGAGCGCGGAGCGCACGACCAGATAACCAGGATAGGCATCGATCGCCCGCAGCATGCCCCCAAAATCCACCGGCTCGATGACCGCAGGGTGGTGTTCAACGATGGCGGGAGGTAGCGCGTCTCGCAAATCTGCCGTTACGTCTCTCTCGCATACCCCAGTGGCGATGCCATATCTGAAGACCTGTCCTGCCGCCTGCTTGACGCGATGCGCAGTCTCCAATGCCCCGCGATCTGCGACACGGCGCAGACACTCCAGCAGCTCCGGCGCTTTGATGAGGGCAATAGGCCGCGCACCCAGCCAGGGGAACAGGTTCTGCTCCAGCCGCAGCCGTGTTCTCTCCGCATGCCCGGCGCTCACCTTCGGTTCATGCACCCGCTTGAGCCAGTCTCGCGCTACTGCCTCAAAGCTGCCGACTGCGAGGCCGTCAGGATTCACCAGCGCGGCCGCCTTCGATCTGGCGCGCGCAGCGCTTGGATCGATGCCCTGCGCCACCAGGTCGCGAGCCTCTGCAACCCGCTCGCGAGCCGCTTTCAGCGATGTGGCAGGGTAGATGCCCATGCTCAAGGTCCTGTCCTTGCCAGCGTGCCGATAGTCGAACCGCCACCACTTCTCACCGCTGGGGCGAACGAGAAGGTACAGCCCCGCACCATCGGACAACCGCCATGGCTTCTCCCTCGGCGCCGCCGCCTTGATCTCCCTATCGGTCAGAAGGTGCATCCCCGCCATTTCAAAGCCCCCTGCCAGGCTCGCCGGGCTGTTACTGGCACGGCTGCAAGTTACTGGCACGATGGGCAGAATAGTAGCGGCAACACGCCGCAACTCCTGCTATCTTGTGCATCCAACTGCACAGCGCAAGTGCGCGCAGCACAAAAAGAAAAAGCCATCAGAACGATGGCTTGGTGGCTAAAAATGCCAGTAAGTGGTGGAGCCGGGGGGAACGACATTGTTGTTTCCGTGCGCTTCTTGGCGTGTCATATCGATTGAATAATCAACAAAAAATCAATAACTTACTTGGATTCATCAGGCTTTGATGCGTCTTGTTGTGTCACGTTGTCTCGCGTAAAGTTGTGTCCTTTTTTGGGACCGACGTATGAAAGCAAAGCTCAACGAGAGCCTGAACGCTGCGCAGGTCAAAAAGCTGTCACGCACCGAGGGAAAGCATCGCGTGGCGCCAGGTTTGTACCTTCGCGTGCGTGGCGGGTCGGCGCTGTGGCTGTTCCGGGCATCCGTTCGAGGGGCTGAACGCAGCATAAGTTTTGGCCTTTATGAAACGCTGCCACTGGCGGACGCGACGCTCAAGGCCGCCGAATTGCGCATGCAGATCAAGCGCGGTGATTTTTCCGCATTCGATTCCGTAAATGGGAATGAAACCGAAGTCCCGGAGCCAAAGGTCGAGACATTCCGTGATGTGGCCGAAGCGCTCTGTGAGTCCCTACGGGCAGGCTGGAAGGGCGAAAACGGCGGCAAGCATGGCGATGATTGGATTTCAAGTCTGCGCACCTATGCCTTCCCGAAATTCGGCGACAAGGCCGTTGTCGATGTCACGACCGATGACGTGTTGGCCGCTCTCAGCCCAATTTGGAGCGTCAAGACCGAGACGGCAACGCGGGTGCGCCAGCGCATCGAGGCGGTCCTGGCAGCGGCGAAAGCGCGGGGCCTGCGCGCTGGTGAGAACCCTGCGGCCTGGCGCGGCCATCTCGACGCCTTGTTGCCGACGATCAGCAAGCGGCGGCGTGTCGAGCATCACGCGGCCATGGTCTGGCGCGACGTGCCAGCGTTCATGTCGGAGCTGCGGGAGCGATCGAACATGAGCGCCTGGGCTCTGCAACTCACCATCCTGACGGCATGCCGCACGAGCGAAGTGATCGGCGCGCGATGGCCTGAATTTGATCTTGATGCGGCGCTGTGGGCCGTTCCAGCGATCCGCATGAAGGCGCATAGCGAACACCGGGTGCCGCTGCCCAGGCAGGCGGTGACCCTGCTGGAGGCGATACCGCGCACGGAAGGCAGCGACGCAGTATTTTGGGGCCGAAGCAAAGCGGGGCAGGGCGGCACAATTAGCCAATGGGCGATGCTGATGCTGCTGCGCGGGATGCGCCCAGGGCTGACGGTGCACGGGTTCCGGTCGAGCTTTCGCGACTGGGCAGCGGAGAACACTAGCTTCAATTCAGAGGTCGTTGAGATGGCGCTGGCGCACACCATCGGCAATCAGGTCGAGGCGGCCTACCGGCGCGGCGATCTGCTGGAAAAACGGCGGGAGCTGATGCAGAAGTGGGCGGACTATATGGATAAGCTCAAATTCGGGACAGATCTGGTGGAGGATGCCAAGATCGGAGGCTAAAAAGCCGGGCGACCGCAGAATGAAACCGAGGTGAAATTTGAACCAGACAATCCTTGTTGCTATCGTGTCCTTTTGTTCTGCCATCGTTGGCGGTGCGATGTCGGCCATCGTTGCGCCATATGTTCGATTCCATCTTGACGAGCGTAAGCGGCGGGATGAGCAGAGACGCGCGCAGATTAAGCGATGGCGATCAATGCTCATTGAAATTTCAGACAAGCTGCGGTCCGATGGTGGGGACCTGCGTTCTATGCTTCAGCATCACCCGGAATACATAACACTTGAGCCTCATTTGCCGGATGAGTTGAAGCAGGCTGCCTACACGCGATCGTTCTATGTAAAGATGGGCACATTCTTGCCGCTGCCGCTCGAATCCTATAAGCATGAAATTGCTGCAATCGAAGCTCGATGGAATTTGGTCTGAGCTCTCAAAACAACCCCATAGCCACCGCACATTCGAAATCTAGGGCATAGCCCAACTTCGGCCGCGCTTTCTACTGGAGGTGGGTGACGGCAGGGATGTCAAAGACCCATCTCCAAACCCCGGTCCCCGCGGCCTGGGCGGACTATTTGGGCAAGCTCAAGGCTGGGGCTGAGGTCATCCCGCTGCGTGCGTAAGTCGATAAAATTCAGACAGCAGGACTCGCGTGGCTGCAATCTTGGAATTGTTTCCGCTTGCCAGCACTACATCTCTCACGATGATTCGCATCGTCAAATACCTAGTAAGCCTAGTCAGGTGGATGGCGCTTGACCCTGATTTGCGCCAGGTGTTGGCGCCGCCTGTATTGGCCGCCTTTACCGTCCTCTTTGGCATCCTATCCTCGGGCACCATCGCCGACGGACTGCACCACTCAGGCGCGGCGCTTCAAATCTTTGGAACGCTCGCGGTTGCTTGGGGGTTGTTCGAGCGCCAGAAACTCTTTGGCCGACGAGGGCTCAAGACGAAGTTAGCCCATGGCTTTAGTCGGCGTCCCCTGTGGAAACAGTCAACGCAAATAAATTACGCGCATGGCAGTTCAACCCTCGGGGTTATGGGTTCAGCGGCGATTCTCACTGTTTGGAAAGAAGCTCAACCGGGTGATTCACTTGAAGCTAGGCTCGAGGCGATCGAGTCAAATTTCACCAGACTTCGCGATGAGCAGTCCAGACTTAACCAGTTGGTCGCGGCTGAACGGGGGGAGCGCACCGAGGCAATTCGGCAAGAACAACAGGCAAGAAGAGAGGCTGCTCGCGCCATAGATGAACGCCTGGACAAGTTCGGCGCTGGCGGCCTGCATATCGACGCGGCAGGCGTGTTCTTGCTCATCTTGGGCTTGGTTTTCAGCTCTCTTTAGGCTTGGTCCTCAGTCTTACCAAACGAAGTCGTCCGTACCTATTCGGTTGGAGCCAAAGTGCACGCGGAAGCCCTCGCACAGCGCCGCCTGTATTCGATAGCTGATCAACGCGCAGGGAATTGATGCAGGCTTGGAATCACGCGCGAGAAATTCGACTCCCCGTTGAAGATAACTCTTGTTATCAACAACGCAAAAAAATGCCCGCATTTCGGCGGGCTGCAAATAGGGTGATCCAGGCGCCTCACCAAACCACGTCCCAGGGCGACCCCCATGACCCGCGATCGCGGCCCCATGCGTCGTCGTCATCGCCTCCGCAATAGCTTTCCAACACAACCTCACGCCAGACCTGCTGCATCTCGTGCAGGGCTTCTTCTGGCGTCTCGACCAGCTTCATCAGGCAAGGATCGCCCTTGCCGCTCCGCCAGGCGGCGACCAGGTATTTCGGCTCGGCCAGCATCGGCTCGCGCAGGAAGAAAAGAACATCGTGAAGTCTGTAACGTCCCCGCATCTCTGCCAGCATCTCGTCGATGATGGGTTGCGTGCGGGGATCGATCCAGCCTGGCGAAAGGAACGGCCGCAGCCCAGCGCGCCGCACCTGCGCGTTGCGCTGCTTGGCCACTGTCAGCTCCTTCTCGTTGACCGGCTTCTGGGCCTTGGGCTTGCGTTTGCCAAACGGCATGGCGGACTCCTTGCGCTGGGTTGATTGGATGGCTTGCGCGGTCATCCCGCGCCGTGCTCACACTCGGTTATGCTCGCCAGGGGGCAATCGTGCTTGCGCCGCCCTTGCGGGCCGCCTGAGCCGCACGCAGCTTCAGCCTCCGCGGCGGCTTCCGCAGCCAGATCGGCCTCGATGTCCGCGGCGACTTGCAGCACCATGCTCTCCAGCCAGTCTTCAAATGCCGGGTCGTCGTCCGCGTCGATCGGCTCGGCATCACACGCATCTGCGGCGACTGCGCCGAGTTCCCAATACTTCCTATGTTCTTTATGAGAATTCGGCGCAGTCGAGGACAAGGGCAAAGGCAGGGGCAAGGAAATGGGCTCAGTCACCGCAGCCGCATCAACGCCACCGCCCGACCCTTCCTCTTGCCCCTGCCTTTCGCGCCCGCGAAGCGGGGTGCCTTGGTCTTGACTTTTGCTTTGGTCTTCCACTGGGTCAGAATCGACGATTTCAATCGCGCAGGGCAATGACTCAACCGACTCGGATTGAACGATCTTGAGCGATTCTTGTGGGGTTGCGGGCGCGTCCTCGCCGCGACTGACGCGCAGGGCAGCCGGGATGGTCCCCGCGTCGCGCATGTTGCGCAGATAGTCGCGGATTGCCTGGTTGGATGCCTTTTTGCGCATCCCGACCAGCGCCTGTCGCACCGCCCTTTCACTCACTCTCCCGCCGGCGGCGAGGATCATGTCGATGGCCTCCTGCACAGCGCCTTCATCGGGCTTCGGCCCGGTCTTGCTCATCGGGTTGAGTTGTCGGTCGTGGATGGTGATGCCGTACTTCAGCAGCGCGCGATCCATCTCGTCAGTCTGGATGCCACCCCACAAATCGACTTGCAGTGGTTCGCCGTCGTGGTTGACCGCCCGGTTTCGGCCGATGGCTTGCGCCACCCCCTGGGCGTAGGTGTCCATCAGCCAGGCACGCACGCCCGGCATGAGTGGCAGCGGCGGGCCATCGGCGTCAGGCTTTTCCTTGTCCATCACCCCATCCCATACCGGCCACTGGTCGCCCAGCCCGACGTCGACCATGGCGTTGCGAGTGGCGGCATAGAGCCCGGCAATGGCAGCCTTGGATAGCAGCGGCATGCCCACCAGCGCGATGTGATGTCCAGACCAGATGTTCAGTCCCCGATCGTGCTTGCCGAACCAGCCGATGCCGACGCCGGTTTTCAGTTGAAACTCATGCGCGACATCATCTGCAGCGTCGTCGGTGCGCCAGGCTTCCGCCGAGTATTTCAGATAGGCCTTGTGTGTGATGATCGCCGCCGGCCGACTCAAGCTCTGGGCGATCTGGGCGATCTCGGTCATACGGGCTTTGGCGATCTCAAGATACTCTTCCGTTTTGCGCACGTCGCCACGGGCATACAGCCTTCCGGTGCGCCGTGTGACGCGCATGTTCTGCTCCGCGCCGGCGTGGTGAATCCAGCCGCCAGCCTTCGTGATGAATTCCTGCATGTCATCCCCCATCGTGGCATCCATGAACACCGTGCTGCCCATGCCCCGCGCCCACTCGACGATGGGCGAGGTTTCGTACGCGAACAAACAGGCTTTTTCCTCGTCATCCTCGCCACCAACTCGCAGCGTGCCTTGCAAGAGGTTGTTTGCCAGGGTTCCCAGCGCACGCAGCGGAATGTGAAATTCGTTGGCCTCGGCGTCGAATCCGATACGCTCCCACGCTGCCGTGCCGCCCACGACACCGCCCAGCTTGCCGGCCTGTTTGTGCAGGCCGATCAGGGTTTCGGAGAGCGCCTGGCCGGGCAGTCTGTCCAGTGCGATCGCGGCGCCAAGCTCAGCGAAGGCATGGTCAATCTGTGGCAGCAGGTCGTGCAGGGCCTTGATCTTCTCAAGATCGGCTTGCTCATCTTCGGTCAGTTCACCCTTGCGCTCGATCCCTGCCGAGCGATCACGCAGGGAGTCCTGCAAACCACCCAGCCGACGCCGCCAGCCGGCCACGTCGGCGCTGTGGATCGGCACTTCCTTGGACAGCGGAATGTGCTCATCAACGATGACCAAGCGCTGCGTTTCGCGCAACGCAAATCCGCTTTCAGGCTCAACCTCCCTCCAGGTCGCCAGCGCCTCGCTAAAGGCTTGGATGGGCGCGATCACAATCTGCGCGGCCATCTGATCGGGCAAGCCCTTGAATAAAAACTGGCACGGCGGCACGTCCTGTTCGCGCAGGCCATAGCTTTTCAGCAAGTCCTGGGCGCGCTGGATGCGCATTTGATCGCGCGTGACAAAATGGATCACCGCGGATGCCCCGTGCGCGCATTTCTTGCACAGGCTCTGCGCAGGCCGATGGTTCATGTCGCCCGCGATCGCCACCGGTTCGACCTGATAGCAGGCATGCGAGCCAGGATTCGCAGGGTCGTCCCCAGGCGCGCGGCGGCCCTGGTAAACCTTCACGGCATCGCCCAAGTGCTGAAGCTGATTAAAGTAGGGCTGCGCCAGATCATGGGTTGGCACAAGAATGAGGACCGGCAGGCCCTTTGTGTAGGCCGCCTCGGCGACGGCTTGCACGCCTTGGCTCTTGCCCAGACCGACTGTGGCGGCCAGGCCCAAAGGCGGCAGGGGCGAGGGCATGGGGATTTTGGGCTGTCCGGCGGCGCGCTGCCTGTTTTCAGCACGCGCAGCATCGGCGGCATCGACGTGCCCGCGATGCCGTTCAAAATAATCTTGCATGACCCGCGCCATGGCGGCACGGGCCGGCGCATTGCGGGTGGCGGCAGTTTGCTTGACTTGCATGTTTCCCCCTTGGATAAGGGGGATATGCGCGGGGGAGGCAAAACGCGATGCGGCAGGCGTGGCAACAGCCACGCCCACCGCCTGGGTGGCGATGGGCATGGTTGACCTCACTTGACCGACTTGCTGCCGCGCGGCCGCCCACGGCCCGGCGCCTTGGCAGGGACGGGCGCTGCGACTGTGATGCCGAAAGCGGTGGATAGATCGATGCCTCGCGAAGGCACCGGAGCCGTGTCCATCGGGGGAGTCGGCAGCTCCGGTGTGCGCTGGGCCAGCCAGTCCTCTACCACGTTGACCGACCAAAGCAACCGGCCGGGGATGTTCATGCGCGGCGGCAGCTTCCAGGGCGCGATGGCCGCGTAGCGGCGGATGGTCGCCGCGGATAGACCGAGCACCCCGGTCAGCCCATGGACATCAAGCATGCCGTTTGGCGGTGTGTTGCGGGAGCCGACAGGGCGGCCAGGACGCCCTGGGGCGCGGGTTTGAATCTGTGTTTGTGCTTGCATCTCTGCACCTCTGTGGTGCAGCCTCGCCGGGAGGGGGATGCTTGGTCGGCCGCGCGGGGATGGCGGGCTGACTTTCTCTAAACCAAGAGATCACCCGCGCGGAACGCGGGGGCAAGAGGGGCGTTGCGCCAGGATTCGGGGGGTGAGGCAGACATGCTGAATCCCAGCCCGCACGGGCGAGGGAAGCGCGAGGAATGAGGTCAGTCCTCGCGCGAGATCATTTCCCAGGCGGGGTGTGGAGGCATCTGCACCACGCTCCATCGCCTCCCGCAAGGCGCTTTCAAGTTCGGCCAAGGCCGCCTTGAGATTCTTAATTTCATCCAGCCTTAACTGCTGCATTCGGGTGACCATCGGCATGAAAAAACCCGCGACCCCAAGAATGAGCCAGAACACCAGGCCTGGTGCCCAGGCAGGCAAAACAATAGGCTGATGATCCGCCGCACACCACGAGGCCCATGCCAGCACAGCCGTGAGCATGGCGATGGCCACAACCAAGGGCGTGGCAAACACGCGGTGATCCCTTTTCAAGGATGCCTGCGTGGCTCGTGCGTGGCGGCGGGCGGATTGCATGATTGATGCCATCATATCCCACACTAATCTGCTCTGCAACAACTTTATTTTATTTTTCACTAAGGAAATCAATATATACCAAATTCATTCGTCGTCAATACCGCTTTTTCGCCGATCAGATTGATCCACGCATTGGCCTGGGCTTCCTGAATTGCCGGCGCCGGGTTCCAGCCCCGCGCCCACCAGGCGTTTGACTGCACCAGCACCACATCGGGCCGCTGAATCAACCCCTCGACCCACACCCACGGCAGCACCTGATCGAAACAGATGCTTGCCCAAACCCGCGCGCCATCAACAACCCGCACCGGCTCCCACCACGCCGCGATGTAGGAGCCTTCAGAGCCTGGCCGCCACATACTCCACGGCATGGGCAACGCGGCTCGGAACAGCGGCTCAGGCTCTGCACGCCCATGTCGCACCGCCACGACCGCATCCCATTTTTCGCCCGGGACCTGCGTCTCCGCGCCGATCAGCCACAACTGCCCAGGCGGCACCGCCGCAGCGAGCTGCGCCTGCGTGCCCGGCCACCAGTCGTCGAGTACGGCTTCGGGCAGCACCACGACCCGCGCGCCTTTGCCTTGTTCGAGTGCCGCGGCGATGACCTTCCGGTTGTTCTGAATGGCCTTCATCACATCACCCCCGCTGGGCAGAACCGACGTGTTGACCCCGACCCACCCAGCGGGCGGGCCGGGCGGGGTGAACGTGGTTAAACACCCAATGGCCGACCCGGTGGCAAACAGAATGACCAACCAGGACGCTACCGAATACCGATGCCGGGCCAACGCGCCAAGGGCCAGGATCAGCAGCAGGCACAGCACCAGGCCCGCCGTCGCCGTGCCGGGAAACAGCGCGCCTGCCGCCGTCAAAGGGGACAGCCAGCCGATCAGGCCGAACGGCGGTACGGCATCGATCAACACCGCAGCCAGCACACCCACTGGCCCGCGCGCCAGCACCCACGGCAAGGCCAGCAACAGTGATGAGGCCACCCAGGCGGCGAAGCCCGCCACAAGCGCATGCGCGCCGAAGAACGACGCAGCGGACGGCACGATGGAGATCGAGCCAGCCAGGTAATAGGCAACCGCAAGAGACCAGCGCGCCCACCATCTCTGACCGAACGGCACGGCCACCACCGGCACGAGGGCGAGCCAGGGGCCAGCCTGGGCGTGCCCGATATTCCAGGACGTCCCGGCGGCAAGGCAGGCCAGAAAGGACAGGACGAAGACGGGGGCAAGAGATTGTGGGCGACGCATGACGCATTCCTTTGTCGTGTACACAAGGGGTATGCACGAGGGGCGGCAAAGGCGCGTCGTTTGATTGCAAAAAATTCTTCAATGCAATCATCATGTGCTATCATATTCTTATGAACAGCAAGCAAAAAAGAACGCTCGAAGCGGTCTTCTCCATGCCGGTGAATGGCAATCTGGAGTGGTCCAGGATAGAAGCCTTGCTGGTGGCTGTAGGTTGCCGGGTGATTGAGGGCGCGGGGTCCTCGGTCACTTTCGAGAAGGACGGTCTGCGCGCTTATTTCCACAGGCCACACCCGCAGAAGGAAGCCTTGAAGTACCGCGTCGGAGCTGTGCGCGAATACCTGGAGAAGTTGGGAGTGACACCATGAACAATGTCATGACGTACAAGGGCTATACAGCCAGCATGAGCTATGACCCGGACGACAAGATTCTCGTAGGTCGGGTGCTGGACATTGCCGACATCATCGCGTTCCACGGCGAATCCGTGGCCGAGTTCGAAGCGGCTTTCCATGCATCGATCGATGACTACATTGAAGCCTGCGCCAAGCTGGGGCAGCCCACTGAGAAGCCCGCATCGGGCAAGTTGATGCTGCGAGTCGATCCCGGCGTGCATGCCGCTGCGCTCAAGGCGGCGGCGCGCGCGGGGCAGAGCATGAACAAATGGGCTGCCAAAGTGCTTGCCGATGCGGCCCGCCACTGACCAGGAGAACGCAAATGCACTACATCAAACAGGCTTGGTCTCTCTTGCGCTGGGCATGGTTTCTGGTTCTCTTGCTCTGGCCGCTCGCCCTGGCCGCCTGGGTGTTTCACCTGGCGCTCGGGCTTCACACCGGGCCGATGGATTACTGGATGGGCTTTCTGGGATTCATGGCGATCCTGTTGTTGTTCAGGGGCTTCTGGAAACCCTGGATCGTGTTCTTCCGGCGCGCAGCCCCGGCGGTTTGGCGGTTCGCCATCAACCTGTCGGCAGACCTGCGCCGGCTGGCCCGCCATAAGTTGAAGGCTGCTTCATATCGCATCCGCACGGATTGGACCGACCTGCGGCGGGTGTTCAAGTAAAAAACCCGGCACGAAGCCGGGTTGATCAGCCTTGCCCGTCTCAGCGTCTTTGATGCGACTGATCGGCTCGCACCTGGGCTTGCAGTTGTTGCACCAGCGGACGGTATTGTGCTTCGACCTGGTGACCGCCCCACCAGTAGGCCGCCACCACCAGCAACAGCGCCACAGCCGCACCTGCCGCGACTTGCCAGGAGAACAGCGAGTCGGAGACCGCGGCCTTGATGGCGGCGTGAGCGGCATCGGCATCGAGCTTGACCACCCGGCTATCCAGACTGGACTCCACAGCCTGCACCAGTTCCGGCGTGGCGCTTTTGGCAAGGGCCTTGGCCACCCGGCCCGTATCGACCTCGGGCGCGGCGACCTCGATTTCGCTGGCGTCGATATGCCTCGCCACCAGCTTGCCCAGTTTCTCCGCATCGATGCCGCCTGTGCTGACATTCTGGATCGCCCGCAGTAGGGCTTCCTGATCGACGCGGGCCTGCTCGCGGCGGTTGGACAGGAAATACATCGGCAGAATCACGCCCCACAGGGTGTCGTCATCGCCAAACCGGGTCGCCAACCGGATCGCATCGATCTCGGCCTGCTGCGCGGAGGAAAGCCCATCTTCGGCAAACCGCTCGATCAGATCGGAATAGATGCTCATGCTGCTTCTCCCCATGCCTGATTTGCACTGACCCTTTCCAGCTCGGCCAGGCGCTCACCCGCCACGCCACGGAAGGTCTTGAGTGACACCAGCGATCCCATGCCGATCTTCTTGCCCGTGGTGGACATCTTGTCGCGTTCAGCCATATAGAAAGGCGTGCGCGCCAGATCGGTTGCCACGGACGGGGTGAGCACGGGCAGGTCGATCTCCACCCAGCCACTCGCCAGAACCTGATCGCGCGTGCTGCTGCGCTGCCAATGCGTGAAATCTTCCTTCACGCCGTGGCGCAGGTTGCGCACGACAAAGCCGGACTGGTAGAAGGCGGGGAACTTGTCGATGCGGGCCTGCAATTGCTCGACCGACCCGGCGTCGGTGCCGATGACCCAGACATGCACAGCCCCCAGCGCCGCCATGACGGCGGTGACTTCCGCCGCGCTGGCTATGGCGAGGCCAGCGCCAGCGGGCAGGGAAAACACCACACGGCCCTCGTCGGCCTCATCCCATTCATCAATGATCTCGAACGTCTGGTCAGCGACCTCAACCCACTGCTTGGGCGTGGAAATGGGGTAGAACCGGCCTTGCACCGTGCAGCCCTCCGCAGCGTCCGACCGGGGGAAGCCTCCCTCTCCGCACACGTCCTGATTCGATTCGTCGGCATCGACCACCAGCACCCGGTTGATCGCTTTGGGCAGTCGGAATCGTTCAGACTGCATCAGCATGTCGGCGATGGCACGGGCGGTGAAGCTCTTGCCGACGCCGCCTTTGTCGCCGTCCACAAAATAAGTCTTGATCATGTCGCTTTCTCCAGTTGCAAGGGACAACGGGTTATGCACACGACCCGGCAAACCGGTAGATGGCAGGCCCCGGCGCAGTGGGCGTGCCCAGCCTGGTCGGTTCGCCCGGCATCGGCCAACCGTTCGGCTCGGGGCGGCCAACGGTTCGAGGCAAAACGGCGAACGGTTCGACAGAAATGAGCGAACGGTTTCGTCAGAATCGGCGAACGGTTCCAGAAAAAACGGCGAACGGTTTCGTCAGAATCGGCGAACGGTTTCATCAAAACTAGGGAACCGTTCGGGCTCGATCGGCGAACCGTTCAGGGCTGCATGCTGATTCGCTCGCCTGAAGGCGGGCCTTGCGGACGGCTTGCCCATACCCTCTCGGCATTCCTGCGAATGTCGGGCATCATCCCCTGGACCATGCCGTTCACGCTGCTGCGAGGGTACGGCACACTCCGGTGCCCATCCGCGAACACGGTTTGAATCATCGTTTTTCTTTCGCTCTCCGTTCCCTCAAGGAAGACCGCGATTCCCGACTCGAAGCGGGCGAGCTGTTTGTAGAGATACTCGTCGAGATGCACTGAGTCGCCCTCCACTTCCGCGTCGATCAACAGCATCTCGCACGGGGCTAGCCGTCTTTTCGATGAAGTCGGCGCAGGGGTGGGTGCAGGCTGTGCCGGTGGCTGCGGCCCGACCGCAGCGGGCGCGGCGACAGGCGCAGGCAAGGCATCGCCAGTCACCTCTTTCTTTGCCCCTTGGGTTGAGGGCGTCGGTAGATTCGGTTTTGGTGTTGCCGCAGCCAAGTCGCCTTGCAGGGAGTCTTTCTTGGGCCGATGTCCGCGTGGCAGTTTGAGATCGAGGCCCAGTCCATCCAAGCTTTGCCGCAGCCCTTCGATTGCCGAGCGGCGATCGACGTCACAGCGAATAGCGACAGACTGAACAATCATCTCCAAGGTGACGCCAGACCGGATGGCCTCAGCAATGTCGTCACGCAGCCCTATGGTTTCTGCGTAGACGCGAACGATCGGGCCGTTTGTGGCAAACCGCTTGATGTCGGCAAGGATTTTCGCCTGCGTTGCGCTGACGCGATGGCGAGCAGGCTGGCGACTTTTCCGCGCCGAACCATCGATTGCGTCTTCTGTTTCCATTTTTGCCCCTAATGCAACCCCACTGGCGCGTGTTCCCATGACACATGGTTATGCGCAGACCCCGGCAAAACCGACACGCCACTTCGTCGAGGCGTCGTCAAGGCGCCGTCGAGGTGCCGTCGAGGCAACGTCAATGCCTCGTCAATGCAACGTCGAAGTGCCGTCAAGGCATCGTTTTCAATCGCCCAAAAAATCTGGCAAACAAAATAAGTGCAGGGTAGGGGGCCGTGCCCACAAGCCTCGAAAACCTGCGCACTGGCGTGCTTGTTTTTCTGCGTTTGTGTGCTCGTCCCCACCTGCTCAGGCTTCGCCCGAGACCCGAAAGGCAGCGTTCTCGGCTGCGCCTTGAACGCCAAAGTCAAAGGCAACTGCAAAGGCAACAGCAGGGGCAAGCAGATCATCGCCCACCCGAGCGCCCGCTGCGCATCGCGTTTTGCCGCCCCCCACGCATAACCCGGCATCCCCACTCATTCGGAGATGCCGAAATGCAATCCAGACCGGGCGGCAGCCTACTTGCCTTCCAGTTTCAGTCCAGCACCGTGCGCACCATCGTTGATGAGCACGGCGAACCACTTTTTGTCGGCGTTGATGTGTGCGATGCGCTCGGATATGCCAATGCGCCGGACGCCATAAAGCGGCACTGCAAGGGGGTCGCGAAACGCTACCCCCTTTCGACGCCCGCCGTCGCCCTGAGCGTGATCGAGCGCGAAACCGGCCTGCACCTGGACGGCTTTCGGGCGGCGCTGCCCCGCAATTCCGAGCCGATGGCGACGATGAACGCGACCGCCGTCGGGCGCGCGATTGCCGAGCCTGCTGTCACCACCAACCGGCTGCTTGAGCGCCTGGGCCTGCAACGGCGCAATGCGCGGGGCGAATGGGAACTCACCGAGACCGGCAAGCTGCACGGCGAAGCCTATCCCTATAGCAACGGCAAGCACTCGGGCTATCAGATTCTGTGGAAACCGTCCGTGGTCGCCATTCTGGCCGAGCCCGAATTCGAGTTGTATCTGCAATGAAGCTCCAACTCACACCACCCACCTCGCGGGGCGTCGCAAGAGGCCCCAAGCGCAAGGTTTCCGAATGGGGCTGGCTGACCGGCATCGATTTGCAGCAGACCTGGGGCATCGGCAGCAAGCCGGTGAATCCAGGCGAGTCGGCAAAGCGCAAGCCTGCAAAGCGCGCCACAAAGGGTTTTGCCGCCCACCGCACATAACCGATCAAGCAACCCTCCCAAAGGAGAACCCTCATGGCTCAAGCCAACCCTTATCTGAATGCCCGCCGCGAGTGGGACGAACGCTATGGCGACCAGATCGCCCGCGCTCGTTCCTGGCGCATTGCTGCTATCGCCGCGCTTTCCGTGGCGTCCGTCGCCGTGGCGGGTGTGGCCTACATCGGCGCGCAAAGCAAGATCAAACCCTTCGTGGTCGCCATCGACAAGATGGGCAGCCCGATCGCCGTGGCGCAGCCCAGCAACGGCTCAGGCGTGACCCAGCGGATCATCGAGGCGCAACTGGCCAACTGGATTGTCAACACCCGCATGGTGCTGCCCGACCAGACTGCGCAGCAGAACTTGCTCAATCGCAGCTACGCGATGCTGTCGAGCAACGCGGCCAGCACCGTGAGCGACTGGTTCAAGGCGAACAGCCCGTTTGGCGCCGCCTACACCGTCAACCCGCAGGTCAACAGCGTGTTGCCGACCGGGGCCAACACCTACCAGGTGAACTGGACGGAAGTCAAAAGCACGCCAGGACAGAACAGCACGACCACGCACTGGAAAGCGCAGATCACGGTCGGCGTGGACGCCAAGCTGGCCGACAAGCCGCAAGTCATGCTCGACAACCCGATGGGCATTTTCATTCAGTCGTTGAACTGGACGCAGAGCGTGTCTTGATCCGCCTGACGCCCTGATCACTTCATTTCCATTTCCCGGAGAAGACCCCATGAAACGCACCCTCCTTGCCGTCGCACTGTCGGCCTCTTTGTTTGCCCCTGCTTTTGCCCCTGCCTTTGCGGCCAACCCGGTTGCGTCCGTTGGCACGCCCGACAACGGCCTCACCAGCCATGAACTGGTGAACCAGACCCCGCCCGTGCCGCTGTCCTACCGCGCCACAGACGCGGCGGCGCAGCAATGGCTGCAGACCGGCGTCGCCAACGACATCATCGGCACCAACGGCCAGGTCATGTACGCCTACGGCCAAAGCCGCCCGACGATTACCTGCGCGCCTTTGCATGTGTGCGTCATCAACCTGCTGACGGGCGAGCACATCACCAGTCTGAGCATTGGCGATTCCGTGCGCTGGCTGGTTCAGCCGACGAATGCCGGGGATCGCCCCGTCGTGATCGTCAAGCCGACGCAAGCGGGCCTCGTGACCAATCTGGTCGTGACCACCGACGCCGGGAGGGTCTACTACATGACACTGAAGAGCGACGCGCACGACTATGTCCCTCTGGTCGGCTTCTACGACCCGCAGCAATTGGTGATCAACATGCAGCAGCAGGCCGCTCAGGCGCGTGCTGCCGAGAAGGCCAAAGCCGAAGCCAGGAAGCAGGCGGTGGTCGCCCCGCTGGGCGACATCGATCCGGCCCATCTGGATTTCGACTTCACCTGCAAGGCGGAGAACGGCCATGACGACACCAGCATGCTGCCGGTGCGCGTGTTTGCCGGTGGTGGCCACACTTACCTGCAGATGCCGCAGTCGATGAAATTCACCGATGCGCCCGCTGTGTTCAACACCAGCAATGGCAACACCGAACTGATGAACAGCCGCCTGGTGCATGGCTACTACGTCATCGATGGACTGCCGAGCAAGTTCAACCTGACGCTGGGCGTCGGCAAGGATGCGCGCACCGTGGTCTGCCGTCATGGCGGGCAGGACGCGGGATTCTTCGGCTGGGCGCGGTGATCGATCAAGTCCACACATAGGGGCAAGAAACATGAACGACAACCAAGCCGCAGGCGCGATCGAGAGGGCGGCACTGCCCGCCCAGCCGACAGCGGAACTCCCGCCGATCGCTGACGTGATCGGCCCAGGCAAGACCAGGAACAGCAAAGGCGACCCCAAGGGCCTCAAGCTCAAAGCCGAACCGAAGCAGGGCAAGCGCCTGTCGAAAAAGAGCAAGCAGATGGCTTTCGGCGGACTGGGCGTGCTGAGCGGGCTGATTGTTCTGGGCATCATGACCGCAGGCAATAAACCTGCGCCGTCGGAGGCGTCGGCCAGCAGCACGGATCAGGTCGGCATGAGCGCGGCACCCACACCCAGCGCATCGCAGGCTCAGGCCAGCGCGTTTGCCGTGCGTGGACAGTCCGCCCCAGCGGCAACCGGGTCAACCCCCACCGCAACGGCCAGCGGCGCTGGGGCGGCACTGGCGCATCCCTATGGCGCCACACTGCAGCCGGGTCAGACCACAGCCTTGACGCCTGCGCAGAAATTTCACCAATGGCTAGTCGAGCAGCACTACAAGCGCCTGGAGGGGCTGGTGTTGGCGGATCAGAGCGCGCAACTCGCGGAAACGGGCGTGGGCGGCAAGGGTCTTGCGCAAGCGGGTGCATCCTATGCAAACCAGGCCAGTCCGCAGGATTTCCGGGCGCTGCAACAGCAACTGACGCAAGCCATGGCGCAGAACCCGCAGGCTGCCCAAGATCCCAATGTCCAGAAGCTGATGGCCGCGCTGGGCGGGATGAACGGCTCGGGGATCATGGGCGGGGCAGGGCTGCAATCGGGGCCATCGGGCAATGAAGGTTTCCTCGACGCCCAGCAGAACAAGGGCGACAACGGTTATCTGCAGGCGTCGGTGCAAGCCAAGGCATCCAACCACGAATTGTTTGCCGGTTCGGTGATCCCGGCCGTCCTGCAAACCGGCATTGACAGCGACTTGCCGGGCACCATCACCGGCATGGTGCGCCAGACCGTGTACGACAGCCTGAACCCGAGCGTGGTGCTGATTCCACAAGGCACCAAGATCATCGGCGCCTACAGCAGCGACGTGGCGTATGGTCAAAGCCGCGTGCTGGTGGCCTGGAACCGGCTGATCTTCCCCAACGGATCGATGATCGACCTCAAGGGCATGGTCGGCGCAGACGGGCAGGGCGAAAGCGGACTTTCGGACCAGGTGGACAACCACTACGCCCGCATCTTCGGCAGCGCCATCCTGATGAGCCTGCTTGGGGTTGGTGCGCAGTTGAGCCAGCCACAGACCGGCAACGCGCTGACCACGCCGAGCGCCAGCCAGCAGGCCGCAGGGGCCTTGTCGCAGCAGATCAACACCGTCGGGACGAACCTGCTCAACAAGAACCTGAACATCCAGCCGACGCTGAACATCCGGCCGGGCTACATGTTCAACGTGCTGGTGAACCGCACGATGATTCTGCCGCCGTATTCGGGGAGTTGAGATCATCGGGGCAGGAGAAGGGATGGCGCTGCGGCCCTTCTTTTGCGCGCCATTCGGTCAGGGGAAATCGTGCGGGCGCAGTGCCCAGTTGCGAGGCTCGTTCATATCTTTAACCCATTCCAATTGCGCGTCGCCTCGCAGCGTCGCGACATTGATGGCAACTAAGGCGATCGGGCCGACGGCACCTGGAGGCAGACTTATCACCTTCGACCGAGAGTAAACATCCAAAGAAAAGCGTCCGTTAGGCCCCAGAGGCGCTCCGGTCAAGAAGCTCGCGCCGTTTCGAAACATCGGCGGCGCGGTGTTCTCGATGGCCGTATCTCTGAATCTTGCCATTGCATAGGTCTTTGAATCAGCGTCCGCAAGCCAATACAGCTCGTCGTTGTCCAGAAGGAACGCTTCATGCGAGAGCAGCGTTTCCGCAAGTGACCGAAATTCCGTCAGAGTCGGACGCTCCCAGGTTTGTCTTTCACAATCTATGCATCGCCCCGCGCCGACAGGCTCGCGGTAAATGTTCTTCTCCTGCATGTCGCGAGTGAGGACAAATTGCCAGATGATGCCCTCCGAGAGTTCATACAGACGAACAACTTCCTCTCGTTGAATCAGCCGACTTGTCCATTTTTTCCACGGCGCAGGGATACCTACTCTTTCCCGCATTCGTTCAGCCATTCCGAGCGCACGTTGTGCCCATTCGACTCCAATGTGACTCGCCGGCTCACACGCATCGACCAAGGGGAAAAGCCCGGTAGCGAACAAACGGTCATCGTCAAGGAGATATTGGGCACGTTTCTGCCCCGCTGGGTCAGAGCCGGAGTGGCTACGCCCCCAACTGAGGAAGAGGGTGCACATCATGTCGGTCCACCGGACCTTCGCGCACGCTTCTTCGCCGCCCACGAGTGCCCGAATGAACAGAAACTCCATAATGCTGCGATGGGCGAACTTGAAATTGCCGGTAGCATCTCGATTCAGCAGCGAGCGAGCGGTCAACTTCCAAGAATCGACGGGGGAAGCGGTCTCTTGGAGCAGGGATGAAATCTCATCGGGGCGCAGCCGCTCGGAGTGACGGGACTGCCTGCCGAGATACGCTTCAACAGCAACCCGTTCGGAGATGCTCAGCAGTTCCTCAGGAACTATCCAGTGACTTTCGCGGCTCAGCCAACTTCGAACCATGAACTCATAGAGATCCCACATTTCGCTGACCTGCTGTTCGTTCACCAACAACTTTGGCAGTAAGGCCAGCAGCATCGGCCGGACGGTCAGTTCCGGTATACGGGTCACCAAGGCACGAGCGCGGCGGCGGGCCTTGAATCTATAAAAGGGAATGGCGCGCTCGATGTACAACGAAACCTGCCCTTCACTAAACGGCGCCAGGAAGATGCGATGGAAATGATGCACACCCGGCGAGCCCGCTCTCTTTTGAGCAACACGAGCAATACCGGTACTTGTTGGCACGGCCTGATCATTCTCAAAGAATTGTGTTCTGCATGAAACCATCACCCCTTTGAAATCGGCAGCCAACTCCATGACATCGTGCAATCGCTTTTTGTAGTCCGTGATCGCTAGGGTGTCTTCATCCAGGGCATCGAGCAGAAGGATCGTGGATCGCTTATTTGCTATGGCCTTGATCTGCGCGTCCGCGTCCGGCCTACCCAACGGCACGATGGCAACTTCGCGGCGCTGTGACTTGCGTTTATCCAGTTCACGAGCGAAGAAGTTCAAGAGGAGCGTCGTTTTGCCCATACCGGAGTCCGCGAGGATCATCAGGTGGGTTTTGTCGGGGGAACTCAATGCTCGATCCAGAGCGACAAATATGTTCTCACGGACGAACGCGAAGGTTCGTAGATCATCTTCATTTGCAGGGTCGACGTTCGTGGCATCCGGCACGATGTAGTCTTCAACTGCGTCAGTAATGTCGTCGTCTGTAAAGCTCTGGACGTTAGTCTTGGCTTGAAGCTCAGCAGCGATCTGGGCGCTGCGTTTGTTGCGGAACCAGCGGATCGACGAGACGATTGGTTTCAATAGAACAGACACGACGCCGAAAATGCCCACTACCGTAATGAGCGACAGCCAAAGCGGCGAAGTAATCCAAGCATTCAGCCAGGAAGTGAGTTGTTGAAGGTGGCCGAGACTGCTCATAGTTATGCCGATTTACCCGCCGCGGAGAGAATGGTCTGCGTATCGTATAAATGTCGTGCACCCTCCTGGGCTGCTTGATTCCGAGGAGCCATTCACGACGGTTGCAGCGCGCACTTTTTACTTCAACCATAACTGACCAGCCGCGCGCTGTTCGGGTCATAGACGACATCGGTGATCGAGCCATCACGAATGTGCTGTACCGCTTCATCGATTACATGAAGAGGTACGAGGAACCATTCCCTCGGCTTGACCGGATGTCCAAATCGATCCTCGATGGTTAAATCAAGTTGTGCTGCGCCGAACAAGCGGTGAAAGATGTTTTCCAGCCTGGTGCGGTTCAGGTTGTGGAGCTTGTAGGTAGCAACCACCTCCACGTCGGCCAATAGATAGGTCGCATCCTTTTCTGCGGCAGCAATGCGGGTCTCCACCTTGCCGCCGGTCACGCCGATTTTGTGAATCAGCTCGCGATGCTCGGCAACGAACGGATCGCTGGAGAGGCTGCGCAGCACATAGATGGTGCCGGTTTCAATATCGTCAGGCTCGGGTGCATCGCCAAACAATGGGCCAACTTCAGGTTCGCTCAAGCGCCGGCCGGTTTCATCCTTGTAGAGCGCCCGCTGGAGAGAGCGCCGCAGCAAGTTGCTTTCTGTGCCATTGGCATAGATGACGCGCAGACGCGCATCGCTTTCACCGTTCGGCGCCTTGATCGTTTCGCCGACCTCGGCCACATGGGCAAGCTGCCCACCGAGAATAAAGTAGTCCCCCCGGGCAATGCTGGTGTTTCGCCCAAAGCGCTGCGTCATGCGATGACCCGATTTCAGATCTTGCTCCACCTGCTCGAACAGCGGTTGGAACTGATCAAAATCCGCGCAAGACCTGCGATCGGCAATTTCCTCAGCAGCTCGCTTTTCAGTGCTGGAACGCACATGCCGCAACACGTTGACGTCATTCGGAACAGCAGTTTCGCTGATGCCCAGTTCAGCCAACAAGGCGTCTTCGTCCAGCGCATCCACATCGACCGGGGCTGCTGCCCCTGACAAAAGGCCGGGTCCGTCCAGCGCGGCCAGGAGCGTTTGCGCTTCAGGCAGCTTGCGTAGTTGGTCTAGGCGTACGGCATACAGGCGCTCAAAGATGTCACGACCCTCGCCATGCTGCGGAGCGCGGCCATGCGCTTGATGGAACCGCAGGATGTCCTCAAAGCCCGCAATGATGCGTTCCTCGCGCGGAGTGTGGCTGGAGACCTTGAGCGGGGCAACATCGACACCCAGCGCATCCAGCAGTTCGTCGTCGTCCAGTTCAGCCATGACCGCTCCCTCCTTGCGCCTGCGCTGCCTTGGCTTGTGCGCGGAAACGCGCCAGCGCGGCCACGCCTTCCGCCATGCGTTTCTCCCAGGCGTCGGGGGAGTTCAGTTCCGGCAGCCGCCCACGCTCGTTCTTGAACTGCAGGGCGCGTCTTGCCAACTCGCGCGCCTCCTCTTCGGGGATGCTGACCTTCTTGGCCGCAATGCTTGCCTGCACTTGGCGCAGCGACTTTTCATCCATCGTCTTGGCGAGGACGGCATAGGCGGCATCGAAGGGGTTGATGCGGTCGATCAGGTCAATGTCCAGGTCGCGAACGTTGACGAACTTGCGCACACCGTCCAACAGCGCCGTATTGCCTTGCGCGGCGCCGCCGGTGTTGGCATCGGCGGTGGCTAGCGCCAATTTGGCCTGCTGCGTGATGTTCATCGCGGCGATCGCGTGCTGCCGGATGGCCTCTTGGTCAACCTCGCTCAAGTCCGGGTAGCGTTCGCGCACGATTTTTCCCATGTGCAACTGGGTCAGCTCTTCAGGCAGGGTGTTCTCCTTGTCGAAAAGGCCACGCTCCAACACGGTTTTTTCCTGCAGGAAGCTGGTGACGACTTCATTCAAGTCCTCTTTGCAGATTCGTGTGGCTTCCGGGCTTTGTGGCGTTGTCAGACCGTTGATCTCCACGTGAATCTGGCCGGTTTCCTGGTTCACCCCGATGTTGTGGGCGCCCTCCTTGTAGCCGTTTTCGCCGTAGTCGAAGCCTTCCTTCGGGCCGGCATTCTTTGGCGTGAACTCATACCGCGGGGCCAGCACTTGCTCCATCAGCAGACTGGCGGAAATGGCCTTCAGCATGTCGTTCACCGCCTCGGTCACGGCGGATTGTTCGGCCGTGGGTTCGGCGATCAGGTTGGTAAAGCGCGCCCGCTCCTTGCCTTCGGCGTCGCGGGTGGCGCGCCCAATGATCTGCACGATTTCGGTCAGGCTGCTGCGGTAGCCTATGGTCAACGCATGTTCGCACCAGATCCAGTCGAATCCTTCCTTCGCCATGCCGAGCGCGATGATGACGTCCACATGGTCGCGGTTGTCCTTCTGCGCCGGGTCTTTCAGCGCGGCCAGAACGCGGGAGCGCTGGGCTAGGTCGCTGTCGTCCACCAGGTCCGCCACTTTCAGCGTGCGGCCCTCCCTGGTTTGTATCTGGTGGAAGCCGGTGGCCGGGTCAATGCCTTTCCATTCGCCCAGGCCGTGCATGATCTCGTTTACCTCGCGCTCCTTGTCCTTCAGGCTTTCGCGCGCATTCACATTGGGAATGTGGACGATGGTTTTCAATGCCGGATCTAGCACCTTGGCGACGGCATCCACATACCGGCCGGTGTAAAAGAAGTAGCCGATATCCAGCGACTTGAGCCATTGGTAGCCGTTGAGCTGCTCGTAGTAGGTGTAGGTGACCGTCTCGAATCGCGACTCATCGGCTGGGGTCAACACGGCCTCACTGTCGCCGCGGAAGTAGGAGCCGGTCATGGCCACCAGATGTACCTTGTCGCGGGCGATGAAAGCGCCCAATTGGCTGCCTAGCACGTTGCCAGGGTTGCTGGAGACGTGATGGAACTCGTCGATGGCGATCAGTCGGTTGTCGAACGCATCAATGCCTAGCTCTTCCACCGCGAAGCGAAAGGTTGCGTGCGTGCAGACCAGCGTCTTGTCGGCGCTACTCAGGAACTTGCGCACCGCGTCCACCTTCGACCTGGCCACGCGCAGCTCGTCTCCTCCAGGGGCATTACATAGGTTCCACTGCGGGGCAACCTGCCAATCCCAGTAGAAGCCGGACTGGCTCAGGGGTTCGTCGGCAAAGCTGCCGCCAATGGATCGCTCTGGCACCACGACGATGGCCTGGCGCAGGCCCTGGTTGTTGAGCTTGTCCAGCGCGATGAACATCAGCGCGCGTGACTTGCCGGATGCCGGCGGCGATTTGATCAGCAGGTATTGCTCGCCCCTTTTGGCGTAGGCGCGCTCCTGCATGGCGCGCATGCCCAACGCGTTGGCCTTGCTGGAGGCTCCGGTGCACGCCGTGGTGATGGACACCGAGGGCACGGTGTAGGCGTTGGTCGGGTTGGTTGGGGTGGTCATTGCGCGTCGTCTTCCAGGGTGGTGTCATCGCCCGCCAGTTCGCGCTCGATCTGCTCGATGCTGGGCAGGCTGGTTTGCAGTTCGACTGGCAGCGATTCCACCAGTTGATATTCGGATACGCCAATGGGCTGGGAGTTATTGCGTAGCGCGTATTCGGCCACCACCTTGTTCTTGCTTTTGCATAGCAGCAGGCCGATGGTGGGGCCGTCCTGCGGGTGCTTGACCTGGGCATCCACGGCGGTGAGGTAAAAGCTCAACTGCCCAAGATGCTCTGGCTTGAACTTTCCGCCCTTGAGTTCGATCACCACATAGCAGCGCAGCTTGAGGTGGTAGAACAGCAGGTCGATGAAAAACTCGTCGCCGCCCACGTCCAGCAGCACCTGCCGCCCGACGAACGCAAATCCCGCGCCCAACTCCAGCAGAAATTCGGTGACATGTTTGACCAGGGCGTTCTCGATTTCGCGTTCACCCGCCTCTTTGACGAGTCCCAGAAAGTCCAGACGGTATGGGTCTTTCAATGATTCCCGGGCTAGATCCGATTGCGGCTTGGGCAGGCTAACACTGAAATTGGTCATCGCTTTGCCGGTGCGCTCCAGCAGGCGGGTTTCGATGTGGATGTTCAGCGCATTGCGCGACCAGCCGTGCGTGACGGCGCTCTGGGCATAGGCCAAGCGCTGCTGCGGGTCTTTCAGACGGGTCAGCAGCACCAGGTTATGCCCCCAGGGCAATTGTCCAACAGCCTGTTGGACAATTCCGGCATCCGGCCACGCCTCGGCAAAGGCGCGCATGTACATCAGGTTGGCGCGGGAAAAACCTTTCATTTCCGGGAAGGCAGCACGCAGATCATGCGCCAACCGCTCGATCACCTTCGCCCCCCACCCTTGGCTTGCCTGCCGCGCCAGAATGTCGCGCCCGATCTGCCAGTACAGCAGCACCAGCTCGCGGTTGACCGCCAGCGTGGCGCGCTGCTGGGCGGCGTGGATGCGACCCTTGAGGTCGGCCAGCCAGTCGGCATAGCCAGCGGGGGGCGGCGTCAGGCCCACAGGTAAGTCGCTCATGACGCTTTCTTCCCTCTTGTCGTTTTCATGGCGGGCCTGGCCTTGGCCGTCGCCGTCATCTTCGTATACAGATCAAACAGCTTTTCCAGCCGCTCGGTGTCGTTCCTGAAGCGGCGGCCGATGTAGATGCGCTCCAGCACTTCGTCGTTGCGCTCGTGGGCGTGGCGCAGATTTTCCGGCATGGCGTCCGGGTCGTACAGGTCGGCGATGGTGGCGGGAAAATGCGCCTCGCGGGCGAGCAGGATGGCTTCGGCGCAGGCGGTCAGGTCGGCTTTGTTCTGCTCGGTGAGCAGGGGCACAGGGAAGGTGTTCCAGCCGAGGGTGTTGGAGTAGCGGAAGTCCGTTTTCAGCTTGCCGCAGACGGTGGCGATCCAGACAAGGTGCAGGCGCGAGGCGATGAGGGCCATGTTGCAGAGGGGAGTGTCGTAGAGGGCGAAGGCGAGGTTGCTGACGATGGTTCCGGGTTCCATATAGCCAACGGGTAGGTACTCTCGTGACTCAGAAGAAACGCTGGGAACAATCATTACAGTCTCTTCACCAGACTGGCGGATTTCTCCGAACTTGTGCGGCGTGTCGGCCGCTTCAATGGTTGCGACTTTGGGGCTTGCCAGCCGCATCGCCCGTACGCCCTCAATGCGTTGTCGAATGGCTGAAATCTCCAAGGCTTCGTCCAAGTGGCGATCTTCAATCCACAGGCAATACCGCTCCAGCCCACGAATGAACTCCGCCGAACCATAGATGCGGCGGATGAAACGAGCCTGTTGTTCTGGCGTGAGTCCCAGTGCGGCCACTTCATCGTTGGACAACAGCAGGTGGCCACCATCAACGGGCTTGTTGCCGAAGCTCATTTCCGCCTGGGCGCTCAAGGGTCGGGCTGCTTTTTCCACAACCACGTTTGCACCGGCCACCAAATAGGCGTTGATGTGCTCTGCCTCTTTGGCGAGTGCGCTGCCGTCATCGGCCATTAAGTAAATTCGGCGCAGCTTGCCAGTTTGCTTGCTGATGCCCACGATGACGACCGTCACCCCAGCGTTGTGACTGGCGAGATTCGTCCATTTGAACGACGTATGAGCAAAGATGATTTTGTTGTCCGTGCTGAAAACCAGCGGCCACAGAATCGGCACTTGCTGCCCTTGGCAAATGGAGTTGGTGGATACAAATGCGGCGGCTGAAGGTGTTTTTGTGCCGTAGTCGGCCGCTTTCATAAACCAGCCCGCCACGTAGTCCAGTGATTTCCAGGTTTTGCAGCGATGGTCAAAAATGGCCTTGAGGTCGTCTTTCTGTTCTGCCGATTGCCAGGTGCTGCCCAGGTACGGTGGATTGCCACAGATATAGGTTTCGCCGCCTTCGTTCTCGAAGCTGATTTCAGTTTGGTCGAGCGGTGTGCCGAACAAATCATCCGCCACTACCTTCACGCCCGTCCCCGTCGGCGGGCAGATGCTCAACCAGTCCAGCCGCAACGCGTTACCGCAGACAATCCAGTTCTGCGCGTCCAGCGGCAGGAATTCCGCCAGCGCATCCTTCTGCCCGCGATACAGCACGTCGCACTGAAACTCGGCAATGATGAGCGCCAGACGGGCAATTTCCGCCGGAAAGTTGCGCAGTTCGATGCCGCGAAAGTTGGTCAGCGGAATCTCGCTACCCAGATGTGCTTCATCCCGGCGGCGGTTGATTTCCGCTTCAATCTCGCGCATCTGCTTGTAGGCAATGACCAGGAAGTTGCCAGAGCCGCAGGCTGGGTCGAACACGCGGATGCGTGACATCCGTTTGCGCAAATTCAGCAGCTTGATTTTGTTGTCGCCCGCATCATTCAAGGCGGCGCGCAGGTCATCCAGGAACAGGGGGTTCAGCACCTTGAGGATGTTGGGCACGCTGGTGTAGTGCATGCCCAGTGCGCCGCGCTCTTCGTCGTCGGCCACGGCCTGGATCATGCTGCCGAAGATGTCGGGGTTGATCTGTTTCCAGTTCAGGCCGCCGGCATGCAGCAGGTAGGTCCGTGCCATGCGGGTGAAGCGCGGCACTTCCGTACTGCCGGAGAACAGTCCGCCGTTGACGTAAGGGAACTGATCGGCCCATATCGGCAAGCGAGGCAGTGCGCCGGAGCGATCACCCTCTCTGATGTTCATGGCGCGAAAGACGGAGCCCAGCACTGCATGGGCGTTGGACCCATCGCGTTCGCTTATCTGTTCCAAAGTCCGGGTGAACAGACCGGCTCCTTGAAAGATGCCCGTGTCTTCGGCGAAGAAGCAGAACACGAGCCGCGCCATGAAGTGGTTCATGTCGGCGCGGCGCTCGTCCGTGGCCCAGCCCGGGTTCTCTCGCAACAACTCGACGTAGAGTTTGTTCAGTCGCCCGGTGGCGCGCACATCGATGGGGTTGTCCTTGATCTCCTTGATGGTGGAAATGCCGGCCAGTGGCAGCAAGAAGCCGAAGTGATTGGGGAAGTCCGGGTAGGCGCAGGTGATGGTCTCACCGCTCACCAGATCTTCGGCCTCCAATGTCAGCCCATCTGTGGCAAGGATGAACTTGGCTTTGGCCTTGGCCGTGGCCGGGCTGGCACGCAAAGCCTTGAGTGTTTCATTCACGGCACCAGCATCGCTCACAGCAAGATGGATGTTGTTGCGTTGGAGTACGCCACCGTGTACGTCCGAAGCGTTGTTGTTGCCGGTCCGCAGGCGCTTGAGTGTCGTGTCCTTGTTACCAAAAGCAGCTAGGAATGCATACGGGAAGTCTTCAGCGTCAAAGGGCTGAAGGGCCAGTTCCGAGAGGGCTGCTTCAATTTCTACTGCATTCATGTGGAGTGTTGCTTCGCAGGACTTTGCATTGGGCAACCGCAAGCGTAGCGAACTCAGCCGGATGACATCGCGATGATCCGTCCCCACCGCACCACCCCCCAGTTCCTGCTATCAAACGACATCTTCGGATCACCGGCCCCGAATGTCCAATACTCACCAGCCGCAAGCCGGTGAACCCCAAAGGCTGAGGGCAGCGTCAGCCCAGGCCATGCTTTGGGGTGCACGATCACCTTGCTCTGTTGCAACAGACTTCCGTCGACAGACACCCCTGCGGCGGACACGTCCACCACATCGCCCGGCACGCCAACGACGGTCTTCAAAAAAGGGGCGCCACCGTTGGAACAGGTGCCATGCACCATGAACGGATAAAGCGCCACGGGGGGGCAAAAGGAAATCAGATCGCCGCGATGAATCACGGCCTGTGCAGTCAAGGGCGTGAGGCGATAAAGGCCCAGGGGCTCGCTCGGCGTGGTGTTGAACCGCCAGCCGGTCGCCCAGGCCGTACCGATTGCCGATGCAGCGACCAGGCCGGCGACGATCGGCCAGCGCAGGCGGCTCCAAGCGGGGCGGCGCATGTTGATCTTCATGCTGTTCTCCAGAAAAAAGACCCGGCGCGTATCCCTGCGGGCCAGGTCTTGCTCAAACGACCGTCAGTTACCCGCCAATGCCGATGCCCTGATCGGGGGCGCGTTGCGGCTGGGGCTTGGGTGCCTTGGGCTCCTGAACCCAAAGGCCTCGGGTATCGGCCCCGCGCTCAACCGCGATGTCGCGCTGCGCCGGTGTCAGCATGAGCTTCTCTGTCCTGTCCTGCTTGGGCCAAACGATGGCCCGGCCGACATGCGTCACCACCCACCCATCGCGCTTGCGCTCGATCTGTGCCTCGATCGTGTTTTGTGGGTACTTGTAAGACTTCGCTGACGGACCCTCGGGCTTCATGTAGACAACAGCCCCCGTCCGGTCCGAGACAGGGATTTTGAGTGCCTCAAGACGCTCTTCAGCCTTGTCGGCGGCCAGCCAAACATCGACTGGATCGATGGCAATATTGCGAATCTTGCCTCGCGCGCCGTCAATGGCCGCTTGAATCGCCTTTTCTGACGCCTTGTCTGCTGCGTCGTCCTTCAACTTGTTCCGCCCAGCCCCAGCGATGAGGATGGGTTTTTGCAGCTTGCCACTTTCTTGCATCATGATGTGCATATCTCCAGGAGATGGGCACGGCGTGACCCGTGCAGTCAGTGCGAGGCGGATGCCCCACACAAGGGGATATGCGCAGCACCCGGCAAAACGCCTAAGACCCGGCGAACCTCACGGCTGGCCGGGTTAAAAGAGCTGCAAGACTCAATCCTTGCCCCTGCCTGTTTCCTCGGGCGGCGGCACAGCGCAGCGGGCGGCAAACTCGGGGTCTTTGTAGTAGATGATCTTTTTTGCGTAGATCGGCGCGTGGCCGGCCACGAACACCAGTTCGTCCTCGGGCGGCAGGCGCATACACTCGTCCGCAGTCAGCAGAGGACGTGACACGATCTGCTCGTTGGTATTGACGTTCTGCAGCACGACGGCCAGGCGATTGCCCGAATACTGCCGCTGCGTGTGTTCCACCGTCGCCGTTCCCGCCATCTTCGACAGCAACTCCGCCGTCTCGATCTTGTTTGGCGCGTAGGCGATACGGATATGGCAGTTGCTGATGATCGATTCGTCTTTCGTGTAGGCCGCGTACAACTGGCTCAAGTCCTGAACGATCAGCAGCGCTTTCATGCCGTAGCCTGCGATGAAGGCCAGGGCTTCCTGGAACACGTCCAGCTTTCCCAGCGATGGGAATTCGTCGATCGCCAGCAGCAGGCGGTGCGGATAGCGCGATTTGCCGCCGCTCGCATCAAAGTCCATGCTTTCTGTCAGGCGGCGCACGGTCTGGTTCAGGATCAGGCGGATCAGCGGCTTCAGGCGGTCTTTATCCGCAGGGGACACGACCAGGTACAGGCTGGTCGCCTGCTGCATCAGCGATTCCAGTGTGAAGTCCGACACGCGCGTGTTCTCGGCCACGATCGGGTCGCGGTACAGCGCAAGGAACGACAGGGCTGTCGAACTCACGCCCGAAGCCTCATTCGGGGCCTTGTTCAGGAACGACTGCGCGGCCTGCGCGGCGGCTCGCCAGCCATGCGCGGAATGCTCATCAGCCAGGCCGTCATTCAGCGTCGCCAGTGCGGTATCCCGGATGATCGTCATGACCGCAGCGGCGCCCTCGGGCGGTTTGGCGCCCCCTTCATCATCGGTGGGCTCCGACAGCCGCTCGGCAAGCTCGCGGATTGGCCCGCCGTCGGACAGAATGGCCTGCACGGTCGCCAGCGACTTGTCGTCGATCGGGTCGTACAACAGGACGAACAGGATCACCCCGGTCATCAGGTCAAAGCCGGTCTTGGCCCAGTGATCGTTCAGGCCCTTGCCGTCGGGGTCAACGATCATGGTGGCGATGTTCTGCACGTCCTTGATCAGATTCTCATCAAGGCGGATTTCCTGCAATGGGTTGAATCGCGCCGAGCCGACGTTCGCCGGGTCGAACTTGATGCAGCGCTGGCCCAGCATCTTGCTGCGGAATCCCGCCGTGAAATGCCAGCATTCGCCCTTGATGTCGTTCACCAGCACAGAATGTTTCCACGACAGCAGCGTCGGGAGGATGATGCCCACGCCCTTGCCCGAGCGGGTCGGCGCAAACGCCAGGATGTGCTCGGGCCCGGCATGCCGCAGATATTGGTCCTCGAAGTTGCCAAAGAACACACCGCCCGCGTTCTTCTCGCTGGGCAGGATGCCTGTTTCCTCGACCTCTTCCTGCGTCGCCCAATGCGCCGAGCCGTGCAGGTCGTTCTTTTCGTTCGCCGCCTTGCGGGTGCGCCGGAAGGCCAGGACGACCGGCAGCAGCAGTGACAGCAGGCCGCCCACGCCCATGATCAGGTGCGCGTTCTCGAACACCTTCATGACGGCCAGGCCGTAATCAAGCGAGTTGTATTTCCACGTCCAGATCAGGATGTCAAACGGGAAATGCACGGCTGGCGCGATCATCGGCTTGCCCAGCATCGGACTCCACTGCAATGCCCATGCTGCGTACTCCGTGGCCGCCCACATCGATACCAGCACGATCATCGTGAACAGGCCCAGGGCCGTCCAGACAAAGCGCGTGATGTCCTTCTGCGCGCGGGGAATGTGGTACAGATTCGGTTGGTTGGAATGGTCAGTCATGTTCTTGCCTCTTGTGGCTTCAAAGTCCCACACCCATTTCTTCGGCAGCGCGGGCGCGTGAATGTTGTTTCTTGGCGCGATCTGATTCAGGTTCGCGCTGCGGCTGGGTTGCTTCGCGGTAGCTCGGCTTGCTTTCAAGGCCCGCGGTGAGTGCGCCATCCAGGGCGAGCGACCGCATGCCGCGTGTGCCTGCGACATACAGCAGATTGGCTTCCTCGGCGGACCAGCGTGCATGGGCCGGCGTACGAAAATCCCCAGCCAGGTCCACATCGGCCCATTCCAGTCCCTTGCATTTATGCCCGGTCGAAATCACATGCGAATCGGGCCTGGCGACGATCGCCGTTTTTTCTAGCATGCCGATCAGGGGCTCGATGCGTTGACCGGACTCCGTGAGTTTGAATAGTGACGAGAGATCATCGGTCTCCGATTCGGCATGGGCACAAAGTTCGCCCCAGCCCTTGAAGTGGCACAACTCCGGGTTGCTGGTGCTGTTCTTGTCGCGCAGGTCTCCCATGCCCTTCAGCAGCCCGACAATCTGCGCGGTTCCGCCGACAATGTGTGTCCGCGAAATGTCCGGGACCTCCACCAGCGCCTGAATGACCGATGCGTTTGTTCGGCAAATCGTTGCGGACATGGGCTTGCCGTCGCGGCTGAAATCGCGGCCAGGGGGGCCTTGCCGGTCAGGCGCATATCAGAACCGCAGAGCGCAAGGGCGCGGTTGGCAAACTCAGCAATTTCCGGGCCGAAGCGGAACGATTCCGTAAGCCGGGTTTCGTGGTCGGTCTGGATGCTTTGCATCGCATTGACCGCACCACGCCAAGCATAGATTTGCTGATTCGGGTCACCCACATAGACTTTCTGTGCGGACTGAGCGCCGACGATTTGCAGCATGAGCGCATTGGCATCCTGCGCCTCATCGAACAGAATGAAATCGGCGTCGATTTTCGGGTTCGAGGTCGCCCACACCTTGAGATAGGTGTCGTGCGAGGCGGGAAATGCATCGCGCGGATTGCTCATGCGGCCCCAAAGTTTTTCCGTTGCGGGCAGCAACGCGCCTGCGATGTCCCGCGCCTGCTTCCAGTCGCCAGGCGTGGCGTCCTCGCGGGCGATGCCCATGATGCCCAGCATGCGAGCGACTGGGGCGCTGTCTTGCGTGATTTGCGCATCGGCGCCCATGCAGTGCCGACGCGCCCAATCGAGCATGAGGTAGCCCGCCGTCGCCTGAGAAATCACCAACTGCGCCCCGTCCTTGTTCTTTCCGGGGAGTTCGATCATGCTGCGGACACCGCCCGCTTCTGCCGCCATGCTGGCCGGCAAGCGCGAGCCGATCTTGCTGCGAAAACCTGGATCGACTGCGCGGAACGCCATGGAATGCGCGGTCGAGGCCGCAACATTCTTCGGCATTCGCCGCTTCGCATCGTCGGCCATCGCAGTGTTGAATGCGATGTAGACGCCGCGCCTGGACGTGGATTCGCTGGCCATCTTGAGCGTCGTCGTCTTACCCGTTCCGGCGCCCGCAACGATCTTGAGGCTTCCGCCCTGGCCGAATGCAGCGATCGCGGCGGCCTGCTCGTCGGTCGGGCCGAACTTGCTCTTGCTGATCGCCTTTGGCGATGCCTTCGCAGGCGAGCCCGTCTTTTTCCTTGCTGGCTTTTTGACGACCTCTTTCTTGACGGCATCCTGTTCCGCAACTGCCGCGGCTTTGAGGGCTAGCGCCTCGGCGCGGGCATTCTGTCCGATGCGGAAATCATCCAAACTACCGTGGCGCTCGACAGGCGCTCCGCTCTTTAGCGCCAGGGCAATCGTTTCCGCGCAGGAAAACGGTGAAAGCCCTTTTTCAAGCCGTTCACTGTTACCTGGGGCGAGTCTTCGGTCCGGGCGCGGATCCTCCCCCGGAAGCCCGTGCTTCCATGTGGGCAGATGCTCAGTCTCGGCCAGGAAATTCAGGAGATCCTCATCGGTCGTGCCGCGCCGCCCCAGCCTGTAAAAACCTGCGTACGGCTCATGTTTTTGCTCATCCACGCCCGTGTAAAGATGAACATCGGAAATGTGATTCCACTTCTTCCACGCCTCGTCCAGGGTCAAAGTTCCCTGCAACGGCTTCGATTGCTCATCCATGCCCGCCTCTCCAAATTGAGTTCCGATGCAGGGTTATGGGCTGCGCCCGGCAAAACGAAAAAAACCCGGCGCGAGGCCGGGTCGAGGGGGGCGGAAGCGATCAGAACGCCATCGCGTAACCGACAGTGAAGCGGCTCGCGTTGGTGTTCAGTCCGGCGGACATGGGCAGGCGGGTGTAGTCGTACGCGACTTGCACCAGCCCTGGGCCAGCGGCAAAGCCAACACCCGCATTCGCGCCAAGGTAAGTGCCGTTTTCCGCGCCGGGCACGCCAGCGATACCGAACGACCGGCCAGCCTTGACGCCGCCGAACAGGTCAACCGGGCCAACAGCGACCAACGCAGAGACACCCGCAGCGACATGCTTCGCGCGGTAGTCGCCGATCTTGTCGTAGCCGACTTCGGCATAGGGCGTCACGGAGGCGGTTTTGCTCAGAGCGACGGGCAAGCCGGCGAAGGCAGAGAACTGGCTCGCGTGCACGCCTTCGCCGTGACCGACAGCGAGGTTGCCACCGAAAGCGACCGCGCCCGCCTGGTCGGTCACACCGAGAACGGCTTGCGGCACGGACACCGAAGCGCCGTTGCCCGCACGAATGCTGGACGTAGCGACGCCGCCGGAAACGGAAAGACCACCCGCAAAAGCAGGGGCAATGAGAGAGGCCGCGAGGGCGGAGGCCAGAATGAGCTTTTTCATGATGAGATAGGGAAGGCAAGCGGACGGCCCGCTTACAGGGTTATGCACACACCCAGGCAAAACGAGAAAAACCCGGCGCGAGGCCGGGTTGACGATTGAGTGCGGCCGGGTCAACGCTCAAGCTCAGCACCTACCTGCGGCGCTCGCTGACGCGGGCGCTCGGCTTGAAGATCGCCCGCCTTACGGTCTTCCTTGTCCAGCATCTGCTTGTTCCCCTCGGCGATGATGTCCGCAGCCAGCTTCTCGGCCTCGGCAGGTTTGGCGAAGCCGTGGAACACCAGTGCGGTCGGGACGTGCTTCGGGTCATAGTCTCCGGCCAGTTCACTGTCCAGGGTGCGGCGCGCGTCTTTCTCGTTGCCACCACCACGGACGAAGTTCTGCACGGCGCGCTCGTAGGCGCTTTCTTGCGGGTCTTGCGCGCCGACCACGAAGGGGCCGACTTGCGCGCCTGGCTGCGCTTTTGCCTCGATCTGCGCCAGCATTTCCGATTGGCGCTCCGGCGAGACGCCTTTTGCTGCCCAGGTCGCCTTCAGTTCCGCTGCGGTGTCGGGCGTGGACTGCGATACCTCCGCAGCCACGGTCGGCGAGGCGATGACAAGGCTCTTTCTGGCCTCCAGGGCGGGGATGTCCGCCACGGGCACGCCGACATAGCGCGCGTAGTTGTACCCGGAGGGGTCGATAAGCAGCGTCTGACGCTGATCCGCGCCAAACTCGATGACGTGGCGCACCACCGAGCCGTCGGGCCTTTGTTCCTCTCCGCCCTTGTCTTTCAACCAGTCATGCGAGGCAAACAGGTTTTGCGTGAAGGCGTCGTACTCGGCAGGCGAAACTGTGCGCGATTCGACGACCTTGGCCTGCTCGACCATGTCCGGCTTGACCACGCCCCATGCGCGCTGTTCGATCGTCGCGCCAGCGGCGGGCTTCCTGAGAAAAACAGTGGGCACGGTCTCCCTGGCTTCGGGCGCAGGCTGTTCAGCCTGCAGGGGTTCGTTCTGCCCGCGAACGGCGGTCACGCCCAGGTGCGCGTGTTCCTTAGCCAGCAGTTCCTTGGCGGTGGCATCGAGCAGCCGGGCGGCCTCCCTGGGGTCTACCCCCACGGTGCCGGGCACCGGCACATCATCCCAACCATGATCGATCACCAGGCCCTGTGCCGACGTCTTGGCGAACAGAACCTTCTCCGCCACGGGTTTCCCGTGAGTGAATTCGCCACCCTTGTCCTTGTCTTTCGTGAGCAGGAAGGTCTTTTCATAGTTGCCGGTATTCGGCTTGAATGCCCAGCCGGCGTCTTCAAGCGAGGCTCGAAGCGTGGGGGCGGGCGCTTCCGGCGTTACGCCGGTGTGCGTGAATTCATGCGCCAGCGCGTGCGTGTCCATTTCAGCCTCAACCTCATTCGATTGGTGCTGTTCAACCTGCACCTGTAGCGCCCGCTCTTTCGCCAGCACATAGTCCACGGCCTTGCCGGCTTCGGCTGCCGCCCGGAAGATTTCGTTCTTGTCGTTCTTGAGTGCCTTCGCCCAGGATTGCAGGTACGCCGTGTGTTGGTCATCGTCGTGCGGGATGCCCGTTTCCGCAGACATGAACGCCGAGAACAGTTCTGCGCGCAGTTCTTCCTTGGCATACCCCTCAGAACCGAAGGTATGCCCGCCGGTGATGCCTTCACGGTTCAAACGCTTTTCAGCGCCGGTGGCATGCCCCATTTCGTGCAAGGCCGTACCGTAGTAGCCCTCCACCGACTTGAACGTCTCGCGCGGGGGCAGGGCAATCAAGTCGCCCGCCGGGGAGTAATACGCCTTCGCCCCTTGATGCACGAAGCGCACGCCATCCTCCTGCATCGCCCGCATCAGCCGCTCACCGCGCACGTCCACCGGAATATCCTGGCGGGGTGCCAGCGGCTCCAGTTTCAGCCCGTTGCACTGCTCGGCGTTGAACACGACATAGCTTCGGCCCACCAGCAGGTCCAGTGCACGCTCGGCTTGCTTCCATGTGTAGTCGCGAACCAGCACGCCAGCCGAAGTCCGCTCTTCATGCCGCACCGCGATGCGAGCTGGATCGACGGTCTGCCCGCCGACCAGGTGCACGCCCTCGGGGGTGACGCCGCGCTTTGGGTCAACAACAACTCGACGCCCGGCCAGGCTCAGTTCAACATCGAGCCGCTTCCAGAACGGTTTCGTGTCCCATCGCTCGATCATGACGCCTTTTTCGCCTTTGGTCACATGCCCGCCCAGGTCATTTGCCTGCTTCACGGTCATCCAGCGCGGGTCGTTGTAGCCCTTTTCCATCGCCACCAGGCCCAGGACGACACGGTTACCACCCGAGTACGTTTTGCCGGACGCCGCGTTGCGCGGCAGGCCCTGCATCGTGTGCCAGGGCTTATCCCACGGCAGCGCTTGACCGGATTCGATGGCAGCAACCACCTTGTCGGTGAACTCCTGCCGGAAATCACGCGGCGGGGCTTTGTCTTGCAACTCTCTCTTTGCCCCTGCCTGTGCGCCCCGCGCAGCGGGGGGGGCTTCCGCAACCGACGGCGTTTCGCTCAGCACGTCCTGCCGCAGCGCCATCGCTCGCGCATCAGGCAGATCGACCGAGACCGTGCGATCTGTGTTGATCGTCAGGCGCCCTTCCGGCACTGCGCGGAACGCATCTGCGATAGCCCGCGCGTTCGGCGAGTCATACCGGGCGTTGATCACGTCCGCAAAATCTGAGAAGCGATAGCTTCCGGGGCCGCGATCAGTCATCAGGAAGCTGTACGCCTGCACCCCAAGGCGCAGGTCAGGGTTGAGGTCATCGATGCCGATTTGCATGATCAGACTCCCAGGCCAACGGGCTCGACGCCCAATTCCAGCGCGTCCAGCAACGCTTGTTCGTCCTCGTTCTCGGCGGGGCCGGGATCGGCTTCGGCTTCAACACCGAAGTGGCGCGCATCGAGCGCGCGAATTTCAATCGGTTGTTCGTTCATGGTTTTCTCCAGTCAACAAGGGGGCGGTTGAGATCGCGCAGGAACTGCGCAATCTCGATCTCGATGCGCCAAGGAATGCCGCCTTGCCAGTCGCAGCCGTCAAGCGGTCGCCCCACCCATTCCGCCAGGGCGCGAACGAGCAGGGGTGCGTCGGCGAGCGCGCCGATAACGATGCGCTCGCGGTCGGCTTGCGAGCACATGGCGTCAGAACCCGATGCCCATATCCATGTTCTTGCCGGTGCGGCCAGAGCGGAATACGGCAGGGGACGGGATGGACTTTTCTTCGGCCTTGATCTCGCGTTCTTGCTTCTCCTCGCGACCCTCTTTCTTGGCCGCTTTTTCCGCGAGTTCCTTGTCCAGAGACTTGTCCACGTTGCGCACCAGCAAGCGCTTTTCGTCGGCCTCCTGCGCCTGTTCCTGCACAGCGCCGCGCTCGGCTTCCTGCGCCTTGGCGATGCTGGCCGCGACCTCTTCGTTCTCGCGCACGCGCTCGCCGGCCGTCATGTAGGCCACCTTGAACACGGGTTCAAGCTCTTTGTCCAGCGCTTCGCGGGTACGGATCACACGGTCATCCCGCACGATCACCACATCACGGGCCAGCTCGGTAAGCGAGCCATCGCTGGTCAGATTCGGTGCCAACTCTTTCAGCTTGCCGATGTCCACACCCCCATCTGGCTTGCGCAAATCCGCTTCAGCCAGCACGCGCAGCGCGGCGTTCTGCGTTTCGCGGAACGCGGCACCGGCGGCCAGCACGCGCTCGGCAGGCATGACCACCACGCCATCGCCGTTTGGGGTCACGCCCAGCTTGTCGGCCTCCCCAACAGTCAGCGGGTCAGCGCGGAGCTGAACTGGCCCGGAACGCTCGGCAATCGGTTTCGCCACCGCCAGATCGCCTGTAATGCCGCGCTCGATACTGGGCATGACCGACCGCTTGAACTGCGGGTTCTGATCGCGGCCCTTTTTCCACGCCATCAACACTTCGGGCTCGCTGTTCTGCAACGGATAGCCCAGCTTGCCTGCGATCTCGGCCGCCTTGACCTTGAACGCAAGGTCGCCGGTCAGCATCAGGCCCTTCTGCAGATCGAACTTCTGCGCGGAGATTTTCAGCGCGGCCTCGATGTCACGGTCATCGTTGCGCTGAACGTCCAGGCGCGACCCGCGATCATGGATGACCGTGCGCAGGCCGCGCTTGTAGTGAATCTGGCCGTCCTTGTCGATGTTGTGCACCAGGTCGGCCAGCGTGACCGCCTTCGGAGGCGTGCCACCAAAGCCTTCGACGCCTGGGTCGGGGGCCTTTTTCGCTTCATCCAGCAGAGAGTCAAGCACAGGATCGCCCGGATTCTCTTGAGCCTTTTCGCTCAGGAAGTCCACCCAGCGGGCGGGCTTGGGCAGCTTGGTGTCGATCTCGCGGGCAGCTGCGTCCTTGCGCGCTTCGTAGTCCTCGACCAGTTGCGCGGACTCCTTCGCCAGGATGCTGTCGTGCAGGTGCTTGTCCACCCCTTCGGCGGTCAGCGATTCAGCGCGTTTCGCGCGGGCCTCTTCAATCTCGCCTTGCAGCTTCATCCAACGCTCACGCCAGTCGGCGTCGAACGCATCGATGGCGGCGTTGCGCTCCGTGCGTTGCGGCGCGGTTTGCTCTTCGTATTCGTGCAGCAGGTCAAGGCGCTTCTGTTGCTCGACCGTAAGTTCGGCTTCGGCGCTGGCCAGCGCAGGAGCGGACTCCACGGCACGGGCTTCAGGGGCAGGCGTTGCCGCGGGGGCTTCCTGCACGTCGGGGTGCGGGTTGCGCGCAGGGTCAGCGTCGGCTGTGGCCTGGGCGATGAGGGCGTCAAGGGATTCGATTGCGGACATGGGGTTCTCCGGGGAAGCAAGTGGGTGATGACTGGTTATGGCGTGGTCACGGCAAATCGCATTACCGCTCGACGTCAGCCGCCTGGCGTTGCACGGAAACAGGCCGTCCCTGGATCAAGGTCTGCGTCGGCACCTTGTCCCACTTCACCGCGCTGGCGATAGGCTCGCGGATGTAGCGCCTCGCCGCGTCCTGCACAGCCTTGTCGCGATTGAGTTCGTCCAGGATGTTTTCCGAGGGCGGGAACAGGCGATCACCCCACTTGTGGGCCTCAGCCATCACACCGAGCAGATTTTTTTGCTCAGGCCCGTAGTCGATCTGCGCTACCTTGCCGTCCACGGCTTTCGCCGCCTCGCGGGCCGCACGCATCGACGCCACCGAGTTGTCGGGGACGACCACGATGTCCTTGGCTTTCAGCGTGTTCTTCGCGAATTCGGCCACCGACTTCATGTTGTCAGGCGTGAAGGCCGGCAGCACGATCGCGCGCTCGCCGGTCGCGTGGTAAATCGCAAGCGCTGATGCGACTGAGTGCGTGACAACGACCTGATTCCCGAACTCCGCCGGGTCTGGCGCGTCCTTCGAGGTCATCGGCTCGCCCGACATCATCTTGAACCGCATGGCCTCGGTCACCGGGATGATCGAGAACGACGCGGCACCGAACTGCGACCCGGGATAGATCGCAGCCTTGTCGGGGTTGACCTCGACCTTCTGCGCACCGTCCAGCCGCAGGGTTTCGCCGATCACCCGAAAAACCGGAACGGCGAACTGGGCATGCTCGCCGCGCATCGCAGCAGCCATTTCCTGGCGCATGCGCTCTGCGCCTTGCTTGCCAAAGTCGGATTCAAAATCGGGATTCTTGAACATGATGGGTTCTCCTACGGTTGCGCGAATCAGCGGCCGATGTCCGCGCCAGTCGCCATCGCGCGGGACACTTCATGGATGCGCTCGGCCCTCCCCATGCCGGGCGTCCAGGGCTTGGCTTCGACGATCGGATCGGCGACCAAGCGCATGCGCGTGGCTTGCTCTTCCGACATGCGCACGCTGGAGTTGGCAAGCGTGCCCGCCACGTTGTTCGTGTCAAGCTGAGAAGGGAACCGCTCGCGAATAGCGGCAAAGGAGTCCGCCAGCGCGCCGAGCAAATTGCGCTGCCCCGGCCCGTACATCGGGCTTGCCAGCTTCGCGCCGGTTGCACGGGCGGCATCTCGTGCGGCAGCGCGGGAGAGGTCGTAGTTGTCGGGGACGATGACGACATCGCAGCCAGCGCCCTTGAGTTCGCCTGCGACGTTCCGCAGGTTGTTTGCATCAAGCGCGGCCACAGCGCGAAAGTCTGTTGCGTGTTCGACAGCCAGAGCGGTCGCGAGGCTTTGTGTGACGATGACCCGCTGCCCACCGCGCAAAGTCGGCAGATCACTCGACGGCGAGGCGAACTCGCCGGGGCCGACACTGATGTCGCGTGCATAGCGGGTGCCGCCGTCAGGGCCGACGGTCACGTCGCATTGATCGGTCTGGTTCAAGTGAAGCGGCGACAGCGGGCGCATTGCCGCTGCGCCAACGACCCCGAATGTGGTTTGAAGCTGCGTTTCCTTGCCCGCCAGGACTTCTGCCGCCGCGTGATGGTTTGCCATGATCTTCGCCTTTCTAAGCATCCGGCCCGTGCCGGTTGATGGGATATGCCGTGCACACGGCAAAAGGACAAAGGCAGGGGCAAGGCAAATGGGTCAACGCTCGACGCCCGCCGCGCGAACGCTTTCATTGCCCCTGTCTGTGCCTTGTCTTTGCTGCGGCTCGAATGCCTCGGTGCGGTCGGCCCTGATCTGCGAGGGATCGCGGGCGCCGTCGATCAGTTCGCGAACCGCCGATTGGCCCGCCCGCAGGTCATGCTTGCGTGAGACCAGCAGGTCGTACATGTCAAACCCTGGCTTGTCGTTGTCGATCAGGGCAACCTTGCCGCCGCACAACTCAGCGGCCTCAACCGCCTTGCGAATGCCGACGAATTGCGATTTCAAGCCGTCGTTATCAGCCGCGAACACGACCTCGTGCGTGGCAGACATGCCCGACGATTTCAGCCAGCGCGCGACCGCTGGGAGGTTGTTCGCGGCCAGAGCAGCCAGCACAACCGTTTCCCGGCCGCCTGGCTGAGCCCAACCA
This sequence comes from Betaproteobacteria bacterium, assembly GCA_028870715.1. Classification (GTDB taxonomy): domain Bacteria; phylum Pseudomonadota; class Gammaproteobacteria; order Burkholderiales; family Burkholderiaceae_C; genus Thiomonas_A. Next base: position 28,641 of record JAGWOZ010000001.1, on the reverse strand, counting down.
GCGGTCGCCGACCGGACAGCTTGGCCGGTTCGCACACCCTCGGTGACGACGATCCGGGCACCTGCAGGAAGCCAGTCTTCGCCCAGCGCAGCACCTGGCCTGAAAAACGATTCGCGCAACGGCAAAGGAGCGAACGCACCCGCGGCCTTGCTCCCGGCGACGATGTATTTATCGGGCGACTTGCTGGTATCCCGCAGCAGTTGCTGCGCACCGCAAAGCTCGATCCCACGCGAGGCGCCGGACACCGGACGGAACATGGGTGCCAGCAGATCGCCCGCGTGCCTATGCCCGGCGGGATACTCGCGCAGCCCGGACGGGTGAACCCAACCGCCGCGCTTCGTGAACTGCGGATGGTCATCACGCGGGAATGCTTTAGCGTCCCACGCCGCGCGGATTTCGGCGACACAAGCCGAGTCCAGAGGTTCGCGCTCGGGGCGGGCAGGCGACAGCGGGCGGATGGCCGGCGCTGGCGCATCGATGCGGAGATCGCGTGCCGTGATGAATGCAGTTGCTGAGCCGTCAGCCGCATCGCGACCCGCACGCCAGCCCGCCGGGATGTCAGCGGGGCGGTGGAAGGTGATAACTGCGATGCTGTCTTTGACCAGCACCGTTTGCGCATCAGTCGAGCCGGCGCCATCGTTCGCGCGGTACATCAGGCCTTCTCGCGCCTGGCGTGGCTTGCCGATCGTCCAGCCGCGCGATTCCAAATCAGACAGCACAGCTTGTTCAAAAGCGGACATGAAAAATCCCCTGCAGGTTCACTGCAGGGGATATGCGCGAGGGGAGACAAAACGACGTATCAGAACTGCCAGCTCGCCCCCGCCGCTACGGCGGTTTGCCCGGCCGTGCTGTAAGCCGCTGAGAAGCGAACCAGCATGTTCGGGTGGCCCTGCGGTACATGGCTGACACCGATAGCGATGGCCTGCTGATTGCCCACGCCTGCGATACCAACGCCAGCGGCGGACTTGCCCGCAAGGGCGGGCCCCGCGATCTGTGCCGCAGCCATCCCCATCGCGCCCACGCCGTTGATCTGGTTTTGCAGGTTTTGCTGGACACCAGCCACCGCGGCATTGAGTTGATTGACGTTCACTGCGTCCGTGCCCGCCGTGCCCGGCGCGAGGTTCGTGATCTGGCGTTGCTGCGACGTGCTGCCGACGCTTACCGAGTTGTCACGGTTTGCCACCGAGCCCTGTCCAAGCGCTACAGAGTTGCCGCCATTCGCCGTCGCGTTCGCGCCGAGCGCAACCGAGTTGTTGCCGACCGCCGCGGAGTTGTCGCCCACGGCGGTCGTCGGGTCGGCAATCGCCCGCGCGCCATTGCCGATAGCGACTGAGCCAGCAAAAGCTGCCTGAGCGCCCGTGCCGTAGGCAATGGTGTTCTCGCCGGTTGCCGAAGCCCCCTGGCCGATCGCCACGGCATTGTTGCCGCTGGAACTGGCCTGCTGGCCCTGGGCCACGGCGTTCGTTCCTGCCGCAGTGGCGCTGGTGCCTTGCGCGATCGCGTTCGTACCTGCCGCGGTTGCGCCGTTGCCGCACACCACATTGGAACCGTTCGTCGTGACGCAAATGCCGTTCCTATTGTTCACGTTGGTCGTGCCGCCAGAGCCGCTTGTGCTGCCGGAACTGCCAGAACCGGGCTGGGGCTCGCCTGGGATGCCCTGCGGACCTTGCGGACCTGCGGGCCCCTGCGGGCCAGTTGCTCCCGTCGCCCCCTGCGGCCCAGCCGGACCTTGCGGGCCAGGCACGCCGCCCGACTGCTGCAGTGTGCTGATCTGGCCTTGCAGGTTTTGCTGCACTGAATAAAGTTGCGCGCCGTTCACGGCGTCTGTGCTGCTCGCGCTGATCGAGCCCGCTGCAACATTGGTGATGACGACGGGCGATCCACCGCCGATCGCGCCTGCGTTTGCCCCGAAAGTGAAAACAGGGTTGCTGGCGGTGCCGCTCCACAAACCGGACAACTGGCTGACGTTCACGCCGTCGGTGGCGTTCACGCCGGCGGTCACGTTGATGATCGCTCGCGTTTGTGATGGGCTCCCGATGCTTACTACGTTGGCCGCGCCCTCGTCGAGGCTGCCAGCGCCGAGTGCAACGCTATTCACACCAGCAGATACGGCGTTTTGACCGATGGCAACCGAGCCATTAGCTACTGCGTTCGCGTTGGAACCGATCGCAACGCCGCCGGAATAAGGGGAGCCGAAGCCTCCCGTGCCGGCGTTATTGCCAATAGCAACGGCCTGATCGCTAGCCGACGAGTCGAGACCAAGCGCCGCGCCCGTGCCGACGGCGCTTGATTGGTAGCCTACGGCAGTTCCCGCAACCGTCGCCGATGAGTACGATCCGATGGCTGTGGCGGCATTGCCGAGCGTGTCCCCACTGGCCGTCGCTGCGGTGCCGATAGCGATGGAATCGACTCCTGAAGCCTTCGCGCCTGCGCCCATCGCCGTTGCAGAGTACGCCGTGGCGGTGGCGCCTGAACCGAACGCTGATGCATAGGGGCTCGACGCCGTGGCGGCTGGCCCGACAGCGGACGCACCCATGCCTTGCGCGTATGAGCCCGACCCAGCGGCGAGCGTGCCCTGCGCGCCGCTGCCACCGGAATACTGACCATCAATCGCGGTTGCGCCGTTCCCAAGAGCCGTGTTGTTGCTGCCCGGCGCCGAGGCGTTCGAGTCGCTGGTCGCGGCGTTGTTGCCGATGGCGGTGTTGCCGTATCCCGCGTCGCCATTCTGGTCAGAGCCCGACGCATCAGCGCCATAGCCAAGGTAGGCATTCCCACCCGAGGGCTGAGGATTTGGGTTCCCTGCGCTTGGCGCGGCGCGTGGGCCAGAAACCGCCGTCGTTGACGATTGGAGGCCGCTGGCGGTCGTGCTCGACGTTCCCACGTCAGTCTCCTGAGCGCTTGCGGCATCCTGAGCGGCTGCTGATGTTCCACCTGCGACCTTGTTCGTGGTGGTCGCACCAACGAACGGCGACGAACCCGTCGACGTGGTGGTCGCAAATGATGGATTGATCCAGACCGCGGAGAGTGCGGCAACAAGTAGTGCTTTTGCTTTGCGCATGGAAGCTTCCTCAGTGGCGCCCGCGCGGATCGCGGGCTTAGTGGGATATGCGCATCACCCGGCAAAACGAAAAACCCGGCACGAAGCCGGGTCGGGGGGAGGGAGGATGGATCAATCGACGTGGTTCATGCGAATGCTGACGCCGCTACTCTGTCCGTCGTGCGACAGCCCCGGTTTGCGCCGGTTCGATTCGTGCTGCATAGTCTGCGCCGCATCCAGCGCTCGGTCTGCAAGCCCAGGCCCATGCTTGGCTTGCGTGTTGTTCTGCTCGAACGCTTTTTGTGCTGCCGCCTGCGTAGCTTCGGACGCCTGCGCGGCACCTGCGCCAGACTCGTTTTGCGCAGCGGCATGCTGGGCCTGGGATGACTCGAAGCCGTTACCGCCGGGCGTTGTGCTTACCGCCGCTGATGGCTTGGCTTCTTGCGTGACAGGCGCAGTCGGCTTGCTAAGTTCCGCGCCAGACTTCACGCCTTCGCTCGTGCCGGTCGTTACGCCTGTGTTCGCGGCCTTACCGTCCGGCTGGAATCGCGCGGACACTTCGCTTTGACCGCTCTGAGCTTGTGGCGCGTTCGGTGTGGCTGCCTTGTCAGACGCTCCCATTGAACCGCTAGCTGCGCCCGAGGTCAGCGCCGACCCGGCCCCAGCTTGAGCGCTCTTGCCACCAGCCGCAAGCGATTCGAGACGCGCGGTGCCGGAGACGCCGCCAACGGGGCCAGACGGCCCAAGCGCGCTTCCGCCGATGCCGCCAATGGCGGGCCCACCTCCAAAGCTCGGGATCGCCTTGCCCATCAGGCCCGCCGCACGCATGCCTGCCGCGCCCGCCGCAAGCCCGCCTGCAATCGGGGCTGCGGCCATGCCGCCTGCGGCGCCGCCAGCATTGGCGAGGCTCATTGCGGGCGAGCCGTTCATCATCGATCCGGCGATGCCTGGCACCATATAGCCCACCGCGCCGTAAGCCAGGGTTGTGATCCCGGCGGTCATGAAATCGATTGGGCCGACCGTATTGTTCGGTGGCGACATCGACTGCACACTAGCCCAGTGTTGAATGATGATGTTGCCAAGCTGTCCACCGAAACCGGCAACGACATAGATCGTGAACAGCTTGATGCCCACGCTGACGGCGTAGCCGAAATACTTTTCAGCGAACGGCAGTGTCCAGCGGCTGCCGGAGAAGCCGATCATCAGCGCGCCGGCCCCGATGACGATATAGCTTTCGATCGTCGTGATCAAAAGCTGGAGAGCGATGGCGAGATAGCCGAGCAGGATCATGAGGCCCGACATGCCGATGAAGATGGCAGACAGCAGATTGGTGCCGATGGCCGCGATCGAGTCGCCAGGGTGAAAAATGCTCACCCCGGCGGCGGTTTGGCCGTTGTTAATGCTATTGGCGACCGAGACGACCTTGGCCGCCGTGTCGATGCCCGTACTCAGGATTTCAGACGGGCCAACCGACGATGAGATCGAGGTTGCGCCGCCACCGCCAACGGTCTGCCCGGCTTGCGTGAAACTGTTGATGATCGGTGGAATCCAGGTCGGAGCCATCGTCAACACCATCGCGAAGAACGCAATGCCGAGAATCTTCAGCGTCATCGCGGTGATCAGTTCACCAAGATCGTTCTTGCGCAACGTGTAGTTGATCGCCGCCCAGGCGAACTCCAGTCCCGCAAGACCGAAAAAAAGTGGGCGTGCGAGGTTCAGGGCGGTGGACATCCAGCCGGTCGAGGCAGACTGGAATGCCCCCTGAATCTGGTCGAGAACGCCGTTGCCGGCGTAGGCGGCAGGGGCGAGGGCAAGGACAAGCGCAAGCGGAAAAAGCCAGCGCGCGGGGGTGTAGGTTTTCATGACGCACCTGTCGGATGGTTGACAGGTGGTTATGCACACAGCCCGGCAAAAGGCAAAGGCAGGGGCAAGGAAGCTTAGTAGACTCCAGCGCCCGTCGTTTCCGTCGCAAAGCACGCGCCGCCCCAAGCCATCGGCGAGCCACCTTTCGCGGCCTGACACCATCCCGATTGAATGCCGCGCTCTTTGGGGTGCGCCTTGAACCATGCGTGGTCGTGGCCCGCATAGGGGCCTTGCGCCTGGCTCACGCCCTGGAACAGGTTCTGGCATGAGATGGTGCCCATGCGTTTGCGCACCTCGTCGGCGGTGGCGGTTGCGTTCAGCTTTGCGTCCTTGCCGTTGCACCAGAGGGCTTCGGCCCAAGCCGGATTGTCGGCGGATTGGGGGTTTGCGTGGCTATCCATCTGCGCCTCGTACCAGGCGACCGTCTGCCCGCCGAACGGGCCTTCAGACGTGTTGATCTGCGTCCCAGCGACCTTGTCAACGGCAGGGGCGGTCACGGATGGTGCGTCATGCCCGCAGCCAGCCAAAAGGCCGATTGCGCAGGCGAGGACGAGGGATGGAATGCGGGTGCGGCCAGACGACTTCATGGTGTGCTCTCCGAAGGGTTGAGGAAGGGGCTGTTTCGATGAGTCGCCCCGCACTCGCGCCTTTCGGCCGTCTGGTGGATATGGAATGTACCGGCAAAATGCGATCAATAGAAGCCTTTGCCGGTTGAACCGTTCAGGAACTGCTGGTTGATCTGACTTTTTTGCAGGTTCTGCGCGTTTTGAGCGCCGATCGCGTTGAGTTGAACCTGGCCGTTCGCCATGATGGTCTGCTGCAATCCCTGCAGTTGGTTCACCATCAGGCCTGCAATCTGGTTGCCGGCCTGCATAACCTGCATGCGGCCCGTCGCGGACTGGCTGGCGTTTTGAATCTGCTGCAAGGCCTGCTGCTGGGTCTGGAAATCCTGCGCTTGAAGCCCGAATGAGTTGAGCGCCTGCTGAATCTGGCTCTGCAGGTTGCCGTTCCATTGCGACAGGTTTTGCTGGTAGCTCTGGCCGTTCACGCCATACTCGGCTTGCACCCCGGCGGCGGTGTTCTGTGCGGCATAGGTCAACCCCTGGGCGTTGCCGACCAGGTTGATCAGGTTCTGCAACTGCCCCGAGACGTTCGGCCACATCTGGGTCGGCAGATTCTTCAAGTTCATGGCCTGGTTGTAGACCATCTGGAACTGCGCCTGAAGCTGCTGTGCCTGGGTCGCGTACTGCTCGACCAGGGTCAGTTCCTGCACGATCTGCTCGGGGAAGGTCGCCCCGGCGATCATGCCGGTGGCGTGGGCTGGGGCAGTCGCCAGCAAAGCGAGGGCAGCGACGGTCGCTGCGGTGAGTTTGCGAATGTGCATGATGTCCTCCTGGGGTTACTGGTTTTGCGGTACGCCGGTCTGTGCGGCGATGTCTTGCAATGTGGCCTGCGCCTGCGACGTGGCCGAGCTGGATGCGGCGGTGTTGAGGGTGTTGCCGATGCCGGGAGCCATGGCGTTCGCCGCGGCACCACTGCTGTTGCCCGCGGCGATCGCCTGGTTCTGGAACACGCTCTGGGCGTCGTAGGTCGTCCCTTGCTGGTCGACCTGCTGTTGCGCGATCTGCGCCGCCGATGTCCAGTCCGGGTCGCCCGTGGTTTGCGCCATGGTGTTGTCGTAGGCGGCGATGTTTTGCGCCGCGTTGCGCGAATAGAGGGCGCTCAACCCCGTCTGCCAGGCCTGCGCGGCGGTCACCGCAGCGTTCTGGTTCTGCTGCGTGGCCGCGCCCAGGTCGGCCTGCTGCGTGTCCGCAGCCGTGGTGTAGCTGGTGTCCGTGCCGACTTGCGGTTGCCCTTGGGCGACGCCGGTGCCCGCCGTGGTCAGCGCCTGTGCCTGCTGCGCACTGGTCGCCCCGGCGGTCTGTCCCTGACTCACGCCGGTCATGGACTGGATCTGCTGCAGGGTCTGGGACGCACTCTGGATCGCGGACGCCGCCGCAGCGACATTCAGGGCCGACCCGAGCACGGGGGCCGCTGCCGTGTTGGCCGCGTAGTCCGCATTGGCGCGCACCTGCTGGCTGGCGTTGACGGCCCACCAGAAGGCGGCACAACCTGCGTTCCATCCCGAGCACGCCGCGGCGTTCTGCGCGGCCTGGTAGGCGGCGATGTTGGCCTGATAGCCGTCCGTGGAGACGCCATTCATCAGGGCCTGCGTCGCGCCCCCCGCCACCAGATATTCGGCGGTGTTGTTGCTCACCGTGACCTGACCCTGCGGCACGCCGGTCTGCGCGCTGATGTCGGCAAAGGACTGGCTGGAGCCGCTGTTCGATGCGCTTTGCGCGGCCGTGCTGTTGGCACTTGCTACCGCGGGCGACGCAGCCGTCTCCGACTGCGCGCTGCTGGTCTGCGACGATTCGCTTTGCTGTTGAAGCGGGGTCTGGTTGTCGGCCTGCGCCTGGTTCTGGTCGGCCACGCCCTGGGCCTGCGTCGCGGCCTGCTGCCAGGCGTCGCTGTAACCCATGCCACCACCGTATCCGCTGCCGACGTTTGCCGCATCCTGGTCGGAGATGCTCTGCGCCGTCTGCGCCGCAGCCTGGTAGGCCTGTTGGTCGTAGTAGGCCACCCCGGCGTTGTAGGTCGAGGTGCCGTTGGTGTTGGCCGCCGTGCTCAGGGCCTGCTGCGCGCTGGGGTCGGGCGCGGGTGCCGGGGCGTTTGCCGTGAAGGTCTGGGCCGATGCCGCAAACGAAAGCGCCGCGACGGCCGATGCGATCGCGGCTTTCAAAAAAGTCTTTGTGGCCATGGAGTCCTCGCTGGTTCAGGGTGAGGCATTTCCTTGCCCCTGCCTTTGCCTTTCCTTGGGTCGCGGTGCATCAAGCCGGAAGCACGCGGACTTTGCCGCCATACATTCCGCCGATGATTTCAACGCGCTGGCCCGCGGCAAGGCCGACATCGGCGGCTTGCGTGACTGCGACGACTTGCCCGCTGTCCAGACGGATCGTGATCTGCAAGCCCTGCTGCCGGGTTGCCGCGCCTTCGGCTGCGCTACCGGCGATGCCGCCGGCGACTGCGCCGATGAGAGCCGCAGCAACCGAGCCGTTGCCACCGCCGATGCGCGAGCCGAGATAGCCGCCAGCCGCAGCCCCACCGAGTGTTCCGATGCCCGTTGTGTTGGGTGCGATCAGGACCGGCTGGATTGCCAACACCGTGCCGAACTGGACGCTTTGCATTTGTTGCGCGCCACTTGTGCTGTAGCCAAGCGCGCTCGACTCCGGGACGCCGGGATTGGCGCACGCGGACAAAAGCAAGGCAGGGGCAAGAAACAGGGGAAGCAGTGATGGGCGCATGGCGTCCTCGCAAAAGTAATCTTGATGCAGTGTTATGTGAGGCACCCGGCAAAATGGAGAATGCCCGCTCCGGTGCGGGCATGGGTTTGATTCACGGGCACCGGCGCCCGGACGGCTCACGCGCGAGGTCAACGCGCGCCGCCTGCGGAGGTTTTCCTGACAGGAACATCAGGTGTGGCCGCCACCCACCGCTGGGCTTGCCACAAAAATCAGTAGCTTTCCCACTTCTGCGCTGCGTCGTACTGTCCCCGCTCGCGCAGCCACTGCGCCGGCCATGCGTCGGCAAGTTGATCGCGCAGGGTGCGAATGCGTGCGATGTCTTCCTTGCCGCTCGCACCCACGAAAGCCAGCTCAGGAGCGGACAGGCCCAGCTCGAACAGCCGCCTGCCCTCGGGGTGCATGACGTAATACTGGCGCTTGGGGGTGGCCATGGCCAGGATTTCGATCTGCCGGGCGTTGAGCCCGACGGCTTCGTACAGCGGGCGGATGTTCTCGGTTCGAGCCTCGGTGTTCGGCAGAAAAATCTTGGTCGGACAGGACTCGAAAATCACATCGGCAATGCCCGATCGCGTGAGGTCGGTCATCGACTGTGTGGCAAACACCACGGCGACGTTGGCCTTGCGAAGCACCTTGAGCCATTCGCGAATCTTGGCCTTGAACGCGGGGTGGCCGAGCATGATCCAGGCTTCGTCCAGGATGAGCAGCGTGGGCTGGCCCTTGAAGCGTTGTTCGATGCGGTGGAACAGGTAGCTGAGCACGGGCAACACCAGCTTGTCGCCCTTGTTCATCAGGTGTTCCATCTCGAAGACCTGGAACGGGTCTTCGCCCAGCGCATCGGTTTCGGCATCGAGCAGATGACCCGCCATGCCGCGCAGGGTGTAGGCCTGCAAAGCATCGCGCAGAACCTGATCTTGCAGCAGCACGAGAAAGTTGGTCATGGTGCGCTGCGCCATGCTGTCGGTCGAGGCGCCGAGCTGAGTGACGGCACGGAAGATTTCCTGCCGATGGTGCGGCTGGACGCTCACGCCTTGTAGTTCGCACAGTTGCTCCAGCCACTCGGCGGCCCACACCTGTTCGGCGGACTCGTTCACCCGCCCAAGCGGGCAGAAAGCCAGATCGCCGTGTTCGCCCGCGATGTCGTAATGCTGTCCGCCAGCGCCCCAGCACAGGGGCATCATGGAATAACCCTTATCGAAGGCAAAGACCTGGGCGTTCGGATAGCGGAACTGTTGCGCTGCGAGCGTGCCAAGAAGCGTCGATTTGCCCGAGCCGGTCGGCCCGAGAATCGCGGTGTGCCCTAGATCGCCGGCGTGCAGACTGAGCCGGAAAGGGGTGGCCCCGTCCGTTTTGGCGACCATTAGCGGCGGACTGTTCGGCGGGTAAAACGGGCAGGGGTTGTGGTCCGGCCCTGCCCACACCGCGGTGAACGGCAGAAGGTGAGCCAGATTCAGGGTGTTGATCAGCGGGCGGCGCACGTTCGCATGCGTGTTCCCCGGCATCGTGCCCAGGTACGCCTCGACCGCATTGACTGTCTCGATGCGCACACCGAAACCCGCGTTTTCGACGATTTTGCGCACCTCTTGCGCAATTTCAGTTAGCGCTGCGGCGTCGTTGTTCGCCAGCAAAATCACGCTGGTGTAGTAGCCGAAACGAACCGCGCCGGACTGGTTTTCGCTGATTGCAGCGACGGCGTCTTCGGTCTGCTCGACCGCGTGCTGGTTCAAGTGCGTGGCCTGACCACCCGCGTTTTCGCGCAGTAGGTTCATCATGCTCTTGCGCTTCATCGCCCACTTGCTGCGGTAGCTGTTGAGCACTTTGTCAGCCTGTGCTTGGGACAGGTAAATAAATCGGTTGCTCCAGCGATAGGACACCGGCAGGCGGGACAGAAAATCCAAAATGCCGGGCGCGCTCATCGCGGGGAAGCCATCGAGCGCCAGGCAGACCATCGGTCGGTTGTCGATGCGCGGCTCGAACCCGGTCACGAAGTCGTGTTGACCGATCACCGCATCCAGGTACATCGGCACTTCGGGCATACGCAGCGGGCGCGGCGCTTCGAGCGTCACGCAGGATTCGAGATAAGCCAGCAACTCACTGGTGACAGCGCCGGTCAGCTCGTCCACGGCGTCTTTCATACGATCGATTTTGATGACCGTGGACAGCCGCGACTCGACTTCGCGGATGCCGTCCTTGAAGCGCTGCAAATTACGCGAGGCGACGCCGGTTTTCTCACCGCCGTCGATAAACACCGATGCCGCCTTGTCGGCTGCATCGGGATCGGGGAACCAGGAGATCGTGAGCGCGAACCGGCTCTCGAAACCCGCGTGACGGCCTTCATGCCGGGCACGGCGCATGTCGTCGATCAGCCGCGTGGTGCGGTCGGGGAACGCCCCTTTCCCGGGGTAGCCCGGGGCCTGATGGCGAACCGCATCGCAGTTCACCACCCAGCCGTCATCGAGCGACAGCGCACTGTTGATCCGCGCGGCCATGGCCCCGAGTTCGCCCTTCGTGGCGGAATCGAGGTCAGGGCCTTGGTAGTGCCAACCGGCCAGCAGCGCGCCGGCCTTGGTCAGCACGATACCGTCATCGACCAATGCGGCCCAGGGCAGCAAGTCGGGCAGACCAGCGGCGCGGTCGCGGAATTCTTTGAGAGCAAGCATGATGATTCCTTTGGTATGGCGGTTACTTCCACTCGCGCGACTTGCCAAACGGTGTGGCGCGACCGGGGTAAAAGCGCTTGAAGGCGAGCGATCGGCGGCCCGTCTTCGAGAGTTGCGGATCGAATGACGCGGCACGGGACAGCGCCCAGGTGCCGATGACCCACAGTCCGATGCCGAGACCAGCCGCCCACAGCTTGGCCAGCGAGAACACGAACACCCCGGCAAGGGTCATGAGACCGAGCACCAGGGTTCGCTCACCACCCAGCATTAGAAGCGGGCGGTTGAGCGAACCGTGGATCGGCGTGGAAATGTCCTGATCGTCCACGGCCCGTTCCTCAGATCACCGCGCCGGACAGGCCCAGGGCCGACAGGAACTTGTTGCCCATGACGATCATGGCCACGCCCAGCACGACGTACAGCGCCTTCTTGGCGATGCCGCCGAGTTCTTCGCCGAACACCAGGGCCGCGCCCGCGGCGAGGAAGGCGATGACGCTGATGCCGGTGGCGACCGGGCCGGTCAAGTCGTTTTGCAGTGTCTGGATCGGGGTGTCCCAAGGCAGACCGCCCGAGGTGGAGGCGAAGGCTTCCATCGTGGTCGCGGCGAACACGGCGGAGGCGAGGGTCAGGCGACGCACGACGGCGGCGCGCAGGTTGCGAACGGTGGCGAATTTCATGTCAGTCCTTTCGTGGAGAAGATGAGCTGCCGGATGGCGCGCTTACAGGGTTATGTGTGCACCCCGGCAAAGCGCTCAAATCGGCACGACGACTAGCGCCGTGGTCTGGGTGAAGGTCTCGAACTGCGGCACGTCGCTTTGCTGGTGGCGCATGCGCACGATCTCGATGCGCAGTCCCCATTGCCGCGTCGGCCACCACGTCATGCCCGCCCCTACGTCCCAGCCGAAGCGGCCAGGATTGCTATAGCCGTTGCCGCTGCCATTCGTGCTCCAGCGGCTGGATGCAAGGCCCGCTTTGACGAAGGCTTGCAAGGATGAGGTCAGGTCGGCCGTGACGACGGCGTTGAACATCAGCACCCGGTTGATGTTCGGGATGCTGTCTGGTTGCCTGCCTTCGCTGAGAAACTGGACTTCAGGCGCGATCATGCCGCTGCCGCGCAGGCCGATGGCATAGCTTTGAGGGCGGATCGACGGCCCGAACGACAAATCCGCAGCGCGGACTGGCACTGCGGCGCAGGAGAGGACGGCGAAGGCAGCGAGGGCGAGCAGGAGCTTGATCTTGTTCATACCGGGGTATGCGCACCCCCGGCAAAACGCTCATCTCTCTTGCTGTCGGTCCTCTGGTGCGCGCCGCGGGCGGGATGGCGTGCGTTCGACTTCGATCTGCGCGCGCTCCTGCTCGATCACTTGCTGCAAGTCTTCGTCTTTCACTTGAACCCCCAGACGCGCGGCCTGCCGAGCAGCACGCTCTCGGAATTCGGCTTCGCCGGTGATGAACACCTCACCGCCGAATTTCTGCGAAGCAAGCAGCAGCCCGGCCTCGATCGTGTCAGCGTCGGGCACATGGACATCAACCCGCTGCCCCGAGTCCGTCATGCGCACCTGTCCCGCCGCATCGTGATACTCGATGCGTTGATTGCGCCGGTCGATCTTGATGCGCGCGTCTTCAAGCGCGAAGACTTTTCTTGCTCCTGTAGTTGTGTCTTGCTGCGAACCGCCAATCGCGCCGCCGACCGCGCCAGTGGCCGGATGCAGCGGGTCGAGGTCTTCCCCCTCGAAGCCGTTCTTGCCCTTGCTCCTACCTCGTCCTTCGCGATACTTGATGCCGCGCAGCGCAGCCGCAGCAGCCTCGTCGCCCAAAGCGGCCTGCTTCTCCAGCCATTCTGGCCAGTCCATGCGCTGCGCGTCGCGCGTCAGCGACATGCGCTCAACGCGCTGGCGTTGCTGCAATTCCTGCTTGCGCACAACTGCCTCGGCGGCCCAAAGTCCTTGCGCGATCTGCTTGCTGCCGTGCTCTGCGGTTAGTTGCGCGATGCGCGCGGGCTTGATCGTTTTCAGTTCGTTGCGCAGGGCGGCTTTCTCGTCGGCATGATGCGCCCGTAGCCCGGCGGCAAGCGCCTTCTTGCTGGTTTTCTGGCTCTCTTGCTCGCGTTTGAATGCGTCTGCAAGCTCTTTGCGCGCAAGGGCACGGGCCTCCCGCTTTGCGCGGCGCTCTGGCGTGTCTCCGGTGCGGCCTGGAATCTCTTGCAGGCCCGGCTCAGTCCCGGCCCGCACGCTTTGGACAAACCTCGCATAGGTCCGCGCTGGCTCTGCTCCAGGCAGAGGAAAGGCAGGGGCAAGGAAAGGCCCAAGGCGCTTCTCTAGGCGGCCAAGGCTCAGGCTGTAATGGATACCGCTGGCTTTTGTGCTCGTGCCGCGCCCGTCGGGTAACTTCGTGTCGATCACCAGCCCGCCCCCGGCCAGCCGTAGGGAGCAGCCGCGCTCGGCAAGCGCCTGGTGCAGTTCACCCCACGACTTCGCGGTGAGTAGATCAGCCTGCGCTCGGGCGCGAAGCCAATCGGACAGACTCGGTACGCCGTGGTTGACTTCGGCGGCCCGCGCGCCGGGTGTCGGCGCATGCGGCTTGTTGCCGACAAGCCCGAGCTGCTGCCGCTGGCCTTTGTTCAAGCGCCTGATAGCCCCGTCGATGACAACGTGTGGGCCGAGATCGTGCGCCCAGCCCTGGGCTATTTCAAGCTCGCGGCAGGCCCGGTCCAGCACCAAATAATCGAATTTGGGCGGACCGGACAGGTTCAGGCGCTCAGGGTGGACACGGTTCGCCAGAATGTGAATGTGCCAGTGGTGATCTCGGTCTGTGTGCAGCGCCCAGACCGCCTGGTTTTCATGCAGGCCAAGGGCTTTGAGGGTGTGCGCAGCGGCGTCGCGGCATTGTTCGGCGGTCGGATGCTCGCCCTCGCGCCACGAAATCGCGTAGTGATAGAACGGGTTGCTACCGGATTGGTTGCGACGACGCCCCGTTTCGGCGACGTAGTCCATCATCTGCGATGCGAGCACGCGATCCCTCGGGTCGCTCATGTCGAGGTCGCCCATCTCAAGGTTGAAGCTGCCGCCCGCGACTGGGTGTTCAAGGCTGTGCTCCTTACCGCCCTCGCGCAGAATGTATTCGACACCGCGACGCGATGAGACACGCCCGCCGCGCTCGTTGCGCAGCTTGATGACCTTTGCAAGCATGGGTCATTCCTGGCCGGCGCCGAGCCGGTCGGCGTGCTCAAGGACGGCCTTCATGGCGTCCCAGTGCCGACGCTTTTCTTCGTTCGTCCAGTTCGTGGCGTTCTTGGGGTACAAATTTTTGAGCATCGCGCCGAGACGGCGCAGTTCAAACACGGCGGATTCATCGACGCGCGAGGTGATGCGCATGTTGCCGCCAGACAGGGCCAGTTCACGGACAAAAACGCCAGGCCGCATCCCCGCCTGAGCGGCATTGCGGTTGATCTGGTCGATATCAGCCTGGGTGAGCCGGAAATGAAAAAATTTGTCGCGGGTTGGTGAGTGTTTGGTGGGCATGGCGCATGTCCGTGTTGGGTTGTTGTTATAGAGATATGCGCGTGGGGCGGCAAAACAGTGGGATGGATGCGTACAGTTTTTTGTACCGTACAAAAAAGTGTATGCAGCGCAGCGCTTTTCAGGCCGCCCTCTCAACCTGAAATCCGCCGCTGGCCGACCAGCCACGCACGGCAGCGACTTCCTCGACCCGTCGGCCTTCGGGCGTGCGTTTGATCGACACCACCACGTTGACGGCTTCGGCGATGAGTTCGGGGTTGGGTGGCACGCCCGCTTCCTGAATGAGCTGGCCGACACGGATCAGCGCAGCGCTGGCATCGTTGGCATGCACCGTGCCGACACCGCCGGGGTGGCCCGTGTTCCAGGCCTTGAGCAGTGCCAAGGCGCTGCCATCGCGCACTTCGCCCACCACGATGCGGTCTGGACGCAAGCGCATGGTGGCGCGCAGCAGCCGCGTCATGTCGGTGTTGTCGCTGGTGCGCAGGAACACGACGTTCTCGGCATTGACCTGCAGTTCGCGGGTGTCCTCGATCACCACGATGCGGTGCTCGCGGTCGATGCGGGCGACAGCATCGAGGATGGCGTTGGCCAGCGTGGTTTTGCCGGTGCCGGTGCCACCACAGACCAGGATGTTCTGCCGCGCTGCGGCGGCACTCTCGATGGCGGTGCGCTGCGCTGCGGTCATGATCGCCTTCGCCACATAGTCTTTCAAGGTGAAGACCAGGGTTGCCTTCTTGCGCATGGCGAAGCTGGAGCGTTCGACCAGGGGCGGGATCAAAGCCTCGAAGCGACTGCCGTCCAGCGGCAACTCGCATTCGAGGATGGGGCGCTCGGGCGTCACCACCGTGTCGAGCATGGCCGCGACGGTGTTGACGATGGTCAGCGCCCGCACGGCGTCGATGCGGCCGGTGCAGACCATGCCCGCTCCCAGGCGATCCACCCACAGCGTACCGTCGGGGTTGAGCATGACTTCGACGACTTGAGGGTCATCGAGCGGGGCAAGGATTTCCGGGCCCATCGCCCGGCGCAGGGCCTCGGTTTGCCGGGCGCGGGACTCTTGATCTGTCTTATTCATGGCACTCACTCAAAGCAAA
This sequence comes from Betaproteobacteria bacterium, assembly GCA_028870715.1. Lineage (GTDB taxonomy): Bacteria > Pseudomonadota > Gammaproteobacteria > Burkholderiales > Burkholderiaceae_C > Thiomonas_A. The sequence continues at coordinate 13,131 of JAGWOZ010000001.1, read as the reverse complement.
GTTGTTGATGGTGATGGGATATGCGCGCCAGGCGACAAAACAAGGGAGTTACACACTATTACCTCTGCGTGATCACGCCGAGCGAGGCAAGAAACAGCCCAAAAAGCCTCATTAACTGATGATTGTTGATGATTGATTATTGATTGCTGTTGAATATTTGTGATTATTTTGTGATTCTTGAGAAGACTATTTAAGTCGGCAAGATCAATCTAAAGTGTGCTCACTGTCTTTTACCGGGCGAGCATGAAATGAACGCAAATGACCGCGCACTCAAGATTATCAATAGTTATACCACCCCCGATCAGCGCAACGCCGCAGGGAACTGGTTCGATGTCTGTAACTCACCCACGGCCTTCATCAAAAGCTGGCACCTAGGGCGCGAGGTGCGGAAACTTGCATTTTTGATTTCGGACAAGCCTGAGGCGCGCTTCAGAACGGGTATGGTTACCGCGAGGCATGTCGAGCTTGCGATTCAGCGCATTGCCAAGCGCGTGAAACCGAAAAAAATGCAGGCCGCGCGGGATGAATTTATTGCCGCGCTGTTTGTTATTGGCGCATGGGCACTGCGGATCGCCGCGGAATTTTTGGCCGGCATTCCATTGCGCCGACATCGCACTGCGTAAGTGCATGTCGCACAGTAATCTATTTCTAGCTACACCACATATAGGGGCACGAAAATGGCAACGAAACAAAAGAATTATTTGGCGAATATCCCGCTCGAAAAATGGACGGGCGAGGATTTAATGAAAATGTCCGCCAAGGCCGCCAGGTTGTGGGGCGGGCAGGATGAATTCAACGACGATGCAGGCATCGGCAGTTTAATGACCAACGCGGAGGACCGCGCGCAAGAAATTTGTCTTCGCGTGCTTGGGCGCCTGAAAAAAGAAGTTTATGAGCCCGGCGAAAATCAGGAAAGCCGTTTTTTCAGGATCGCTAAATATATCAAGCCAGGCATCATTCAAGACAACTACTCGCCGGCAACCGAATCGCTTTACAACAATCATGACGATGACGCCGAATATTCGAAGACCCTGAATCTCATTGATCTTATCAAGGATGAACAGCGCAGCGCTGAAGACTACGAAGAAGCGAGCGACAAAATCTGTGGGCTGTTTGAAAAAATCGGCCTGCGTGGCCGACAAATTGAGTTCGTCGCGTCGATCTTTGGATCGGTTAACAAAGATTTAGTTAACGCCACCGGCATCTCCGAATCAAGTTTGAAGGCCAGGCGCCGTCAGCTCGCAGCGGACATAAAACAAAAAATCAAAAAAGCGGGACTGGTCAATGAATTTGAGGATGCGCTGGCCGCTTTTGCGCGGGCCAGGACTGACATAACAATTAACAAGCAGGACAAGAAAAATGAGATGACGATTTCACATTATTCCAGGATTACCATTTTGGTTTGAGCCCGCCTGTTTGTGGCGAGAGAGGGCTGGACTGGGGTGTCCAGGTCACTACCCCGCGGACTGGCGGCAGCTCGGCGGCCTGGGCTGGCTCGACGAACCACTTTCCTGCGTCGGCTAAGGCCCATTTTGCAATCGTGCCGCCAGGGATGGCGGGCACTATGACGCCGGCCTTCGAATAAACCGACGTCGCGTATTTCTCGCCAAGACTTGAACCTGCGCTGCCCGTGTTATAGGCCGCCAGCACCCCGCGCAAATCCCCGCCAGACTGCTTCCAGCCGCGCAACAAAATGATTTGCGCAGCGCGAAGGTTCGTGCAGGGGTCTAATACCTTGTCCGCGTCAAGCCCCATGCCCGGCAAGTTGTTGCTGTTAATCTGCGCGAGCCCAATATCGACTGAATGCCCCTGGTCAATCAGTTTCCTTGCAATGCGCGCAGCATCGGCGACGCTGCGAGGCTGATAGCTCTTCCCAGTGGTGTTGTCGTGCAGTACGAGCGGGTTGCCGCCGCTCTCCCTCTGAACGATCGCCGCCATCGTGACGGGCGCGACGGCCGGGGCGCATTGCTGCAACAAAACAGCGGGCGTCATTTTTCGGCCCCGCCTGTCATCACCAGCGCAGCGGCCTTGCCACGAATATCAGCAAAAACAGCCATTGCCTCAGTCGGTCGGCAAAGGTGCCCGTGCCGCTCGAAGGAAGCCTTCGGGTCGCCCTTCGCACCCGAGCCCGAGCCCTGCACGCCCTCGTTGAACATGCGGTAATAGCTCAATAACGAATCGCAGGCCGCCACAATCTCCCCGGCGTCGTCAGATAGCAAAGCCAGGCCCAGACGGTCGAGGCAGTGCAATGAGTCGGCCAGCCACATCACATCAAGCCCGACTTCTCGCGGGTCGCGGCTTGCATAATCGCCACGATAGGGGCTGTTCAAGCGAATGGCCTTGGCCACGTCGGCGATATAAACCAGCAGGCGCCCAAAATCCCGAGAACTAGAAACATCGATGCGCGGCGGAGTATTAGGGAGTCTCATTTCCGATCCTCCCACTTCCCGCCCAGCTTTCCTTCATCCTTGCGGTCCGGCCACCAGGCGCCCTTGCATCCGCCGCACCGGTAGTACGCCTTGCCGGTCTTGGTTTCGCTTTTGAAGGTGTTCTTCTTGCAGGCTGGGCACTTCGGGCCAGTTGCCGCAGGCGCAGGCTTGCCGCCTTCGGTGGCGGGCTTATCCTCGAAGCGCTTGCCGGGCTGGCCGCCGTCATCCCCGAATACGGACTCACAATCCAGGCAACGGTGATAGATACTGCCGGCCTTGCTGGTGCGCTGCACGCAGCGAGCACCGCCGCAGGCCGGGCAAGTGTGGGTGACCAGCTTGGCATCGGTCAGCTTGCCATCGATCAGGGCACGCACCATGTGATGCGCCGCAGTGCGCTGGCCGTCCATAAAGTCCGCCAGTTCAGCCCGGCCTGCAGCGATGTCGGCAAGCGCGTCCTCTTGCAACGCAGTGGCGCCAGGGTCAGCCAGTTCCGGGGTGACCTTGCGCAGCATGTCGATCAGTTGCACGCCCCGGGCGGTCGGATGGATTTCCTTCTTCTTCCGCTCCGCGTAGTCACGGGTGAGCAGCACTTCAATCATGCTGGCCCGCGTCGCCTCGGTGCCCAGCCCAGAGGTCTCCTTCAGGCGGGCCTTCAGTTTCGGGTCAGTCACCAGCTTATGCACGCCGGTCATAGCGGCAATCAGGGTTCCATCGGTGTAGGGCTTGGGCGGTGTCGTGCGCTTGGCCTGCACGTCGCCGCGCTCGCAGGTGCTGTTCTCCCCTTCTCTCAGATCGGGCAGACTGGCAGGAGCCTCGTCCTGGCCGTCGTCTTCATCCTTGCCCCCCAGCCGTGTCCAGCCGGGATCGAGCACCATGCGCGCCGTGGCGCGGAACGGCAGGCCGTCGATGTCGAACCGCGCTTCACGGGTCTCGAACTGCTCAGGCGGCATGAACAAGCGGATGTAGCTCTCTCGCACCAGGTCGAACACCCTCTTGGCATTGGGCGACAGGTTCGCCGTGTCAGGGTTCTGCCCGGTGGGGATGATTCCGTGGTGCGCCTCGACCTTCACGGTGTTCCATGCCGCGTGACGGCGCGAGGCATCGAGGCCCGTAATGCCTTCTGTGCCGATGGCTTTGAGGATGCGCGCAGCATCGCCGTGCATCTCCACCGGCAGGTAAGGACAGTCTGTGCGCGGATAAGTCGTGACTTTGGCTTCGTAGAGTTCCTGCGCCGCCGCCAGGGTGTCCTTGGCGGACAGGCCCAGGCGGCTGCTGGCGACCTTCTGCAAGGCGCCCAAGGTGTAGGGCATCGGGGCGGCACGCTCGCCCGCCTTGCGCGTGAACTGGACCACCCGTGAGGCCTTGCCGGTGATGCGCCGGGCGATCTCATCGGCCGTGGCGCGATCGAGAAGGCGACCATCTTCATCGGTCAGATCATCCAGGATTTGCCAGCCCGCCTTGATGCCGCCATCAAGATGCGCGATGACCTGATAGAAGTCGCAGGGCTTGAAGTGCTCGATCTCATGTTTGCGATCCACCAGCAGGGCCAGGGTCGGGGTCTGCACCCGGCCCACGCTCCAGGAGCCCTGCACGCCCGCCGCTTGCAGGTTGCGGCTCAGGGCGATGGAGCAGTTCATGCCCAGCAGCCAGTCGGCGCGCTGGCGGGCCAGGGCCGAGTCGTAGAGCGGGCGCAGGGTCGCGTTGTCCTTGATGTCAGAGAGCGCCTTGCGCACACTGGCATCGTCCAGACTGGACAGCCACAGACGGCTTGTCTTGCCCTTCCAGTTCAGGAACAGCAAGACTTCATCGACCAGCAACTGGCCTTCGCGGTCGGCATCGCCGGCGTTGACCACCTCGGTCGCATCCTTGAGCAGATCGCGGATCACCTTGACTTGCTTGCCCGCCCCGCCGTCGCGGGGCGAGAGTTTCCAGGCGGAGGGGATGACCGGCAGATGCTCGGCCTTGACCCGACCGCCTTCAACGTAGTCCTCGGGTGGCGCTTGTTCCAGCAGATGGCCGAAGCACCAGGTGACGCGCGTCGATCCGGCGCACTCAATAAATCCATCGGTTTTGCGGGCACCACCCAACACACCGGCAATGGCTTGGGCAACAGAGGGTTTTTCGGCAATGATCAGGCGCATATCCAACTCCATAAAAGGGAGCCGGGTGCGTCGGCACCACCCGCAGATCGCGGTAAAGGAGCACGGAAACCCGCGAACCGCACCCGGCACTTAGTTATGCGCAAGGGCGGCAAAACACGAAAATGGAATCGCGGGAACGGCTGAAGGCCCCCCGCTGCGCGGGGCGCAAAGGCAGGGGCAATGGAAAGGTTTGAACCTGGTTCAGACATCCATCGACGGCGATGGATGGCCTGCGCCCGCAAGTCGGAGGACTATGCGCCCGTTGTGGCTGCCGACTGAAGGGATCGCGAACTCGCGCCGTCACTGGCCATTTTTTCGATGTCGGACAGGTGGTAGCGCAAGGCGCCGCCAATGTTCACGCACCGTAATAGCCCGGCGCGACGAAGGCGGTACAAAGTAGAGCGCGAAGCGCACAAGAGCGTTTGCGCCTGGCGGTCATCGACCAAAATGGGGTTTTGTGGAGACATGGCAGATCAGGATCGCGAAGACTTGCCGGGATCGGCATGTAGTTATGCGCGACTAGCGGCAAATCGGGAACCGGACGGCCTGCTATCCACACCTGGTGCACAAAGGAAGCACCGTCGGCCTTTTGATCTCGCAAGGTTTTGTGTCCCTTTTTGTGTCCTGCCTGACCAAGAAAAGAAAAAATCCTAAGTGAATCAATCACTTAGGATTAGGTAATGGTGGAGCCGGGGGGAATTGAACCCCCGTCCGCAAATACTCCACAGCAGGATCTACGTGCTTAGTAACGCCATTTGGTTTTAACCCCTATGACGCGGGTGTACGCGCTTCATTTGGGGCGATCCACTGAGTTTAGGGCTGAATCGCGTGGCGAAATTCAACTCGAGCCAATGTGTATGACCTCGCAGGTGTTGCCACCCCGGCCCATCGGCCAACCGTTGCGAGGCTCACCGGTGTTAAGCGGCGAGGGCGTACGAAGAATCGTTCGCAGTTACTTTGTTTCCAGTGGTTTATCGAGCGTACTGGGGCTCGGCATGCACCTGTCTGTTTTGCTATCCACGTCGAAACCGGGTCGGCCCCATGGAATACTGATTGTACGGCGAGACCTTGTTTTGTTTCGCCGCTGTCAGGACATGAGGTCGAGCGTGAGCAATTCAAGGGGGTGTTGGATGACCGCATCTGCGTCCCAACTTTCTGGGGCGCTGGGGCCACAATAGCCGTAGGCTGCGGCGATGGCGCGCATTCCAGCGGCTTGGGCGGATTGCATGTCTCGAAGGTCATCGCCGACGTAGATGCAGCTTGCAGGGTCGATGCGAAGCACTTGGGCGGCGTACAGCAGGGGATCGGGTGCGGGTTTGGGGCGCGCGGCGGTATCGCCGCTGACCACGCATCCGGGAGGGTGCGGCCAGGGGAGTTGGGTGACCAGGGGCTGGGTATAGGTGCTGAGTTTGTTGGTGACAATGCCCCAGGGCAGGGCGAGTTGATGCAGGCGTTCGAGCAGTGGGACGACGCCGTCGAACAGGGTGGTGCGCACACGGATCGCCTCGAGGTAATAAGCGAGGAAGGTTTCTTTCAATGCGTCGTACCGAGCCTCTTCGGGCGTGACCTGCATCCCTACGGCGAGCAAGCCGCGCGCGCCATGAGAGGCCATGGGGCGCAGGCGTTCGAGCGGCAATTCCGGCAGGTGATGGTCTCTGCGCACTCGGTTGAGCGCAGCGGCCAGGTCGGGGGCGGTATCCGCCAGCGTGCCGTCGAGGTCGAATAGGCAGGCGCGGACAGGGCGGGGGGGGGACATCAGAGCGGGCGGCGCAAGGCCATGAGATAGTTGACGCTGGGATCGTGAGTGATGCGGAAGCGCTGGGTGAGAGGCTGAAATTCGAGCCCGGCAATGTCGGCGGTTTCAAGACCGCAGCGTCGGCCCATGGCGGAAATTTCGGAAGGCTGAAGAAACTTGGCGTAGTCGTGCGTGCCTTTGGGGAGGAGCCGCAGCAGGTATTCGGCCCCGAGAATGGCGAACAGATAAGCCTTGGCGTTGCGATTGAGGGTCGAGACAAAAACCCATCCGCCGGGGCGCACCAAGGCGGCGCTGGCTTGAATGATGGACGCCGGATCGGGGACGTGCTCGAGCATTTCCATACAGGTGACGACGTCGAACTGTCCGGCGGCCTCGGTGGCAAGGCGCTCGGCACTGACGAGGCGGTAATCGATATCGAACTGGGCATCGAGCGCGTGTAGGCGCGCAACTTGCAGCGAGGCATCGGCAAGGTCGATGCCGGTCACCTTGGCGCCTGCCGCTGCCATCGACTCCGAGAGAATGCCGCCCCCGCAGCCGATGTCCACAACGCTTTTTCCACCCAGGCCGACATGGTCTTGAATCCACCGTAGGCGGTGCGGATTGAGCAGGTGCAAGGGGCGAAACTCGCCGTGTTCATCCCACCAGCGATGGGCGAGTGCGCTGAATTTGTCGATTTCTTCAGCTTCGACGTTGTGGTCTGTCGGGGTCATGGGCGGCACCTGAATCGGCGCGTCATTGAAACTTGATCAGCCTGTAATAAAGCATGCCGAGAAGTTCGTGTACGACGCGTGTGGTCTTGTCCAGCGCGCTGATCTGCGGGGTCAGCATGTCCAGCGCCTGAATCGGAATGGCTTCGTAGTCTACCGGCCAGGCGCAGATTGAAACCCGCTCATGGGCAAAAGCCATCATCGCGCGGGGCATGTGGTCTGCGGAGGTGACCAGGTAGCGGCGGCCGACCGGAAACTGGAGGATGCGCTCGCGCATATTGACGGCCGTCTGAAAGGTCGTACGCGATGTTGTGTCCAGGATCATTCGGCTGGCTGGGAAGCCGAGTTGCACAGCCAGCGCACCCATCAAGTTGGCTTCGCGTACCGTTCTGCCCCATCCGCCGGAGATGAGCAGCGTGCTGTCGGGGGTGTGCTGCGCCAGTTGTACGGCAGCGAGCAGACGTTTCAAACTCGCGGTTTTCAAGGCCGAGAAGTCTTGCGCGTGCATAGGGTTGCCGTCTATGCCGCCAGCGAGCACGACGAATAGCGTCCCCGGCGGGGGCGGGGAGCAGATTTTCTCCTGCGTCGCCTTTCGTTCCAGTGCGCCTAGAGCAAGATTGGCAAAGAGGGGCATGCTGGCCAAGAGAAACAGCACGGTAATGGCATAGGTCAGAAATCGGGTGAAAAACCGGTGCGAGCGCCAGGTGACAAACAGGGAAAGAAAGACCAGGCCGCAAGCGGTCAGCCCGACGGGAGACAGCAGGAGTTCGAGGGTGAGCTTCAACGGCGTCAGGACAGGGCCACAGAGGCCGTGGAGGGGGAGGTCAGTCCAGACCAGTCAAGGTAAACCTTTTCGTCCCCGTCCACCCAGACATGGCGCGAGAAAAGACGTTCCGCGCGTTGGCGCCCGGCGCGGCCCATGGCGGCCACTGTGTCTCGCTCGCTGAGGGTGAGCATTTTTGCAGCCAGATCGTCGACGTCTGCCGCGGTGAACAGCAAGCCGGTGACGCCGTCTTCGACCACTTCGCCGCAGCCGCCGATGCGCGGCGCAATCACGCAGCGGCCGGCCGCCATGGCTTCACGCGCGGACAGCGGGAATGACTCGCGCGTTGAGGACAGCACAAAGACGTCTAGCAGGGCGAGGTGGGAGGGAATGTCGCGCTGCATGCCGGCGAAAATCACGGTGTTCTGCAAGCCGAGGCGGGCGACCTGCGCCTTGGTTTGATCGAGTAGCGGCCCGTCGCCCACGATCAGCAGGCGGGTTTCAGGTTTGCGCTGCACGACTTTGGCGAAGGCATCGACCAGATAGTTGTGGCCTTTTTCTTCGGACAGGCGGGCCACGATGCCGAATATCAGATGCTTGCCCGGTTCCAGCCCGTACTGGCGGGCGAAATCGGTGGCTCGGGTGGCCGTGGAAAATCGATCGAGATCGATGCCGCTGTGAATGACGGTGGACTGCTCGGGGGGCAGGCCGTTGGCGAGCAGTCGGTTGCGCTCGTAGTTCGACTCGAAAATGATGAAATCTGCACTTTGCCGCAGGATGCGACCTGCCCACTTGAAATTCTTGGGATTGTGAATGTTGTGGATGGTGGTCACGATGGGCACGCGGCGAGATGTGCTCGCGACCCGGTAGCCGTAGGGCATGAGCCGCAGTGCGGCGTAGGCCACCATGGAAGACCGCACCGATTGCGGCGCGACGAGTTCGATGCCCTCGCGCTTGACGACCTCACGTAGCTGTTTGAGGGCTCGAACGAACTGCGAGGCTGCGCTGAAATGAAAGTCGATATCGACATGAATGGCGCCCTTGCCGATCAGCTCCTTGAGCAGCACGCCGTCTGTGGTGGCCACATAAACGATATGGCCCTTGGCGGTGAGGTCTTCCGTCAGAGTCAGCACGTCGGACTGCACGCCGCCGATGCCGAAGGGCTCAGTCATCAAGTACAGGATTTTCATAGCGTTGTGGCCTCGAACGAGGCGCTGGGTTTGAGGTGTTTCTGAGCGAATCGGCGGGTGCGACGCGCATGCAGCAAGCGATGAATCGGATCGAATGCGCCAGCGATTTTCAGGCGGAATTGCGACACGTCATCGCGGTCAGTGATTTCGGTGCGTTTGAGCTGGAACAAATCGGCATCACGCCGATTGACCCCCGGCGCCACGCTGACGGCAGCGGCATAACCGGCTTGTCGCACCAGTTGAAGTTCGCGCGGGCTCAAATCGCCCGAGGGGTAACAGAAATACAGAACGGGTTGCTGCAGATGGGCGGCGATTTCGCTTCGGCTGGTAGCGATTTCCTGCTGCGCCAGCGCATCGCTGACGGTTGGCAGATAGGGGTGGGTGCGGGTGTGCGAACCGATGGTGATACCGGGAGACCGGGCGAGGGCAATCACTTCGTCCCAGTTAAGGTGCAGGCGCTCGGTCGGCTGACTGCCGTAGCGGGGGTGGCTGAGCGCCTGATCGCAGAACTGGGTGGTTACAAAAATAGTCGCCGGAATGCGATAGCGCTGCAGGATGGGCAAGGCCTCGGTCAGGTTGTCGAGATAGCCGTCGTCGAAGGTCACGGCGAACAGCGGTTTGCGCAAGGGCCCGGCCTGAATCGCCCGCAACCCGTCTTCGAGGCTGACCACGTTGTGCGCGGACAACTCTTGCATCTGCTGGGCAAAACGCGCGGGTGATACTGTGAGTTGGTCATAGGCGGCCAAATGCGCGACACGGTGATACATCAGCACGCGCAGACCCGGGCTCAGGGTGTTGCGAAGCTGGGCGTAAGGCAGCAAGGCAGTGGCAAGCAGACGACGCATGATTTACTCCGCAGGGGCGACTCGCGCCGGTTGAGGCTCTGACGACAGGCCCAGCGCTTGCTGATGGAGACGGTTGTAGGCCGCGGCGGTTCGCGAGACGTCGAAACGCGCGATCACGGTTTCCCGTGCCCGCTGCCCTAGACGGGCGCGCAAAGCGGGGTCTTGCAGCAAGTCGTCCAGGCGCTTGGCAAATTGCGGCACGTCGCGCGGTTCGACCAGCAGGCCATTATCCCCGTCGATGACGACATCGGGAATGCCGCCCACTCGGGTACACAGAACCGCCTTGGAACTCGCCATCGCCTCCAGCAAGGCAATGGGCAAACCCTCCCAATGCGAGGACATCACGAACACATCTATAGCCGCCACCAGGCGGGGAACATCGGTTCGCATGCCGGTGAAAATCACACAGTCTTCCAGCCCGAGAGTCTTGACCTGCTGCTTGAGCGTGTCTTGAAGATCGCCCGTGCCGATCACCAGGCAATTCAATTGTTTGTCACGCACCTGGGGAAGTTCGGCCAGCGCACGGAACAGATCACCGTGTGCCTTTTGTTCGTGCAAGCGGCCCACGATGCCGATCAGGGGGCGATCTTCTGGAAGCCCGAATTCACTTCGGACGCCCGCGCCCGAAAAGCTGGAGAATTTCTTGAGGTCAATGCCATTTGGAATCGAGACCAGCTTGCTGGCGGGTATTTTGTCGCGCGTGGCCAGCGTTTGCGTGACCTCTTCACTGCACCCCACCACGGCGGTACTCAGTCGCGCGAACAAGCGGTCGATCAGTTTGCGGCCCGATCCTTTCCACGGGTTGACGATATTGTGCACCGTCGAAAACAACGCCGGAACGCCAGCCAAGCGCGCAGCCAGACGGCCATAAGTATCGGCGGTGAACAGGTGTGTGTGCACGACCGCAGCACGCTCGCGCTTAAGCCACGAAGCCACGCGGAAGACCAAGCCAAAATCCAGCTTGCCTTTGCGGCCAAAGATCACGACTGGAACGCCGAGTTTTTCAAACTCCTGCTCAAGCGGGCCGCCCTTGATCAGGCAGACGATGGTGTAACGGTAGCCCGGTATGCGCAGGCGCATCAAATCGACCAGCAGCATTTCCGCACCGTCGCGTGGCAGTTCGTCGATCATGTGGACAATGTGCGGAGAGGTTTTATCGCGGTTATCCATTTCTGTTTTTGGCGCTGATAAGTTGTTTCGGATCAAACAGATGGGCCACGATGGCAATATAAATCCATAGAAACACATCGACCGAGGTATCTATAATATGCGTCCCGAACATATTTACCGCAACCAATCCTGCTACCAGCGTTACCGCACCTAAACCAATGATGCGGTCGATATCTACGGTGCTCTTTTTATAAATAAACCATCCACGAAAAGCGAGTTGTCCAATAATCAGAAAGAGCGTGATCAGGCTGGGCACGCCCATATTGGAGGCCGCATACAAAAACATATTCTGATTGTCAGTAGCATCTCCGGTCGAGCCTTCATAGAATCCTGGAACATAGCTTGGCACCAAGCTGTGAAACTGATCGAACCCTTTGCCGAAAATTGGATCTTCCTTTGCCATCTGAATAGCTGCGTCCCAAAGTAAAAATCGTGAGTCTGCACTCTTGTCGATTTTTGAGTCAACTTCGTGATCCTGATAGGTTTGAGCTACTCGGGCCTTCATCGAATTGGGCACCAAGGCGGGAATGAAAAAGTAAATTGTTCCAATAACGAGCAAGACCAGAACCAAGAACTTTTTGCTTTTAACGAATGAAAGCGTGGCAAGCTCCATCGCGAAAGCCAGATAAGCACCGCGAGAAAAGGCCGCCAGCAATACTTTCAGGCCAATCAAGACGATGGGCGCCAAGCGCCACGATTTCCAGCGCGGGAAATAATAGGCCCCATAGGCTAGCAAGGGCGCGAGAGAATAGATAATTTGCGCTGCGAATTCGTTCGGCTGCCCAATGGGGCCGAGCAGCCGCGATTTTTCGATGCTGCTTGCACCGCGGGTAAGCCACCATTCGTGTATGCCGTAAAGAAAAATGACAGCTGCGGAAAACATCATATAGACGATGAGTCGTCTAGCCATATTCTTATCTTGGATCAGGTTGACGACCAGAAAGAAAATAATAAACTGGTCGAAAAATCCCCGAGCCGACAAAAGATAATTCCAGATGAATGGATGCAGCCCAATATGATAAATTGCTGTAAAAACAGAAATAACGCTCAGGAAAAACCAGATGCCTACCAATCGCGTGAACGGCAAGGGGTTGAGCATCTTCCTTTGATTTTTATAGGCATGGATGATCCAGAATGAAATCAAAAACAATTCCAGCAAATTAGTGCCGTTGATGCCGGGTGCAATCAGAACTGGGTAGAGTTTGCTTAAAGGGTAATAAATGATGACCAGTGCAAGCAGGGGCTCTGGACCTTTACGCAATTGAATCAGCAGGAGCAGCCCAAAGACCACGGCAAAACCGTAGAGGCCAATTTTCCCTGGATGGAGTTTGAAAACGATGATGCTGAGAACAAATAAAGCGGGTACGGCGAGCAGTCGAAGTATGGAGTACAGCTCCTTGCCAGCCCAGTTCGCATTTTCAACCGGGTTTTCAGCCGGATTTTCAACCGATGGGGCTGAAGCGGGCCGCCTGTTGTTCAATCCCCCAGGTTTTTGGCGTGGGTGCGGGGTGGTCACGCTCATGGCTGCTGGTGTGGCACGCCTTTGACGCGTGCATAGAGTTGGTGGTAGCGCGCGTTGCCAATGAGGCGTTTGGTCCCTGTTTTGGCGAGCGAAATGATCTGCGCGCGAAGCAAGGTGGTCGCGTCGGCCCGGGCATAGGCCATGAAAGTGGCGTCTGTCGTTCCAGCGCGGATGGCCAGGCGGGGCAGGGGGCGCGTTGAGGCAATCGGGCGAGTGCTCAGGGTGCCAATGGCCGATCCATGAAGGACGGTGTAGCCCACGTCTTGCGCCAGCCGCAGGCAGCGATCGTCGTAACGCCCCCCGGGGAAGGACATTTGCCTGACTGGTATCTGCAGCTCATTTTCGAGGCGAACATGCGATTGCTGCAGCTCGCTTTTGAGCGTGTCGTCTGGCAGGTCGCTGAGAAAGCGGTGGGTGTGTCCATGCCCGCCGACCACCATGCCTTGCTGCGCGAGTTGGCGAACCTGATCCCAGGTGCAAAAACCCGCTCGCTGACCGATGAAGTCGGTGGTGACAAAAAACAGCGCGCTCAGACCGCGTTGCTTGAGCAAGGGCAGGGCGAGTTCAGCATTGCTGGCGTGGCCGTCGTCGAAGGTGAGTAGCACGCC
>JAGWOZ010000248.1 GCA_028870715.1 Betaproteobacteria bacterium | reverse complement strand
TACTAGCGGTGCTGTTGCTGTGTCTGCCAGGCCTCAGCCTGTATCCCGCGCTGCATCCGGTGGTGATGCTGATGTCTCTTGCGGGCGCACTCATGCTCCTGTTCTTGTCGCGTGAGGCCTGGATTCGTGCCGCGATCAGTCGCCTCAGCGGGCGTTCGGGGCGAGCGATCATGCTGCTTCGGCACGCGCTCGGCTTGTTGCGCCAGGCCAGTACCTGCCATGCGGGCTGGATCGTGTTGCCCGCGCTGCTATTGGGTCTCCTGGCGTGGGGCTCCGAAGCGGTGGGATTCGCGTGGTTGCTGCATTGGCTGGGCATCGAACTGAGTCTTCGCTACGCGGTCTTCGTCTATGCCGCATCCATGTTGGCGGGGGCCGTCAGCGTCATGCCCGGGGGGCTTGGCGGTGCGGAAGCAGCGATGATCGGTCTGCTGACGCTCGCGGGTGCGCGCGCGGATTCGGCCGTGGCTGCCACGATCCTGATACGCCTGACTACCTTGTGGTTTGCTGTCGGCCTAGGCATGTTGGTGCTCGGGGGTTTGCGCCGAAGTGGCGCCGTCGAGTCCGCACTCACAGCGAAGTTGGTGGGCGGCAATGAGTGAATGGGCCTCGTGGGGCCGTGTCCACCAGGCGGCGCCAGCACGCGTCATTTCGCTGGTCGATCGCGCGGCGGCGCTGCCGGACGGGGCCGGCCGCTCGTTGCTGGCCTATGGCCGCGGCCGCAGCTACGGCGATGTCTGTCTCAACCGCGATGGGGTGATCCTGCACACCCGTGGTCTGGATCGCTGGATTCGCTTCGACCGCCAAAGCGGGGTATTGAGTTGCGAGGCGGGGGTGACCCTGCGTGAGATCCTGCAGCTGGTTGTGCCGCAGGGGTGGTTTCTGTCGGTGACTCCAGGCACGCGCGAAGTCACGGTAGGGGGGGCGATCGCCAATGACGTGCACGGCAAGAACCACCATGCTGCGGGAACCTTTGCGCACCACCTGCGGGGGTTCGAGCTGCTGCGAAGCGATGGCGCGCGGCTGGATTGCACCCCGGCCCGACATCCCGACTGGTTTGCTGCGACCGTTGGCGGCCTCGGCCTCACGGGCTTGGTGACTCGCGCCGAACTCCAGTTGGCGCCAGTGGCCAACGCCTATCTGGATGTGCAGACATTGCGGTTCCATGACCTGGACGAGTTCTGGGAACTCAATGCCGAGGCGGAACGTCTATGGCCCTATACGGTGGCGTGGCTGGACTGTGCCGCGCGCGGCGCCTCTCAGGGAAGAGGTGTTTTCAGCTGTGCGCGCCATGCACCCTCGCAGCCGGACTTGCCGCTGTTTCGCGAGAGGCGGCGGACCATGCCTTTCACTCCTCCCTTTTCATTGGTGAACCCGCTCTCGCTTCGAGCCTTCAATGGCTTGTATTGGCACAAGGCACGAACCCGGCGTGCCCTCAGTCACTATGTGCCCTACTTCTACCCCCTGGACGCGATCGCGCATTGGAACCGACTTTACGGGCGCGCGGGCTTCTACCAGTACCAATGCGTGGTGCCGCCATCGACGATGCGTGAAGCCATCGCCGAACTGCTCGCACGCATTGCCGCAAGCGGCCAGGGTTCGTTTCTCGCGGTGCTGAAGACCTTCGGTTCGAAGCCGAGTCTGGGGCTGCTGTCCTTTGCCCGCACTGGAGCTACGCTGGCGCTGGACTTTCCCAATCGGGGGGCTGTCACGCAGCACCTGTTCCAGGATCTCGACGTTATCGTGCGCTCGGCGGGTGGTGCTCTCTATCCGGCGAAGGACGCGCGCATGCCGCCCGACCTGTTTCGACAGGCGTATCCCAGGTTGCAGGACTTCACCTCGTTCGTGGACCCGGCTTTCGGGTCGGATTTCTGGAGGCGCATGTGCGCATGATCACCGGGCAGCGGGTCCTGATCTTCGGGGTGAACTCGGCGATTGCCCAGGCTGTCGCTCGCCTTCTCGTGCAGCGGGGGTGCCACGTCTACGGCGTAGGCCGCAACGCGGAGAAGCTGCGCGCCGTGCTCGAAGACCTGCGCGTGCGCGCTGGGCCCGACCAGCGCGTGGGCGGCTGCCAGGCAGATCTGGACGACATCGCCGCGCAACCAGGATGGTTTGATCAGGCCGAGAGCTTTCTTGGCGTCATCGACGTTGTGTTGATCGCGCATGGCGTATTGCCCGATCAGCTGGTTTGCCAGGGCGATCTGGCCACGACCATGGCCGCGCTGCACTCCAACGCCTTGTCTGCGGTTGCGTTGGCCGAGGAGGCGGCGCATCGTCTGCAGGCGCGCGGCGCCGGTACGATCGTGGCCATTGGCTCCGTGGCAGGAGACCGAGGCCGGCAGAGCAACTACGTCTACGGAGCGGCGAAGGGCATGCTTGCGCTGTACCTGCAGGGGCTGCGCAACCGCCTGGCGCACCACGGCGTGCATGTGCTGACCGTCAAGCCGGGCTTTGTCGACACGCCGATGACCGCGGGCTTCGAGCGCAAGGGATGGTTGTGGGCTCGCCCGGAGCAGGTGGCGCGTGGCATCGTTCGTGCCATGGACAAGCGGCGAGACGTGGCATACCTGCCGGCCTTCTGGTTCTGGATCATGCTGGTCATCCGGTCTATCCCCGAGCGGCTTTTCAAGCGCCTCCGAATGTGAGCGACATCACCTGGGCGGCTTTCGATTTCGACGGTACGTTGACGCGCCGCGACACGCTGCTGCCGTTCCTGCGCTTCGGCTTCGGATTCCCCAGGGTGGCCCTGGCCCTGGGGCTGGAGGCTCCGACGCTGATCGGCTTCGCGGCGCGTTTGGTGGCTAATGACCATGCCAAGCGACGCGTGCTTCGGCGCGTCCTGGGCGGGGCCGAGCGGGCCGCGCTGGTCGATCTCGGCGAGCGCTATGCCGACGCCATCGGCCCGCGACGGCTTCGAGCCGACATGATGCAGCGTCTGCGGCAGCATCAGCATGCCGGCCACCGCTGCGTGCTGGTGACGGCTTCCCCGGCGATCTATACCCGGCCGTGGGCGCGGCGCATGGGTTTCGCGCATGTCATCGCGACCGAACTCGAATTCGACGCCACACAGCGAGCGACCGGGGAATTCGTCGACGGTAACTGCTGGGGGCCGGAGAAGGCCAGGCGACTGCGAGCACTCCTCGGCCCCCAAGAGCTGCGATTCGCCTATGGCGACAGTCGGGGCGACCGGGAAATGCTCGCCATGGCCCGACAGGGCCGGCGGGTTGACCGCCGGTCGCTGGAGCCGCTCGACATGCTTGGTCCGTAACGTTGAGCCCGTGAGGAACTGTTCCCCTCGAACAGGGGGGGTATCGCGTGTTCAGGTGGGTTACCCAGGCATTGGCCTCTGCTAGAGTGCCCCGACCTTTGGGGAGGCAACCCGGTCGAGAATCGTCGTCCTGGTGGCGAAGCGGCGAGCCCCCCTCGTTGATCACCTATTTATTGACCGGCCGATGGATGGCAACCCGGTCGAGGGAATCTGACCATGTTTCGATGCGCGGGGTCAATCACGGTTCGGCGAGCTGTTTATCTGCTGGCCTTCCTGCTCGGTGCATGTGGCGGTGGTGGCGGCACTGCGACCGCGCTGACCTGCACACCGGTACAGGTTGCCCACCCCGTGAGCGGGGCGCTGAGCATTACCACCCAGAGTTGCCCCTCGGCGACGCAAGGGGGGGCGTATGCGGGTTGCACCTTGGCGGCCGTCGGCGGGACTCCACCCTACGTCTTCTCGGTGAGTTCCTCATCTAGTTACCCCAGTCTTCCAGAGGGCTTGGCCCTGAACGCCTGCACCGGGGCCATCAGCGCCGCTGTGGTCGGTGGGCAGGGGTACTATCAGCCGCAGTTCGTCGTCACGGACGCCACCGGGGCAACGGCGACGCGACAGCTCGGGTTTTCCATCGCGGGTAGCAATGCCTATCTGGCAAGCATCTTTCCGAGCACATCGATCTTCCACCACCGAGTGGATACCTTGCCGACGGACACGTCGCAGGCTGCGCAGTTGCAGAACTACGCCTCCGCACCCTTGCGGGTGTTCTTCGGCAATACGTCCAACGCGCCCTTTCCCAACGGGATTCCGGTGATTGACGTGCCGGCCACGCAAGCCAACGTTCCAGTCAAGACGACCCAGTACCAGAGCTATTTCACGTCAGGTCCGATCCCGCCGTACGCTCCGGTGGAGGGAACCTCGAGCTCAAGCGGCGATAAACATGTGCTGGTGTATCGGCAGGCGGGCGGGAGCCAGCCGCCGGCCTTGTACGAAATGTGGATCGGCGCGTATGACGCAGCCACCTCCGGGTGGACGGATGCGTCCAACGCCCTGTGGAGCGACGTCACCTCCAATGCGCTGACCCCACAAGGCCAAGGCACCACCGACGCCGCGGGCCTGCCTGTAGCCCCGCTGTTGTTGAACGCCGATGAGGTGATCGGCACGGGAACACCCACCGCACCGAATGGCGTGATCACGCATCCGATCCGTTTCACCGTGAACCACATGCTCAATTACTG
>JAGWOZ010000247.1 GCA_028870715.1 Betaproteobacteria bacterium | reverse complement strand
TGGCAAGATGCGCGCCGAAGGAAAGGACTACGTCGTCAAGGATGGCGACGTTCTGAACTTCCTCTTTAACGTCTGAGGCCTTTGTTTCGTTGCGTGGTGTCTCACGGCATCTCAGAACTTCCCGAGAACCCAGCAAATGCTGGGTTTGCTGTTGTCAGGTCGTCTCACCTAGCCTTTTGTCACCGCAGCCGAAACCGGGTGTAGACCGCCGCATCCGGTGCTCCTCCGCATGCTATGCCCGGTTTCCAAATAGATCCCGGAGCCACCCAACCGCCGAGTCCGCCTTGCTTCCAGACACGCGATGTCGCATCGAAACAGGCACTATGGCGTAAGGGATCACGCGCGACCTCGGCACATTTTGTCCCCGCCGCGTACGATGGAACGTTGCGTTCACATTACGACTGACAATCATGAATCCAGGCGTTGCTTACGCCCTGGGCGCCTACACATTGTGGGGCCTGTTTCCGCTGTATTTCAAGCTTCTGCATGCCGTGCCCGCGATGCAGATCCTGGCGCACCGGATGGTATGGTCCCTTTTGCTCGTTTTGGGCATTTTGCTCGTGCGCAGGCGCTGGACTTGGATGCGCTTGCTGCGCGAGCAACCGGCCGTGCTCGCGCGTTTTGCCGGCAGTGCGTTGCTGCTGGCCTGCAACTGGGGCACCTATATCTGGGCCGTGAACCATGACCATGTGGTCGAGGCGAGCTTGGGCTACTACATCAATCCGCTCATGAACGTTGCTCTGGGCACGGTCCTTCTTCATGAGCGTTTGCGCTCGGCGCAGTGGGTGGCAGTGGGGATCGCCGCCTGCGGTGTTGCGTGGATGACCACTGAGGTCGGTCACGTGCCATGGATTGCCCTTTCCCTGGCGGTCACTTTCGCCGGGTACAGCCTGTTGCGCAAGACGGCGCCGCTGGGGTCGCTTGAGGGGCTCGCCGTCGAAACGGCAGTTCTTTTCCCCCTGGCGTTGGCCTACCTCGCCTGGGAGGGCGCGCACGGCGCCAATGTGTTTGCCACGGGCAACTGGAGCCTGCGCTGGCTGCTGATCGCCGCTGGGCCCGTGACCACGATCCCCCTGCTGCTTTTTGCCGCCGGAGCGAGGCGCATCACGTTCTCGTTGCTGGGAATTCTGCAATACCTCACGCCCACGGTCCTGCTTGGACTGGGGGTCTGGCTCTATCGCGAGCCATTTGGCGTCGACAAGGCGATCGGCTTCGGGCTGGTGTGGGTTGGCATAGCCGTGTATATGGCCGAAGGGCTGGTGCGGCTGCGCTGGCGCAGCGTCGCCGCCTGATGGGAATCAGCGAAGCCGGCAGGCCAGCACGCAGGCGGCAATGGCGCTGGCCATGACCGCGCCATAGTCCATCATGGCGCCTTCGCGCAGGATGCCGCTGCCGACAAGCGCCAGATGCACGATGAGTGCCGCAGCCGCGCCCCACAGGGTTTGGCGCAAAACCCGCCCGTGGCAGGGACGCAGAACGCGCTTGCCAACGGCGCCGATCGCACCGCCCACCACGATCGGCATGACGCTGGTCGAGGCCAGCCATGACAGCAAAAGGCTCAGCATGGGGTTTGCATTCGAAAGGGGTTGATGTGCGTCAGCAGGGGAATGGAGGTCGAACTGTCGCTGATGCACCACCTGAAACCCACCCGGAAACGGCAGTCGCTCCACGATGAGGGAGTGGCCGGGGCATTGTCGCGGTGTGCGGCGTTTTCAGCCGCCGGCTCCCGTATCGCAAGGTGGATTGATCTGCATCAGCCGCCAAAAGCGGCCCGCGTCCGTAAAATAGCAATTTCATCATGTTATTAGCTGCCGTCGGAGTCAACCATCAGACCGCGCCACTCGATGTGCGCGAGCGTCTGGCATTTTCAGCTGAAGGCCTGAAGGACGCGTTGCGCACGCTGCGCGACACGCTTCTGGCGCATCGAACAGGCGTGCCGGGTGGCGAGGGTGCGGTTGAGGCGGCGATTCTTTCCACCTGCAACCGAACGGAAATCTACTGCGCCTCCGACAACGATCCGCGCGAGGCGCTGGTGCACTGGCTGGCCCAGTCGCGTGCCCTGAGCGAGGGTGATCTGTACGAGCATAGCTACCGCTTGGTGCAGGACGGTACGGTGCGCCATGCGTTTCGTGTGGCCAGCGGCCTGGATTCCATGGTCCTGGGCGAGCCGCAGATCCTGGGGCAGATGAAGGATGCCGTGCGTGCGGCCTCCGACACCGGGACGCTGGGGAGCACGCTGGGTCAGATGTTTCAGCGCACATTCGCGGTGGCCAAGGAGGTGCGCAGCACGACGGAAATCGGTGCGCACTCGGTCAGCATGGCTGCCGCCAGCGTGAAACTTGCTGAGACTGTGTTTGAGAACCTCGCCGACTGCCGCATCCTGTTCATTGGTGCGGGTGAGATGATCGAGCTCGTCGCAACGCATTTTTCGTCGCGTCGCCCACGCCACATGGCCATTGCCAATCGCACACTGGAGCGCGGCGCGCGCCTGGCCCAGCAGTTCGGAGCCGAGGCCATGCGCCTGGCCGATGTGCCCCAGCGACTGGCTGAGTTCGACGTGGTCGTCACCTCCACCGCCAGCACCTTGCCGCTCATCGGTCTGGGGGCTGCGGAGCGGATGGTGAAGCAACGTCGCCACAAGCCCGTCGTGATGGTGGACTTGGCCGTGCCGCGCGATATTGAGGCCGAGGTGGCCAAACTCCCCGATGTGTATCTCTACTCGGTGGATGACCTCACGCAACTGGTCCGTACAAACACGGAGAAGCGGCAGGCCGCGGTCGAGCAGGCCGAGGCCATCATCGAGACGCGCGTGCAGGGTTTTCTGCAGTGGATGGACAACCGCGAACAGGTGCCGCTCATCTTGCAGCTGCAGGAGCAAAGCAGACAGTGGCAGGGGGCCGAACTGGAGCGCGCGCGCAAGCTCTTGGCGCGGGGCGAATCACCGGATCTGGTGATGGACATGCTGGCACGCAATCTGTCGCAAAAGTTCCTGCATAACGCGTTTGCCGCCATGCACCACACGGACCCGGCGCACCGTGAACAGGTGACGCGCGCCGTGCAGCGCCTGTTTCTCACACCCCATCGCGGCTCCACGGGCTGCGGCGGCGACTCCAACAACAGCTAGCAGATGCGGGCAGCGCGGGCGGGCGCCTCACCCGCGCTGCCCGCACATGTACGCCTGCGTGCCATTCCATGAAACCATCACTGCGTGACAAGCTCGACGCCATGCTGCGCCGCTTGGACGAGATCGACGCCCTGCTGGGAGCTCCCGATGCTGCTGCCGATCCCGGACGCTTGCGCGCGCTCGGAAGTGAGCGCGCTGAGCTGGCGCCCGTGGCGCAGCTCTATGCGCAGTTGCGCCAGGCCGAAGACGATCAGGCAGGCGCGCAGGCGCTGCTCGCAGACCCCGAAATGCGTGGCTTGGCGCAGGACGAGGTGCAGGCCACGCATGCGCGTATCGAAGCGCTTGAGGGCGAGTTGCAGCGTGCCCTCCTGCCACGCGACCCCGATGACCGCAAGCCCGCTTTCGTCGAGGTCCGCGCCGGCACCGGCGGTGAGGAGTCGGCGCTGTTCGCCGCCGATTTGCTGCGGATGTACACCCGCTACGCCGAACGCCGGGGTTGGCGCACCGAGGTGGTGAGCCATTCCGACAGCGACCTCGGAGGGGTGAAGGAGGTCATTCTTCGCGTGAGCGGTGACGGTGTGTACGGGCGGCTCAAGTTCGAATCCGGCGGGCACCGTGTACAGCGTGTTCCAGCCACGGAATCCCAGGGCCGCATCCACACCAGTGCGGCGACCGTCGCGGTCATGCCCGAGCCGGACGCGCAGACGGCCGTTGCGATCAACCCGGCCGAACTGCGGATTGACACCTTCCGGTCTTCTGGCGCTGGCGGCCAGCACATCAACAAGACCGATTCGGCCGTGCGCATCACGCATTTGCCCACGGGGCTTGTGGTGGAGTGTCAGGACGACCGTTCGCAACATCGCAACAGGGCCCAGGCCCTGACCGTGCTGGCCGCGCGGCTTGAGCAGCGTCAACGACAGGAGGCGCAGCAGCGCGAGGCAGCACAGCGCAAAAGCCTTGTGGGTAGCGGTGACCGTTCTGACCGCATTCGGACGTACAACGTCCCGCAGGGGCGCGTGACGGATCACCGCATCAATCTCACGCTCTACAAGATCGATGCCATTTTGAATGGAGACCTCGACGAGTTGCTTGATGCGCTGCACGCAGAGCATCAAGCCGAGTTGCTGACGGCGCTGGGGGAGACGTGAAGCCCGCTGCATGCGCGAGGAATGGGGAAACGCTCACGCGGCGTGCGGCGGATGATGCGTCGCCCCGGCGTGTCGGCAGGCCTGATTAACCGTGTTGAAAGTCAAGGCGTGAGGAGCGAATTTTGAGCGTTCAGGTGGTCCCGGGCGATGGCATTGAGGTGGGTGATCAGCTTGCGCATGCAGGCGATCAAGGCCACCTTCTTGAGCTTGCCCGCGGCGACCAGGCGCTCGTAGA
>JAGWOZ010000246.1 GCA_028870715.1 Betaproteobacteria bacterium | reverse complement strand
TCGCCCCCGCAGTCCTGCGCGCGGTAGCCAACGCGCAATTTGCCCCGGGCCAATCGGCTGATAAGGGCGCTCTTGAGAACACTGTGCGGGTCCCAGATCAGGTCATAGCGTTGCGCACGAAGGGCACGGATCTGGCCGAACAGGGCTCGGAATTCCGCAGCACTGCGCCTCTGTTGCAAGGCCTTGAGCGGCAGCGCAAAGACACGGCGTACGGCCGGGTGCAGCCGCGGAATGTCGGCAAAGCGCGCGTCGACCACCCAGTCGATGACGATGCCGGGCCAGCGTGCCGCGATATCGGACACGGCTGGAAGTGTTTGCACTTGATCGCCCATCGCCGAAATCTGAACCACAAGCACACGTCGCGGGCGGCTTGGGAGTCCTGGGGAACCCCAGTGCAACGGGAGTTGAAGGGTGGTCATGCGTTGTGCCGGAATGAGGGGCGAAAGCGCACTGCGTGCTGCACGGGTGGCACGTCAGGCTCTCGGCTTGATTCTGTCGACCTGGCACTAGACCAGAGGTTTGTGGAGCAGGCGCTCCAATACGCGAAGCGGCGATGTTTCCGGAGCGAGCTGATCCGTGGGGCGCAGGTAGAAGGTTTGCTCCATCATGTGCTGCCCGGCCATGACCGCGTGCAGGACTTGGTCGGAGAACACGACCCAGGTGGTGCCCGGCGCAAAAGCAACTTCCTGCTGCGGGGACGCGCGTTGGAAATCCAGGTCCGCCTTGGCCAAATCATGCAGTTGAAGCATGGCATGGTCGTAGGGTGTACGACGCGATTTGGTGATGTGTAACGCATGCAGCAACCAGCTCGAAGCCGGCAGGGGACGGCGCAGGCGCGGGGCAAAGTGGCTGGCAAAGTCCGCGAAGGGCTCGCCGACGCGCCAGACTCGGGGTTGGCCGGCCGGATTGAGATTGGTGAAGACGCGCAACAAGCGCACGCCTTGCGTGGGGTTGGAGGGGAAAGCATCGACATGCAGCCTGGTGTCGTCCTTGCGCCAGGAGCTCTCGCGCCCTTGCACCGCAAAGGGGCGAAGCGAAGCATTGCCGGCGCGCAGCTTGCCGCGGTACTGCGGAAACAGCCGATCCACGAGCGCCTGTGCCTGCGCTGCGAAGCGCCGGATCATGGCCTGCAGCGCGACAAGATCATCTTTCCCCCCTTGTGCTCCTCGCAACTCGGTGGTGCCGCGCAGGCTGATGTTCTTCGATTTGCCGTCGCTCCATGCCGGGCTGAGAAAGCGTTGCTCATCGTGCGCCAGCGTAAAGGGCAGGCTTGGAAGCTGCAGTACATGGCCGCCTTCAACCAAATGCTCCACGTGAGTGCTTGGACCGCGGTCCCAAAGGGAGTCGGGCAACGTGCGCAGTGCGTCGGCGGGTTCGGGTGTCGACATGGCGTATTCCTTGCGGTATCGGTCAGCGCACACGCATGCCGGGCTGTGCGCCAGGGTAGGGGTCCAGAAGGTAGATGCCCGGCTGCGCCTTCTTGTCGTCGTGGCTTGCAGCCAGAACCATGCCCTCGCTGATACCGAACTTCATCTTGCGCGGGGCGAGGTTGGCCACCATGACGGTCAGGCGTCCGACCAAGTCTTCGGGCTTGTAGGCTGCGGCGATACCGGAGAACACGTTGCGCAGGCGCGGCTGGCCGTGCGCGTCAGTTTCGCCCGCGTCAAGGGCCAGGCGCAAGAGCTTGGTCGAGCCTTCCACGGCCTCGGCATGGACAATGCGCACGATGCGCAGATCGATGCGCGCAAAATCGTCGATGCTCACCGTGCCCGTTGGCGTGGCAGGTTCGGCGTGCCCCTTCGGCGGGGTCACGCCCGTCGAGGTAGCTTTGTGGCTCGCAGCCGGGGCAGGTGCCGGTGCAGGCGGTGCGGGTTCCGTGGCCGGTTCGAACAACCGAGCAAGTTGCTTCGGGTCGATGCGCTGCATGAGATGCTGGTAGGGGCGCACATGTTGGGGCAGGGTGGCTGCGTCATTCCAGAGAAAATCGCGGTCCAGGCCGAACAACTCACGGGCTACGCGACTTGCGGTAGCCGGCAGGATGGGCGCAAGCATGACCGAGATTGACCAAAATCCCGCCAGCGCGCGCGATGAGGCATCCTGCAGTTCCGCCCGGCGGCGGTCATCCTTTGCCAAGAGCCAGGGCTGAGCGGCGTCGAATGCAGTGTTGATTCGATCGGCATGCGCCATGATCTCGCGCAGCGCGCGGGCATAGTCCCGCGCATCGAGCGAGGCGGCCACGTCGTTGGCCAGGGCGCGCGCGGAGTCTTCCAATTCCCGTGTGGCACCGAAATAACCAAGCCGGCCATCGAAATACTGCGTGATGAACTTCGCTGCGCGGCTGGCGATGTTGACATACTTTCCGATGAGGTCGCTATTGACTCGGGCGACGAAGTCATCCGGCGTGAAGTCGACGTCTTCGACTCGGCTGCTGAGCTTGGCGGCCAGGTAGTAACGCAACCACTCGGGATTGAGATTCAACTCCAGATAGCGCAGTGGAGAGATCCCGGTGCCGCGGCTCTTGCTCATCTTCTCGCCACCAACCGTGACAAAGCCATGCACGTTGATCTGAGTTGGCGTCTTGCGGCCGGAAAATTGCAGGGTGGCGGGCCAGAAAAGGGTGTGGAAGTAGATGATGTCCTTCCCGATGAAATGGATCTGCTCGACATGCGGGTCGTCCATGAATTGCTCAAAGCTTTGGACGGTGCGCGAAGGCACGTGCCAATGCCGTGCGGCCTGGCCTTTGTCGAAATGGTTCTTCAAGCTGGCCAGGTAGCCGATCGGCGCGTCGAGCCACACATAGAAATACTTGCCTGGTGCGTCGGGAATCTCGATTCCGAAATAGGGTGCGTCGCGCGAGATATCCCAATCGGCAAGGCCGCCATGGCCCGCTTCGTCGGTAGTGAACCACTCGCGAACCTTGTTCAGCACTTCGGGCTGGAGATGGGGCGCGCCTTGCGCATTCGCGCTTTGCGTCCAATTGCGCAGGAAGTCCGCACAGCGCGGGGACGAGAGCTGGAAAAAGTAATGCTCGCTCTTGCGCAGCTCAGGCGCGGCACCGGAGAGAACCGAATAGGGCTGTTTGAGTTCGGTGGGTCCATACACCGCACCGCATACCTCGCAAGCATCGCCGTACTGGTCCGCCGCGCCGCACTTCGGGCAATGGCCTTTGATGTAGCGGTCGGGCAGAAACATGCCCTTGACAGGGTCATAGAACTGCTCAATCTCACGTGTGTAGATCAATCCCGCCTTGCGCAGCGCGCGATAGATGTCCTGCGCGAGCTCGTGGTTTTCCGGCGCGTCGGTACTGTGCCAGTTGTCGAAGCGAATATGGAAGCCGTCGAGATAGGTGCCTCGTGTGGCGGCAATGTCCGCCACAAACTGCTGAGGCGTCTTGCGGGCCTTTTCGGCGGCAATCATGATGGGCGCGCCGTGGGCGTCATCTGCACCGACGAAATGCACCTCATGGCCCAGCATGCGCTGCAGGCGTACCCAGATGTCGGCCTGGATGTACTCCATGATGTGACCGATATGGAAAGCCCCGTTGGCATACGGCAGGGCGGTCGTGACGAAAAGGCGGCGCTTGGTGGGGATTTTCATGCGGGATTGAGTGGCTGGAAGCCAGCGCAGCGATGGCCGGCCAAACTGGAATTGTAGGCAGTGCCCTTCCATGGCACGTGAAGGGAAAACGCGCGCGAACTAGACTGCATCGCTTCGTACCCAATGACTTCACGAATTGCACCATGCCCACGCAAGATCAAATCCAGGATGCGCTCGCCACTGTCACGGACCCGAACACTGGCCAGAGCCTCACAGCGGCCAAAGCCATCAGGAACTTGCGTCTTGACGGCGCAAACGTGTCGCTCGACGTGCAGCTCGGCTACCCGGCGCAGAGTCAGCATGCCGAATTGCGCCGTTCGGTGATCGCCGCAGTGCGGGGTGTGCCTGGCGTTGAAAACGTTTCGGTGCAGGTTCTCACCAAGGTTGAGGCGCATGCCGTGCAGCGTGGCGTCAAGACGCTTCCCGGAGTGAAAAATATCATTGCGGTGGCCTCCGGCAAAGGCGGGGTGGGCAAGAGCACGACCGCAGCGAATCTGGCACTGGCGCTGGCAGCCGAAGGCGCCCATGTGGGGCTTCTGGACGCCGATATTTACGGGCCGTCGCAGCAGATGATGATGGGGCTCTCTGGCCGGCCCGAGAGCAGCGACGGGCAGACCATGGAGCCGCTGGAAAACTATGGCCTGCAGGTAATGTCGATAGGCTTGCTGATGGACGCCGACAGCCCGATGATCTGGCGCGGCCCCATGGCCACGCAGGCCCTGGAACAGTTGCTGCGCCAGACGCACTGGCAGGATCTGGACTATCTCATCGTCGACATGCCGCCGGGTACCGGCGACATCCAACTCACGTTGTCACAGCGCGTGCCGCTGACTGGCGCCGTCATCGTCACCACCCCGCAGGACATCGCCTTGCTCGATGCTCGCAAGGGTTTGAAGATGTTCGAGAAGGTGCAG
>JAGWOZ010000023.1 GCA_028870715.1 Betaproteobacteria bacterium | reverse complement strand
ACTTCGATGCCATCGAGCAATGCTCGGTACCCACCAGCGGGTCGTGCGGGGGCATGTACACGGCCAACACGATGTCCGGCGCCATTGAGGCCATGGGCATGTCGCTGCCGTACTCGTCGACGATGGCGAATGTGCACGAGGAAAAGGTGCAATCGGCCAGCGACTCGGCCCGAACCCTGCTGGCTGCTGTGCGGGCCGGTCTCAAGCCACGTGACATTGTCACCCGCAAGGCACTGGAAAACGCGGTGGCGGTCGTGATGGCCACGGGTGGATCGACCAACGCCGTGCTGCATCTGTTGGCGATTGCACACGCGGCCGAGGTGCCGTTCTCGATCGATGACTTCGAGACCATCCGCAAACGCACTCCTGTCTTGTGCGACATGAAGCCTTCGGGGCAATACGTGGCTACGGATCTGCATCGCGCTGGCGGCATTCCCCAAGTGATGAAAATCCTGCTCAACGCCGGCCTCATTCATGGCGACTGCATGACCATTACCGGCAAAACAGTGGCCGAAAATCTTGCCGACGTGCCGGCTGAGCCGCGTGCGGACCAAGACGTGATCCGCCCTTTCACCAATCCCATGTACGCGCACGGTCATCTGGCCATCCTCAAGGGCAACCTTGCGCCTGAGGGCTGTGTGGCCAAGATCACGGGGCTGAAGAACCCGAGCATGACCGGCCCGGCGCGTGTATTCGACGACGAGCAAAGCGCGTTGGAGGCCATCCTGGCCAATCGGATCAAGGCGGGCGACATCATGGTGCTGCGCTACCTCGGCCCCAAGGGGGGCCCGGGCATGCCCGAGATGCTGGCGCCAACGTCGGCCCTGGTCGGTGCGGGTCTGGGCGAATCGGTGGGACTGATCACCGACGGACGCTTTTCGGGCGGAACGTGGGGCATGGTGGTCGGTCACGTGGCTCCCGAAGCCATGGTCGGCGGTGATATCGCGTTGATCCAGGAAGGCGACAGCATCACCATCGATGCCCCGACCCTGACACTGAACCTGAACGTGCCGGAGGCGGAAATCGCCCGCCGCAGGGCCGCTTGGACGCCCCCGCAGACACGATACAAGCGTGGCGTTCTGGCCAAGTTCGCCAAGCTGGCCGGCACGGCATCCAAGGGCGCCGTGTTGGACGCCG
Organism: Betaproteobacteria bacterium; assembly: GCA_028870715.1. Taxonomy (GTDB): domain Bacteria; phylum Pseudomonadota; class Gammaproteobacteria; order Burkholderiales; family Burkholderiaceae_C; genus Thiomonas_A. The sequence goes on along the minus strand of JAGWOZ010000023.1, from coordinate 23,805 downwards.
ATCTGGGGTGAGGAAACCGCTGCGAGCGTAAGCAATACAAAAAAAGGGCACCCCCGCGCAGGGAGGTGCCCTTTGCAGGGGCGCCGCCCAAGTCTTATGCCTGCGCATCCTCCGCTTCGCGCTTGCGAGGCTTTGGCTCGGGCTCGGCAATGTCCAGACGCACCTTGCCCGACTCGTCGATATCCACCGTGACCCGCCCTCCGTCCACCAGGCGGCCAAAGAGGAGTTCGTCGGCTAGGGCACGGCGGATCGTGTCCTGAATCAGCCGTTGCATCGGGCGCGCACCCATCAGCGGGTCGAAGCCCTCGGCTGCAAGGTGCTTGCGCAGCTTGTCCGTGAACGTTGCCTCCACCCGCTTCTCGGCCAGTTGGGACTCGAGTTGCAGCAGGAATTTGTCGACGACGCGCAGGATGATGGATTCGTCCAGCGGCCGGAAGCTGATGATGGCATCCAGCCTGTTGCGAAACTCCGGCGAGAACATGCGCTTGATGTCAACCATTTCATCGCCGCGCTCGCGCTTGGACGTGAAGCCCATGGTGCCTTTTTGCATGGTTTCGGCCCCCGCATTGGTCGTCATGATGAGAATGACGTTGCGGAAGTCGGCCTTGCGTCCGTTGTTGTCCGTCAGCGTGCCGTTGTCCATGACCTGAAGCAGCACGTTGTAGACGTCCGGGTGGGCCTTCTCGATCTCGTCAAGCAGCAGGACCGCATGCGGCTTTTTCGAAATCGCTTCGGTGAGTAGCCCGCCTTGGTCGAATCCGACGTAGCCCGGAGGCGCACCGATCAGGCGCGAGACAGTGTGACGCTCCATGTATTCGGACATGTCAAACCGCACCAGCTCGATGCCGAGCACAAACGCCAACTGCCGCGCCACCTCTGTCTTGCCAACGCCGGTTGGTCCGCTGAACAGGAAGGAGCCAATGGGTTTGTCTGGCTTGCCCAGGCCCGATCGCGTCATTTTGATCGCCGCCGCGAGCGCGCCAATGGCGTCTTCTTGACCGAACACCACGTTCTTCAGGTCACGCTCAAGGTTCTTCAGCTTGGAGCGATCGTCCGTGGTCACACTGTGCACCGGTACCCGGGCGATCTTGGACACGATGTCTTCGATCTCGCCCTTGCCGATGGTCTTCTTCTGCTTGCTCTTGGGCAGGATACGCTGGGCAGCACCGGCTTCATCGATCACGTCGATTGCCTTGTCTGGCAGGTGGCGGTCATTGATGTATTTGGCCGAAAGCTCCGCTGCAGCAGCGAGCGCGCCGGCACCGTATTTGACGCCATGATGCTCCTCGAAGCGCGACTTCAGACCCTTGAGGATTTCCACCGTCTGTTCCACACTGGGCTCGACCACGTCGATCTTCTGGAACCGACGTGAAAGCGCCGCATCCTTCTCGAAGATGCCACGGTATTCGTTGAATGTGGTGGCGCCGATGCAGCGCAACTGGCCGGACGTCAACGCCGGCTTGAGCAGGTTCGATGCATCCAGCGTGCCGCCGGAAGCCGCCCCTGCGCCGATGAGCGTGTGGATCTCGTCGATGAAGAGGATGGAATGCGGCATCTCCTTGATCTGCTTGATCACGGCCTTGATGCGTTGCTCGAAATCGCCCCGGTATTTGGTCCCGGCCAGCAGCGCGCCCATGTCGAGCGAGTACACGACGCCATGCTCCAGCACGGACGGCACCTGGCCCTGCACGATGCGCCATGCCAAACCCTCGGCGATCGCCGTCTTTCCCACACCGGCCTCACCGACCAGCAGCGGATTGTTCTTGCGCCGACGACACAACACCTGGATGACGCGCTCGACCTCGGCCTCGCGGCCGATCAGCGGGTCGATCCGCCCATCGCGCGCCAACTGGTTGAGGTTTTGCGTGAACTGATCCAACGGCGTGTCCTTACCCTCTTTGTCCTCCTCGTCGCCCGCGCTGCCACCCACCGGCTTGGCTTGCTCGACCGGATCGGTCTTGCGGATTCCGTGCGAAAGGTAATTCACCACGTCCAGCCGGGTCACGCCCTGCTGGTGGAGGTAGTACACCGCGTGCGAATCCTTCTCGCTGAAGATTGCCACCAGCACGTTGGCACCCGTCACTTCCTTCTTGCCATTGGAGGACGACTGCACGTGCATGATTGCACGCTGGATGACGCGTTGAAAGCCAAGGGTCGGCTGGGTATCCACGTCGTCGGTGCCAGGCACCACGGGCGTGTTTTCCTTGACAAAGGCAGACAGACTCTTGCGCAGATCGTCGATATTGGCCGAGCAGGCACGCAACACCTCGGCCGCTGAGGGGTTGTCCAGCAACGCGAGCAGCAAATGCTCGACCGTGATGAACTCGTGCCGCTGCTGGCGCGCCTCAACAAAGGCCATATGCAAACTGACTTCCAGTTCCTGGGCAATCATGACACTCTCCTAAATGGCCTCCATCACACACTGCAAGGGGTGACCGGCCTGGCGCGCCGCCGACATCACTTGCTCGACCTTGGTTGCTGCAACATCCTTCGCATACACACCGCAAACCGCACGACCATGCTGATGCACCTTGAGCATGATCTGTGTGGCGGTTTCACGGTCCTTGCGGAAAAACTCCTGAATGACGAACACCACGAACTCCATTGGCGTGAAATCGTCGTTCAGCATGACCACCTGATACAGCGGCGGCGGCTTGAGCTTTTGCTCCTGGCGCTCGACGACAGCCGCAGAACCAGGGTCGGAACCGGAGATTTTGCGCGGAATGGACATGACCGAATTCTAAGTTTTCGACTGAGCCTTCGCTGATCTGTGGGCATCCTCCAATTGTGATCAGGTTACACCTTTCAGGTTCCAAAACTTCATCGCCCCGCAAATTTGTTGCGTAATCTCCCCATCACCCGCTTGCGCTATGATTTTTGACCGTAGCCCGCATGAAAAAGCCGCACGGCGTGCGGCTTTTCTTCGTGTTGCCACGACCAACGGTGCGACATCGGCACCTTCGACGCTGGAGCGTCGATCGGCATGCAGCGCGGCTCCGCTCCGTCCCGGATGCCGCTCAGGCGCGGACGCAACCTTTATCTCTCGCGTTCACATGCCCGCATAGTTCGGCCCACCGCCGCCTTCGGGTGTGATCCAGACGATGTTCTGCGTCGGGTCCTTGATGTCGCAGGTCTTGCAGTGCACGCAGTTCTGCGCGTTGATGACGAGCTGATCTGCTCCATCCTTGTTGATGAACTCATACACGCCAGCCGGGCAGTAGCGGCTCTCGGGACCCGCATACTTGGCCAGATTGATCTCGACGGGCACGCGGGCGTCCTTTAGCGTCAGGTGCGCCGGCTGCTGTTCTTCGTGGTTGGTGTTGGACACAAACACGCTGGAGAGCCGGTCGAAGCTGATCACGCCGTCGGGCTTGGGGTAGGCGATCTGCGGCATCTCGGCCGCCGGACGCAACGTGGTGTGGTCCTTGGTGGTGTTATGCAGCGTCCAGGGCGGGCTGCGCACGCCCACCTTGGGCAGGAACCAGTGCTCCACGCCCGTCATCAGCTTGCCCATGAACGGGCTCTTCTTGAACCAGTTTTTGAAGTTGCGGTACGTCCAGAGCTCGTCGTACAACCAGCTCGTCTTGAAGCGTTCGGGAAACGCTGTGAGTTCGTCGCCGCCGCGGCCGGCCTTCACCGCTTCAAACGCCGCTTCGGCGCACAGCATGCCGCTCTTGATGGCCGCATGGCTGCCCTTGATGCGGGCGGCGTTCAGGAAGCCGGCATCGCAACCGACCAGTGCGCCACCCGGGAACACCAGCTTGGGCAGGGCTTGGGGCGTGCCGTTGTTCAACGCACGGGCGCCGTAGCCCAGACGCTTGCCGCCTTCAATGTGCGCCCTGATGCTCGGGTGCGTTTTCCAGCGCTGCATCTCCTCGAACGGGCTGAGCCAGGGGTTGCGGTATGCCAGGCCCACGACCATGCCCAGCGTGACCTTGTTGCCTTCCATGTGGTACAGGAACCCCCCGCCGAAGGTGCTGCCGTCCATCGGCCAACCGGCGGTATGCACCACAAGGCCGGGCTTGGCCTTGTCAGCCGGCACTTCCCAGAGCTCCTTGATGCCGATGGCGAAGGTCTGGGCGTCCTTGCCTTGGTCCAGTTTGAATTTCGCAATCAGCTGTTTGCCCAGATGGCCGCGCGCACCTTCGGCGAATACGGTGTACCTGGCGTGCAATTCCATGCCGATCTGGAAGTTGACCCCCGGTTCGCCGTCCTTGCCCACCCCTTGGTTTCCGTTGGCAACCCCTTTGACCGCGCCCTCCTCGCTGTAGAGCACCTCCGCGGCGGGGAAGCCGGGGAAGATCTCCACGCCCAGGGCTTCGGCCTGGTCTGCGAGCCACTTGGTCACGGCGCCCAGGCTGATGACGTAGCACCCCTTATTGTGGAAGTTGCGCGGCATCAGCCATTCCGGGGTGCAGGTCGCACCGGTCTCGTTAAGCACCAGCAGGTTGTCGCCGGTCACGGGCTGCAGCAACGGTGCGCCGCGTTCCTTCCAGTCCGGGAAGAGTTCGGCAATGGCCCCGGGATCCATGACCGCGCCGCTGAGAATGTGGGCGCCCGGCTCGGAGCCCTTTTCCAGAACGCAGACGCTAAGCTCGCTGCCTTGGGCGGCAGCAAGCTGTTTCAGGCGGATGGCGGTGGCCAGCCCGGCAGGGCCACCACCCACGATGACCACGTCGTACTCCGTCACTTCGCGCGGGCCGTAGGTGCTGAGGATCGCTTCTGGGCCCATAAGAACTCCTTTCAATGGGACGTCGGTCAGTTTCAGACGCGCTCAATCACGACGGCGATGCCCTGCCCCACCCCGATGCACATGGTGCACAACGCGTAGCGTCCACCGGTGGCATGCAGGCGGTTGACGGCTGTGGTTACCAAACGCGCACCACTGGCGCCCAGCGGGTGGCCCAAGGCGATGGCGCCGCCCCAGGCGTTCACGCGCGGGTCCTCGTCATCCAGCCCCAGCATTCTGAGCACCGCCAAGCCTTGGGCGGCAAAGGCCTCGTTGAGTTCGATCACGTCGAGTTGCGCCAGCTTCATGCCCGTGAGCGCAAGCACTTTCTGCGTCGCCGGTGCCGGGCCGATGCCCATGATGCGCGGCGCCACCCCGGCCGTCGCCATGCCGAGGATGCGGGCCTTCGGGGTCAGACCGTGCTTTGTGCAAGCCGCCTCGTCGGCCAGCAGCAGCGCACAGGCGCCGTCGTTCACACCACTGGCATTGCCCGCCGTTACCGTACCGTCTGCTCGCACCACGCCCTTGAGCTTGGCCAGCGCCTCCAGGCTGGTCTCGCGAGGGTGTTCGTCCTTGTCGACAATCAAGGCTTCGCCCTTCCTTTGCGCAACGCTCACCGGGCAGATCTCGCGCGCCAGATGGCCAGCCTTCTGTGCAGCCACGGCCTTGTTCTGGCTCGACAAGGCCATGCGGTCCTGGGCTTCACGTTCGATCTTGTAATCCGTGGCGACGTTCTCGGCCGTCTCGGGCATGGAGTCGACCCCGTATTTGTCCTTCATCAGCTTGTTGATGAAGCGCCAGCCGATGGTGGTGTCGTACACGGCATTGGTGCGGCTGAAGGCGCTCTCGGCCTTGGGCATGACGAAGGGCGCGCGGCTCATGCTCTCCACACCGCCTGCGATCATGAGGGTGGCTTCACCGGCCCTGATGGCACGCGCGGCGGTGCCCACCGCGTCCAGACTGGATCCGCACAGGCGGTTGATGGTGCTGCCGGGCACCTCGGGGGGCAGGCCAGCGAGCAAGCTGGCCATGTGGGCGACGTTGCGGTTGTCTTCGCCAGCCTGGTTGGCGCAGCCGTAGAGAACGTCGGTCACCGCTCCCCAGTCCACGCCGGGATTGCGCGCCATCAGCGCCTTGAGCGGGATGGCGGCCAGGTCGTCGGTCCGCACCGAGCTCAGGGCGCCGCCGTAGCGGCCAAAGGGGGTGCGGATCGCGTCGCAGATGAAGGCGTGGGGCATCGTAGTCTCCGAAAGCATCAGGGGTTGAGCAAGGGTGTGAGGTCGGCGAGCCGGAAGCCGTGACCCGATGTGGCGGCCAGGCGTTGCAGGTCCTGCTCAAGGCACGCGCGGTCCTGCTGGCGCGCCCAGAAGACGGGGCCGCCCTCCCAACGCGGGAAACCGTAGCCCTGCACCAGCACCACATCGATGTCGCTCGCGCGCTGGGCGACGCCTTCCGCCAGCAGCAACGCCGCCTCATTGACCATAGCGAGCAACGCGCGGCGCTGGATCTCGGCGGGCTCAAGCGGCCGGCGTATCAGGCCGCGCTGCGCCGAGGCCGCCTCGATGATCCCGCGCACTGTGGCGTCGGTGGCCTTGCCCTGGCGGCCATCGGCATAGGTGTAGTACCCGGCCCCCGTCTTACGGCCCAGGCGGCCAAGCTCGCACAGTTGGTCCAGGATGGCGACGTAGCGCTCGCGCGGGTCGCGCGTTGCGGCTTGGGCCTGGCGCATGCGCCAGGCAATGTCCAGGCCCGAGAGGTCGGCTACGCTAAACGGACCCATCGCGAAGCCGAAACCCTGCAGGGCCTGGTCCACGTCTTCCGGCCAGGCGCCATCTTCGAGCATGAATTCGCACTGCTTGCGATAGGCGTTGTAGATGCGGTTGCCGATGAAACCGAAGGCATTGCCGCACAGCACGGGCAACTTGCGCAGTTGCTTGCCAAAGGCCATTCCGGTGGCCAGCACGTCGGGCGCGGTCTGCGCGCCGCGTACCACCTCCAGCAGCTTCATCACGTTGGCCGGGCTGAAGAAATGCAGTCCGAGAACGTCCTGCGGGCGGGCGGTGGCACGGGCAATGGCATCCACATCGAGGTACGACGTGTTGGTGGCCAGCACCGCGCCCACACGCGCGTGGGCGTCGATCGTGCGAAACACCTCCAGCTTGACGGCGAGGTCCTCGAACACCGCCTCGATGACGAGATCGGCGCGAGCGAGCTGTGTCCAATCGGTGCTCGGCTGCAGGCGAGTCTGGCGGGCGGCGGCGGCGGCGGCCTGGAGCTTGCCCGCGGCGACACGGCCCTGGTAGAAGTCCACCACCCTCTGCCGACCGCGCTCCAGCGCAGCCTCGTCCTGCTCCAGCAACACGACGGACAGTCCGGCGTCGAGCGCTGCAATGGCGATGCCCGTGCCCATGGTGCCGGCGCCGATGATGGCCACGGTCTGCACGCGGCGCGGTGGCGCCTGCACGTCGGCCGGCAAGCGCACCGCGTCCCGTTCGGCAAAGAACTGATGCCGAAGCGCATGCGCTTCGGCGGAGACGCGCAGCTGTTGGAACACGGATCGCTCGCGGGCCAGGCCTTCGGCGAACGGCAGACGCGCGGCATCCCTGAGCGCTTCGATGGCGGCCACCACGGCCGGGCGACCCTTGCCTGCACGCAGGGCGGCCTGCTCGGCCTGCTCGACCGCGGCCGGCTCCTCGGCGGGTACGGCCTCCTCGCTGATGCGATGCTTGCCCGCCAGCTGGCGCGTCAACGCCACGGCGTGCGCCTGCAGGTCCGTCGCCACAACTTCGTCCACCAAGCGCAGATCGCGTGCCGCGTCGGCCGTGATGCGCTCCCCGCTACAGACCATCTGGATCGCTCGCACCCAACCGGCGCGGCGCGGCAGGCGCTGCGTGCCGCCCGCTCCTGGAATCATGCCCAGCGTGACCTCTGGCAGGCCCAGCACCGTGCCTGCAAGGGCGATGCGCGCATCGCAGGCCAAGGCGAGTTCGAGGCCGCCGCCCAGCGCAGCGCCGTGCAGCGCTGCCACCACCGGCTTGGCACAGGCTTCAATGGCGGCCAGCACCTCCGGCAGTTGCGGCTCTTGCAACGGCTGCCCGAATTCGCGCAGATCCGAGCCTGCCACGAACGTGCTCCCGGCGCCGATGATGACGCCTGCGCGAAGCGTGGGCTCGGCTGCGAGCTGTGCGATCGCATCCTTCAGTCCCTGACGCACGGCAAGCGATCCGGCGTTGATGGGCGGGTTGTGGATTTCGATCAGCAGCACATCGCCAATCGCTTTGGTATGAACATGGCTCATGGAGGAATCCAGTGTGGGAAAACTCAATCGATGCGCAAAACCACCTTGCCGAACTGCGCGCCCGACTCCAGGCGGTTCAACGCGGCGTGCACCTCGCCAAGTGCATATTCGCTATCGATCACGGGTTGGAGGGCGGTGCGCTGCACGAAGGCCAGCAAGCTGCGCAGCTCGTCGAAGTTGCCCAGCGTGGAGCCGAGGATCTGCAACTGGCGGATGAAGATGCGACGCAGGTCGGCCGGCGGTTGATCGCCCGTGGTGGCACCGCAGGTCACCAGCCGCCCGCCGCGCACCAGCGACTTCATGGCCGACGACCATGCGCGGGCGCCCACGTTCTCGAACACCACGTCCACGCCACGCCCGCCGGTGGCGGCCATGACAGCCTTGGCCACGTCCTGCGTCTGGGCATTGATCGTATGGTCTGCACCGAGGGCTCGAGCCCGTTCAAGCTTGGCGTCGTCGCGCGAGGTGACGATCACCCGGGCCCCGGTGCGCTTGGCCAGTTGCAGCGCCGCCAGCGACACGCCGCCACCGATGCCGAACACCAGCACGGTCTCCCAGGGCTTGATCTGCGCCTTGGTAAACAACATGCGCCACGCCGTCAGGTGATTGACACCAAGCGCAGCGGCCTGGGCAAACGACAGGCCTTTCGGCATGGGAAACACGTTGCTGGCGGGCACGCTCACGTACTGGGCAAAGGTGCCATCCCGGTGCTCACCAAGCAGGCTCATGTGCAGGCACAGCACCCCCTCGCCACGCTGGCAGAACTCGCAGCGACCGCAGGCAATGCCGGGGTGCAGCACCACGGGCTGTCCGGGCTGGAGCAGCCGCTCGCCGGCGTCCAACGCTTCGACCGTGCCGGCGCCATCCAGGCCCATGATCTGCGGGAGTTGGTGGGTGATACCCGCGCCACTGTCGCGCATGTAAAGATCCACCCGGTTGATGGTCGCCGCCCGCATGCGCACCAACACATGGCCGGGATGCCGTATGGGCAGAGGGCGCGGCCCAACCCTCACCACCTCGTTGCCACCGTGGCCATGCATCGATGCGGCCATCATGCTCATGGGATTATTTTTCCGAGAAAGAGCCGGTTGCATCCCACCAGCTGCGCGCATGAGTGGATCGGCTTGACAACTTCAGTATTCACAACGATAGTACGACAACATATTGACCTGAATAGAATTTCTCGCAGGCAAGACCATCCGCGAAGTCACTCATGAATCCTTCCAAATCCAAAACCGCCATCGCCCGCATGGAGCTGGCCAATCGGCTGTTCTTTCGCCTGTATCAATGCGCGAATTTATTGCATAAGACGGGATCGAGGGCAGTGGAAAGCGAAGGCCTGACCACGCAACAATGGGCAGTGCTGGGGGCTCTGTCGCGCGAAGAGGCGCAACAGGGCATGGGCGTGAACGAGTTGGCTCGCTACCTGATGGTCAGTCGCCAAAACCTCACGGGGGTCATTGGGCGCATGGAACGTGATGGGCACATTTGCATGGAGACCAGTGCAAAAGACCGCCGCTCCCGCCTGATCAAGATGACCGATTCGGGACGTCTGGTGTGGCTGGTGAAGGCACAGCCCAAAATCCATGCCTACTATGAGCAGGCCCTGGCGGAATTTTCGATGGGTGACATTACCCACACCTTGCACTACCTGTTGAAGCTGCTGGAGAACATGCGGCGGCTGGATCAAGGCGGCGACGCCGAGACCTGGGTCGCCGATGAGAGTGCCGCCGCGTGACGCCTTGACCCGGCAATTCGCATCAAGGACCATCCATTGCCTGCCGGCGACCGGCCCTGCCATCACAAGCGCAAGAACGTCGCCGCGCCTGCATAGCGCCAATACGGCTCGACCCCTCGATCGCGGCAGATTGTGTTGGCTCGCCGGACGCGGCGCATCATCGGACATTTTCACCCACCCCGCATGGTTGGGGCCAACCAGCGCATGGTCCACATCCGCATCCAGCATGAACGGGGCACCGGATACGCAGGTGCTCCCGGGCTGCGTGGATCAGGACGCGCACCACGACAGCTGGCCCGTAGGGGGTCAGAGGGACTGGACGAGTTCCGGCACGGCACTGAACAGATCAGCCGCCAGTCCGTAGTCGGCCACGGCGAAGATTGGTGCCTCAGCATCCTTGTTGATCGCCACGATCACCCGCGAGTCCTTCATGCCGGCCAGGTGCTGGATCGCACCGGAAATGCCGCAGGCCACGTAGAGCTGCGGCGCCACGATCTTGCCGGTCTGGCCAACCTGCCAGTCGTTGGGCGCGTAGCCCGCGTCCACCGCAGCACGGCTCGCGCCCAGCGCGGCCCCCAGCTTGTCGGCCAGCGGGATCAAGACTTCGTTGAATTTCTGGGCACTGCCCAGTGCGCGGCCACCGCTGACGACAATCTTGGCGGCGGTCAGTTCGGGGCGCTCGCTCTTGGAAATTTCGCTGCCGAGGAATGTGCTTTTGCCGCTGTCGGCCACGGCAGTGACGGTTTGCACCGCAGCGCTTCCACCGGATGCAGCCTCCGCATCAAAGCCGGTGCCTCGCACCGTGATCACCTTGATGGCATCGGCGCTCTGTACGGTGGCGATGGCGTTGCCGGCGTAGATGGGGCGCTCGAAGATGTCGGCGGCGATCACTTTGGTGATGTCGCTAATCTGGGCCACGTCGAGTTTGGCGGCCACGCGTGGTGCGATGTTTTTTCCGCCGGCCGTGGCCGGGAACAGGATATGGGTGTACTGTGATGCGATGGCCATAACCTGGGCGGCCATGTTTTCGGCCAGCCCATGGGCGAGGGATTCGGCGTCGGCGTGGATCACCTTCGAAACCCCGGCGATCTGGGCGGCTGCCGCGGCAGCGCCAGCGGCGTTGTGTCCGGCGATCAGCACGTGCACCTCACCGCCACACTGGGCAGCAGCGGCGACGGCGTTGAGGGTGGCGCCCTTGATGGTGGCGTTGTCGTGTTCGGCAATGACGAGTGCGGTCATGTTCTGTGTTCCAGTGTTCGGGCGGGATTCGGCTCAGATGACTTTTGCCTCGTTCTTCAGCTTCTCGACCAAGGCAGCCACGTCGGCCACCATGACGCCGGCCGTGCGCTTGGGGGGCTCGGTGACTTTCAGGGTTTTGAGGTGCGCAGTCACGTCCACACCGAGGTCTTCGGGCTTGACTGTGTCCAGCGGCTTTTTCTTCGCCTTCATGATGTTGGGCAGCGTCACATAGCGCGGCTCATTCAGGCGCAAGTCGGTGGTTACGATGGCCGGCAGGGAAAGCCTCAGGGTTTCCAGGCCGCCGTCGACCTCGCGGGTCACGTTCACTGCGCCGTCGGCCACCTCGAGCTTTGAGGCGAACGTGCCCTGCGGCAAGGCGGCCAGCGCAGCAAGCATCTGGCCGGTCTGGTTGCAGTCGTCGTCGATGGCCTGCTTGCCCAGGATCACAAGACCGGGCTGTTCCTTGTCCACCAAAGCGTTGAGCAGTTTGGCCACGGCCAGGGGCTGGAGCTCTTCGGCGGTCTCCACCAGGATGGCGCGGTCGGCACCGATGGCCATGGCCGTGCGCAGCGTTTCCTGGCACTGCGCCACGCCGCAGGAGACCGCGATGACCTCGGTGGCCACGCCTTTTTCCTTCAGGCGCACGGCTTCTTCCACCGCAATCTCGTCAAACGGATTCATGCTCATCTTCAGGTTGGCCAAGTCCATGCCGGACTGGTCGGCCTTGACGCGCACCTTGACGTTGTAGTCCACAACGCGCTTGACAGGAACGATGACTTTCATGGTCAGGCTGCCCTTCAGTTCGCAAACGCCGCAATGCCGGTGATTGCACGCCCCAGGATCAGCGCGTGCACGTCGTGCGTGCCTTCGTAGGTGTTCACCACTTCCAGGTTCACCAGGTGGCGCGCAACGCCAAACTCGTCGCTGATGCCGTTGCCGCCCATCATGTCGCGCGCAAGTCGGGCGATGTCCAGCGCCTTGCCGCAGCTGTTGCGCTTGAGGATGCTGGTGATCTCCACCGCAGCGGTGCCTTCGTCCTTCATGCGACCCAGGCGCAGGCAGCCCTGCAGGCCCAGGCTGATCTCGGTCAGCATGTCGGCCAGCTTTTTCTGGATGAGCTGGTTGGCGGCCAGCGGGCGGCCGAACTGCCTGCGGTCCAGCACGTACTGACGCGCGCGGAAGTAGCAGTCCTCGGCTGCACCCAACGCACCCCAGGCAATGCCGAAGCGCGCGCTGTTGAGGCAGGTGAACGGGCCCTTCAGGCCGCGCACATCGGGAAATGCATTCTCTTCCGGCACGAACACCTCGTCCATGACGATTTCGCCGGTGATGCTGGTGCGCAGGCCGACCTTGCCGTGCACTGCCGGGGCGCTCAGCCCCTTCCAGCCCTTTTCAAGGATGAAACCGCGGATCTGGCCCCCGTCGTCCTTGGCCCAGACCACGAACACGTCGGCGATGGGACTGTTGGTGATCCACATTTTGGCGCCGCTCAGACTGTAGCCGCCGTCCACCTTCTTGGCGCGTGTGATCATGCCGCCGGGGTCGCTGCCGTGGTTGGGCTCGGTCAGGCCGAAGCAGCCGATCCACTCGCCGCTGGCGAGCTTGGGCAGGTACTTCCGCTTCTGCGCCTCGGTGCCAAATTCATGGATGGGCACCATGACCAGCGAGCTCTGAACGCTCATCATGCTGCGGTAGCCCGAGTCCACGCGCTCGACTTCGCGCGCGACCAGGCCATAGCAGACGTAGTTCAGCCCGGCGCCTCCGTATTGCTCGGGGATGGTGGGTCCCAGCAGGCCAAGCTCACCCATCTCGCGGAAGATGGATGCATCGGTGGCCTCATTGCGGAACGCCAGCTGCGCGCGCGGCAGGAGTTTCTCCTGGGCGTAGGCACGGGCGGCGTCCTGCACCTGGCGTTCATCATCGGTGAGCTGGGCGCTGAGGTGGAAGGGATCTTCCCAACTGAAGGTTGCGTGGGTGGACTTGGTCGACATGGAATGTCCTTGGTTGACGTTTGGAGAGACGCGGGCTGTGGGCTGCCATCAATCGGCACGCAGAAGCTCCCGACCGATGATGAGTTGCTTCACCTGCGTGGTGCCTTCGTACAGGCGCAGCAGGCGCGCATCGCGGTAGAAGCGTTCGACCGGGTATTCATTAATGTATCCCGCGCCACCGTGAATCTGCACGCCGCGGTCGGCCACGCGGCCCACCATCTCGGTGGCAAAGAGCTTGGCGCAGGAGACGCGCATCGAAACATCCGGATCGGATACATGGGCCGGCTTGGCGTCGAAGCGCAGGGCGACGTCCTTCACCAGGGACCAGCCCGCCAGAAGCTCGGCTTGACTGTCAGCCAGCATGGCCTGGATCAGTTGAAACTGGCCAATTGCTTTGCCAAACTGCTTGCGCTCGCGCGCATAGCGCCGTGATTCGTCCAGGATGCGCGACGCCATGCCGCACGACACCGCTGCAATGTTGAGGCGGCCGCGGTCCAACACTTTCATCGCCGCCTTGAAACCCTGCCCCGGCACGCCGCCGATGATGTTGGCCACGGGCACGCGCACGTTCTCGAGGATCACGTCGCAGGTCTTGGTGCGACGCTGGCCCATCTTCTTGTCGGTCTTGCCAAGCTTGAGGCCTGGTGTGTGAGCCGGCACGATAAAGGACGACACCCCACCTGCACCGGGCCCGCCGGTGCAGGCCATCAACGTGAAGGCGCCCGCGCGCGGAGCGTTGGTGATGTAGCGCTTGGTGCCGTTGAGCACGTAGTGGTCGCCGTCGAGCGCAGCCCGCGTCTTGAGCGAGGCCGCGTCGGTGCCAGCGTCTGGCTCGGTGAGTGCAAATGACATGATCAGCTCACCACTGGCCACCTTGGGCAGGTATTCGGCCTTCTGCTCGGGTGTGCCGTCCATCAAGATGCCTTGCGACCCAATGCCGATGTTGGTGCCGAACACTGAGCGGAAGGCCGCTGCGGTGCGTCCGAGCTCGTAATTCACCACAAGCTCCTGGCCCACCGACAGGCCGATGCCGCCGTACTCCTCGGGCACGGTCAGGCCAAATAGGCCCATTGCCTTCATGTCGTCGATGATGTCGGCCGGCACGTCGTCGTGCTCTTCGAGGTAGTTCTCCGCCGGCACCAGTCGCTCGCGCACGAAGCGCTGGATGGTGTGCAGCAGGATGTCAAAGGATTCAGCGTCGAGTGCCATGATGGATCTCTTGATTGCCTTGCGAAATGGGAACCCTGAATGGTGGTCGACCGGGACAGGGCCAGGGTGTTGCCACTGGCGCGCTGGCCAGCGCGCGCGGCCACAGATACCCGGCCGACCCTGGGAGGCGCGTCGTCTGCATCACGGCTTGCCCTGCGCCAGGTAGGCCGCGCGAATGGCCTCGACGGATTCCGGGTTGACCAGCGTGCTCAGGTCGCCCGAGTCCTCTCCGAGCCATGCGGTACGGACGAGGCGGCGCATCACTTTCATGTTGCGAGTGCGTGGCAGGTCGTCCACGAAAACCACTTGGGCCGGCCGAAATGCCCCGCCCAGCCCTTCGACCACGGCGGCCGAAAGACTTTTGGCTGCGGCATCCGTCTCGACGCCTGGGCGCGGCACGCAAACGCAGACCACCGCTGTACCTTTGACGGCATGCGGCACGCCGATCGCTGCCGCGTCGAGCACGAGCCCGGTGGCCATCAGCAGCGCCTCGATTTCGAAGGGACCAGTGCGCTTGCCCGCGATCTTGAGCGTGTCGTCAGAACGGCCGTGCACGTACCACATGCCGTCAGCGTCGCGGCTGGCGAAGTCGCCGTGCACCCACAGATTGGGCAGGCGTGACCAGTAGCTTTGAAGGTAGCGCTCCCGGTCATGCCACAAACCACGCGTGAGCCCGATGCTGGGGCTGCGCATCACCAGCTCGCCCATCACATGGGGAGCAACGCTGTTGCCTTCGGCATCCACCACGTCGGCGCCAGTGCCCGGCACGGGGCCTGCAAAGGCGCAGGGCTTGAGCGGATGAATCACCGTGCCCGTCAGGATGCCGCCAATCTCGGTTCCTCCGGAATAGTTGAGCAGCGGCACTCGCCGCCGCCCCACCTGCTCGAAGGTCCACTGCCAGGCTTCGGGCGTCCACGGCTCGCCGGTGGAGACGATGACGCGCAGCGATGTGAGATCAATGTTTCGGAAGGCCTCATCCTCAAGCGACATCGACAGACGTGCCACGGTGGGGGCAAGACCGAGGTAGGTGACGCGATGGCGCTCAATGAGGCGCCACAGGCGATCCGGCTGCGGGAAATTGGGGGCGCCTTCTGCCAGCACCACCGTGGCACCGACCTGCAGCCCGCCGAAGACCAGGATCGGGCCAACCAGCCAACCCATGTCCGACATCCACAGGAAGCGGTCTTCGGGCTTGAGATCCATGCAGATCGAAAGATCCAGCGCCGTCTTGACCGGGAAACCGCAATGCGTATGCACCACGCCCTTCGGCTTGCCGCTGGTGCCTGATGTGAACATCAGCAGGAACGGATCGTCGGCTGGCATGTGTTCGGTTGGCACGGCCGTGCAGTCCTCAGGCGCGCCGGCGGCGAGCGCATGCCACCAGTGATCGCGTCCGTCTGTCCATCCATGGTCGGTGGCGAGATGGCTCAGGACCACGACGTGACGCACGCCGGGACAATGGGGCAGCGCCTCGTCGGCGATTGCCTTGGCGCCGACCGGCTTGCCACGCCGCAAGGAACCGTCCACCGTAATCAGCGCCTTGGCCTGGCCATCATTCAGGCGCTGCGCGATGGCGTCGGCACCAAAACCCGAAAGCATGGGAAGCACAATACCTCCGATCTTTGCGACCGCAAGCATCGCGGCCGCAGCCTGGGGCAAGTTTGGCATGTACATGCCAATGACATCGCCGCGTCCCAGCCCCAGGCGGCGCAGACCCCAGCTGAGGCGGCACGTCTCGCGATCGATGTCGGCAAAAGTCCAGGTCGTCACGACGCCGTCTTCACCTTCCCAGACCAACGCCGCTTGTGTGTAGCGCGCCGTGTCGCGTCGCCGGTCGATGCAGTTGAGCACCACGTTGGTCGTGCCACCCACGCACCAGTGTGCAAAGGGATGCCCTTCGCTAAGGTCCAGGATCTGCTCGTAGGGTCGCTGGAATCGGTAGTCGAGGAAGCGGATGAGTGCCTCATGAAACGACGCTGGATCGGCGCTTGCGCGTGCATTGAGCGCCTCGAAACTTTCAACCCCGAGCGCACGCATGAAGCGTGTGAGGTTGGCATTTTCCACAGTACTGCGGTCGGGCCACCACACAGCGCCTGACGAATTGGGGGCATCGACTTGCATGGCTCGGGCTCCGCTTGAAAGCATTACTTGGCGTACTTGCGGAAATCCGGCTTGCGTTTTTCTTTCAGTGCATTGACACCTTCACGGGACTCTTCGGTGTCGTAGAACAGCTTGAGCGCATACATGCCCAGGCCTGCGATCCCGCTTTGGTGCGCCGTATCGGCATTGAAGCTGCGCTTGGCAATGGCCAGCGCCGTGGGACTGCGCTGGCAAATCTCCTCGCCCCACTTCTGCACCTCCGCATCGAGCTGCTCGTGCGGCACGCACACGTTGGCCAGCCCCATGGCCACAGCCTCCGCACCGCTGTAGCGCCGGTTCAGATACCAGATCTCGCGCGCCTTCTTCTCCCCCACCACGCGCGCCAGAAACGCCGTCCCATAGCCCGGATCCACCGACCCCATCTTCGGGCCGACTTGACCAAAATTGGCCTTCTCCGAACAAATCGTCAGGTCGCAGATCGTGCACAGCACGTTGCCCCCGCCGATGGCAAAACCCTGCACCCGCGCAATCACCGGCTTGGGCACGTCGCGTATGGCCGTGTGCAGCTCCTCCATCGGCAGCCCGATGGTGCCGCGCCCGTCGTAATTGCCGCTGTGCGCCGACTGGTCGCCGCCGGTGCAAAACGCCCGATCCCCCGCCCCCGCCAGCACGATGGCCCCCACCGCCTTGTCATACCCCGCCTTGTTCAGCGCCCGGATGATCTCGTCGCAGGTCTGCCCTCGAAACGCGTTCATCTTCTCCGGCCGGTTGATCGTGATCCACGCCACCCCATTGCGCACGTCGTACAGAATGTCTTCAAAATTCATCTCTGGCTCCTTGAATGTTCGCTGAAAGTCGCCCGCGCAATCAGCCGTGCATGGTCAGGCCGGCCGACACGCTGAGGACCTGACCGGTGATGAAACTGGCCTCATCGCTGCCGAAAAACACAATCGCGCTGGCCAGATCCTCCGGCTGCCCCAGCCGCCCCAGCGGGATGGCGCTGCGGAACGCCTCCAGCAGCTTGGCCGGGTCCCGCGCCCCTTCGGCCACACCGGCCAGCAACGCCGTGTCCGTCGGCCCCGGACACACCACGTTGACCGTGATCCCCTGGCGCGCATGCTCACGCGCCAGCGTCTTCGACAGCGCCATCAGCCCGCCCTTGCACGCCGAGTACACCGCCTCCCCCGACGAACCCCCGCGCGCGGCGTCCGACGCAATGTTCACAATGCGCCCGTACTTGCGCTCGGCCATGCCCGGCAGCACCGCGTGCAGCATGTGCAGCGCCCCCACCAGGTTGATCCCAATCAGCTTGTCCCACTGCGCCGGCTCCGTCTTGATGAACGGCTTGAACACGTCCCAGCCCGCGTTGTTCACCAACACCCCGATCGGCCCCAACGCCGCTTCGGCCCCGCCCACCGCTGCGTCCACCTCGGCGAGGTTCGTGATGTCGCACCGGAACGCCTGCGCCGCACCGCCTTCGGCCCTGATCGCCTCGGCCACCTTCTGCGCCGCCTCCTCATTCAGGTCAAACACGGCAACCTTCGCACCCTCCTGCGCAAAACGACGGCTCGTCGCCCGCCAATGCCGCCCCCGCCACCAGTCACGATGACGGTTTTTCCATTCAGATTACGCATTCCAGCTCCTTTGAACTCTCAAGGCAGCCTCTCGGCCGACGTTCCAAAAACACTTACTAGGACAATATGTTGTCTTCGTTTAGGCCTCAGCCTATGAAGCGCCCTGGCCTTGCTGGATCGAAGGCTAGGCCAAAGGGGTGCTCGAGGTCGGGCCTCGATGGATGTCACGGTTGAGCCGGAATGGGGGTGCGCCTGCGAATCGCGCGCGCATGGCTCCGCTGGACGCGCAATGGCGCCTTGGCCAACTCGAGGCTGAGTGCCGCAATCTTGTGCGGGGCCTGGCGTCAAGCCACGAATTCAGCACCAACAAGGCGCCGCCCACATCACGACAACCCCGGCGCCATCGCACGCGATGGTGCAGCGCAGCCTGGATCAGTCCTCGCGCACTTGCACCGGGAGCGCGATCGAAAGCGCACGATGCGCCCGTGGTCCAAGACTGAACTCGGGGCAAAACCGCTCGAAGTCACGCCTGTGCAGGCCACGCTCAGTCTGGACGGCAGCAAGGCCGTCCAGACCGGGTGGACGATGTGCCCCATCGCGACAGTGCCGCGCGTTGACAGACGGGGGCGTTCGGACTTGCTACATATGGTCGATCATCACCTGCCCGAAGCCTGAGCACGACACTTGGGTTGCGCCCGGCATCAAGCGGGCGAAGTCGTATGTGACATGCTTGGACTGGATGGCTCTTTCCATCGACGCGACGATGCAGTCAGCTGCCTCCACCCACCCCATATGGCGCAGCATCATCTCGGCAGAAAGAATTTCCGAACCCGGGTTGACATAGTCCTTGCCGGCGTATTTGGGCGCCGTGCCATGTGTGGCCTCGAACATGGCCACCGTATCCGACAGGTTCGCACCCGGCGCAATGCCGATGCCCCCCACCTGTGCAGCCAGCGCGTCGGAAATGTAGTCACCATTGAGGTTGAGCGTCGCGATCACGTCGTATTCGGCCGGCCGCAGGATGATCTGCTGCAAAAAGGCATCCGCGATCATGTCCTTGACAACGATCTCTTGCCCCGTCTTCGGGTTCTTGAAGCTGCACCACGGCCCGCCATCCACGGGCTGTGCACCAAACTCGCGCTGCGCAAGGGCGTAGCCCCAGTCACGGAATCCACCCTCGGTGAATTTCATGATGTTGCCCTTGTGCACGAGCGTCACCGACTTGCGCCCATTGTCGATGGCGTACTGAATCGCCTTGCGCACCAGACGCTCGGTTCCTTCGCGTGACACAGGCTTGATGCCAATCCCCGAGGTGGCCGGAAACCGGATTTTCTTCACCCCCATGTCGCGGATCAGAAAATCGATGATCTTCTTTGCCCCTTCGGACTCGGCCTGCCACTCAATCCCGGCGTAAATGTCTTCCGAATTCTCCCGGAAGATCACCATGTCCACCTTTTCAGGCTCCTTCACCGGCGAAGGCACTCCCTGGAAATACCGCACGGGTCGCAGGCACACGTACAGGTCGAGTTCCTGGCGAAGTGCGACATTGAGCGAGCGGATCCCACCGCCGACGGGCGTGGTCAGCGGCCCCTTGATCGACACGACAAAATCCCTCAGCGCATGCATGGTTTCTTCAGGCAGCCACACATCGGGACCGTAGACGCGCGTGGCCTTTTCGCCAGCGTAGATCTCCATCCAGGAGATCTTGCGCTTACCGCCGTAGGCTTTGGCAACAGCCGCATCCACCACCTTCAGCATCACGGGGGTGATATCGGCGCCTGTGCCGTCTCCTTCGATAAAGGGCACGATCGGGTGGTCCGGCACGCTGATCGACTGATCGGCCGCAACGGTGATGCGCTGCCCTTCGGCGGGCACGCGAATGTGTTGGTACATGTGGATCTCCGGGGTTTGAACCGTGCCATTCTAGACCGCCTGCGCAAAATCGACGATGTCTTTTATAAGACATAAGACTGATCCAGGTCATGATTTCTGCAAGGCCACACAACTTCGGCGCCGCCAGTGCGGCCGCTCGCGCACAGATCCGATAGGCATGCTCAAAGCGTGCGGGCCGCGTCAACCGAAATTCGGGCAGCCGCGTTACAGGAAGCGATCCTCTCGGATCACATTCAAATTCACAATGAAAGGTTAGTCATGAAGAAGATTCTCGCCGCCGTGTTCGCCATGTTCTTCGCCTCCGCCGTGATGGCCCAGGCTGCCCCCGAAGCGTCCAAGCCTGCAGCGGCTGCCAAGCCCGCCGCGCACAAGGTTGTGAAGCATCACAAGAAGATCGAGCACAAGAAGCGCGTCGAAAAGAAGATGGAAAAGAAGGTTGAGAAGAAGACTGAAGCAGCTCCCGCCGCCAAGTAATCAACCCTCGGCCTAGCGGTCCAAGGCGGGCGCGTTCCTGCCCGGACACCACGAGGCGCCTTCGGGCGCCTCGTTGCATTTGCGCCGAGGCGGTCAGTCGCCTCCGGCGCATTTGCTGGATAATTCGAGCGCGTTTTCGAGCCTGCCCACCTCCATCCCCCCATGAATCTGCGACCCGCTGCTGTGTGGCGCATCGTGCTGACAGTCATGCTGACTGCGGCCGCGCCCGTTTCTCATGCTCAACTCGCTGTGCTTCCGCAAACCACACTGCAAGCCGGCATGCAACTCATCCAGGCCGAAGTGGCCAGTACGTCCGAAGAGCGCGAAACGGGCCTGATGTTTCGCCGCGAACTCAGCGGCAACCATGGCATGCTCTTCGTCTTTGAGGACGATCGGCCGGTGTGCATGTGGATGAAAAACACGCTGATTCCGCTGACTGTGGCGTTCATCGACGATCACGGCGCCATCACGAACATGGCTGACATGCAGCCGCAAACCCTGGACAGCCACTGCGCGGTGCAAAACGTGCGATTCGCGCTGGAAATGCCCCTTGGCTGGTTCGCTAAGCGCGGCATCAAGCCCGGCTTCACACTGCGCGGCGCGCCGTTTGGCAGCACCGCCGCGAAATAACCGGCAAAAAACGCGCACGCGGGAACTGCGCCGCGCGCCCTGCCCTACTCGCGTTTGCTTGCTTGACCCGGTGCGCGACAAGCCCTGGCATTGATGCCGGGGAAGGATAGCGCGGATGCCACAGGCATCGTGTTTTGACTGAAGCGACGCCCGTATTACTGTATCTTTCAACAGCCCTGAAGCGTCTTCAGGCATTCAAGGTTGAACTCCGCCCTAGCAGCTCGCAGCAGCGGCAGATGCGCCGCTTCGCCGGCTCGTGCCGGGTCGTCGTCAACGAGTGCCTGGCGTTGCAAAAGAGTCTCTACGCGCAGAGCGCAAAGAAGCTCAGCTACGCAGGGCTGTGCAAGGCGCTCACCCCCATATCGCGCCGGGATGAACCGCCAAGGTGGGTCGGTGCTGCGCAAGGCACGGCGACACTGCCCACTTCACAGGCGCCTCAGGCGTGTGCCGCCCTCAACCGACAGGGCAAACAGGCGGCATCCACCAAACTGAGCGCAACCCCCGAAGGGGTGCCTCTGGCATCCGCGCGGTCCCTTCCTGCCCCAACGGCGGGGCTTGGCCCGCATCCGGTCAGGCGAAGTTGCTCTGCGCGAAGGACCAGTTAACCAGGTGGTTCAGGTAGGTCGAGACGAAGTCCGGGCGCCGATTGCGAAAATCGATGTAATAGGCATGCTCCCACACGTCCACGGTCAACAGCGGCTTGTCGGCCGTCGTCAGTGGGGTGGCGCCATTGCTGGTGTTGACGATGTCTACCGACCCGTCGGGCTTTTTCACGAGCCACGTCCATCCCGAGCCGAAATTTCCCACCGCTGACTTCTGAAACGCTTCCTTGAAAGCGGCGAAGCCACCCCATTTGGCGTTGATGGCCGCCAGCAACGCTCCGCTGGGCTCGCCGCCGCCCTTGGGGCTGAGGCAATGCCAGAAAAACGTGTGATTCCAGACCTGGGCCGCATTGTTGAAAACGCCGCCGGCCGGCGCCTTGCGGATGATGTCCTCCAGACTCAGTGGCTCGAATTCGGTGCCCTTGATCAAGTTGTTCAGGTTCGTGACGTATGCCTGGTGGTGCTTGCCGTGGTGATACTCCAGGGTTTCGCGCGACATGTGCGGCGCCAGCGCATCCAGGGTAAACGGCAGTGCGGGGAGTTGGTGTTCCATGGGATGGCCTTCCTTTCTTGAACGAAGCGATTCGAACCGACGATTCTAGGAACTTTCGCCCGGCCCGGTTGGCCGTGTGGCTGCCAGGGGATGCTCGACGATTGCCGCCGAGCGCACCGCAAGGCGTGCCGCCGATCCCGCCGTCGCCAGCACCAGCTCCTGTCCGGCCTGCACCTCGCTGGCCTCGTGCACAAGTGCGCCCCCCGCATGCCATACGAGCGAATAACCCCGCTGCAATGTCGCTGCGGGATCAAGCAGCGTCAAACGCTCCCGCAGTCCATCAAGCCTGCCTGCATCGCGGTGAATGCGCTGCCCGATCGCCTGGCTGAGGCGGCGCTCGATCTCGGCAAACTGGAGCTGGCGTCTCGCCAGACCCTGAACGGGAAGGCCGGCGAGCTGCCGCGACGCATGCTCGAGCGCCTGCATGCGCTGCGCCAGCACAGCGCGCACGATGCTCTGCATGCGCGCCTGCACGTCGCGCAGGTGCAGCGCAGCAGCGTGCATCATGCGTTGTGGCGTGGGCAGTCGCAATTGCAGCCGGTCCAGGGTCTGCTGTTCGCGTGCCAGCCGCCTTTGCCAGGCCTGCTGCAACGCACGCGCCTGGCTGGCGACCTGCTGGCGCAGCTCGGCCCATGCCGGCGCACACAGTTCGGCTGCTGCCGTAGGCGTGGTGGCACGCCTGTCGGCCACAAAGTCAGCAATGGTGAAGTCGGTCTCATGACCCACTCCGCTGATCACCGGAATCGGGCTTGCTGCCAGCGCGCGCGCCAGCGCCTCGTCATTGAAGGCCCAGAGGTCTTCCATCGCGCCGCCCCCGCGCACAAGCAGCAGCACGTCCACTTCGCGCCGCATTCCCGCTGTCTGCACGGCCCGCGCCAACTCCAGAGCAGCGCCGGCGCCTTGAACAGAAGCCGGGTAGATGACCACACGCACCTGCGGACTCCGGCGCGCGAGCGTCGCCAGCACATCCTGCAAGGCCGCCGCCTGCGGCGAGGTCACGATGCCCACCACATGCGGGTGTGCGGGCAGCGCGCGTTTGCGCGCGGGATCGAACAGCCCCTCCGCCTGCAACTTGCCCTTCAGGCGCAGAAATTGCTCCAGCAAGGCGCCCTGTCCGCCTGCCCGCAATGACTCGACCGTAAGCTGCAGATCACCCCGCGGCTCATAGATGCCGACCGCCGCCTTCACCTCGACGCGCTGGCCGTCGCGCACGTCAAAGGTCACCAACGCTGCTCGCTGGCGAAACATCACACATTTCAGTTGCGCGGCCTCGTCGCGCAAAGAAAAATAGCAATGGCCGCTTGCCGCACGGGTAAAGCCGCTGATCTCACCCTGCACGGTGACGACGCCGAAGCGCGCGAACAAGGTGTCGGCAAGCGCCCGCGCCAAGCTGCTGACGCTCCACGTTTCGGTCTGGCCAGGCTCAGCGCGCACGGTGCAAAACCGGTTCGGGCTGTTGAGTCAATCGAAAATGTCCACATTTCGCCAGCCTCGATGACACGATGCGGCCCCGAGGGCGCAAATCGCGCAAAATCATTTTATGTGGTTGATTTATCATGGTTTTTTTGTGTTCAAAAAACAGTCACATTAATTCCAGGCCTTGGAATTCGGCCTTCTGGGGCAAATCCCCCAAGGTTGCGCACATTGTTATCCACAATTTTCCGGGATAACTTCAAAGCCCCGGCGCGAGCATGCAATCAAGCGCCAGCTAACAGGCTTCGCGGCCCGCGCGTCTGTGCTGCGCAGCACAACATGGACTTCGCAAAGATACCCTG
>JAGWOZ010000245.1 GCA_028870715.1 Betaproteobacteria bacterium | reverse complement strand
ATGGTGCAGCGACTGCTCATCCTGGTCGGACTCGTCATTGCCAGCGTCGTCTACGCCATCCTGGCCAATGGTCTGGGGCTGGGTACGCCGATGAACTTCTCGGACCTGGCCGGCGCCGCCTGGTTTGGCCTGCCAAACTTCACGGCGCCCGCTTTCAACCCCAGAGCGATGACCTTGATCGTGCCTGTGGTGGTGATCCTCGTCGCTGAGAATCTTGGGCACATCAAGGCCGTTACAGCCATGACCGGGCAGAATCTGGATCGCTACATGGGTCGCGCCTTTCTCGGTGACGGGCTTGCGACCATCGTTTCGGGCGCGGCTGGCGGCACCGGGGTCACCACGTATGCGGAGAACATTGGCGTGATGGCGGCGACCAAAATCTACTCCACACTCATCTTCGCCACAGCCGCAGTTGTCGCCATCGTCCTGGGCTTCAGCCCCAAGTTCGGCGCGCTCATTCACCTCATCCCGCCGCCGGTGCTGCGGGGTGTGGCGATCGTGATTTTCGGGCTGATCGCCGTGTCGGGCGCGCGCATCTGGGTGGACAACAAGGTTGATTTTTCCGAAAGTCGCAACCTCATCATCGTCGCCATTACGCTCATGCTGGGCACAGCGGACTTCACATTGAAGTTCGGTGGTTTCGCGTTGGGTGGCATCGGGACCGCGACCTTCGGCGCCATCTTGCTCTATGCGATTCTGGGGCCTAAAGGTGGGGAACCGGCGCGGCAGACCGACCGTCTGCTGGATGCACTCGAATAGCGCGCGTTATCACAGCAACGTCGACCCAGCCAGCCCCGCGGCGACCAAGGATGCCGCGAGCCATGCCCAGGATTGCCAGCGCAGATGGGTGCCAAGCTTTTGCGCCGGTACGGTGGACAGGAGAAAGATCTGGCGCCTGGGTGGCTTGTGCAGCACATGGGTTTGCGGCCGCGCAGTCTCCGCGCGGCGGTTGACATCGACCTGCTGCGCCGCGGCTGAGCGCAATTGCTCGAACTCGGCGGCGCCGAGTTCGCCGTCGCCGTTGCGGTCGAATGCCGCGCGCCGGGCGGGTTCGGCCTTCCAGGCAATGACCAGATCGCGCAGATCTTCGCGAGCCGAAGTCTGTAGCGGATCCATGCTGGTGAACTGGCCCAGGGCATAGAGGGTTTCGCCGGGCAAGATCAGTTCCTCGGTGTAGCGATGCTCGGCGTCTCCCGACCAAATCGTCGTTCCAGGAGACCCCGGAACAAGCACGGGGGTGGCACCAACCCAGGAGCGGTGGTTGATTGCGCGCACCTCCGCGCCGGCAGGGTCAACGATGCAACACCCGCTGTCATCATCCAGCCAGAATTGAGTCTCGCTGGCGCCCTGCTGCTCCAGCTCCCAGCCGGCGTTTCGCCCCTCGCTTTTGCGTCGCTCGATGCGAAACCGCCACCAGGCGCAGGGTGTGGCCGTAAGCGGTGAGTGCAATGGCGCATCCGATAGCCGCACCCGGCCGCTGAGCTCCACGTAACCCTGTGCAGCCGAGCGGATGCGCGCGGTCGGGGTATCTTCCATCAGCCGCCTGCGGCGCTGCAGACGGAAAAACTGCACCGCGCCGAGAACTGCTGCAAAGAGCAGAATGACAACGCCTTCGGGATCATGCTGCAGCCATCGCGGCATGACCGTTACCGCCGCAGTGGATCCGTTGCCGCTGCAGCGGATGGCCAGGGGGGAGGTGTCACGCTGCCCCGCCGAAGAAAGGCCTCAGGTCCACGTCAGCCTTGTCGGCATCGATGACTTTGAAAAGGACAGCGGGGTTAAAGCTGAACAGCCGCGCAACCAGAACGTCGGGGAATTGCTCGATGCGCACATTGTTGGCGTTGACCGCTGCGTTGTAGAACTCACGCCGGTCCGCGATACTCTCCTCCAGGCCGCTGATACGTGCCTGCAGATGGCCGAAGCTTTCGTTGCTCTTCAGATCGGGGTAGCTTTCAGCGACCGCGAAAAGCCGTGCCATGCTGCCGTGCAGCGCACCCTCGGCACGGCCTAGCGCGCCCACGTTCTGCGCGGCACGCGCCTCCTGCACCTGTTGACGCGCGCGGATCACGCGCTCGAGTGTTTCTTGCTCAAAGTGCATCGACTGCTTGCAGACCTCCACCAGCTTGGGCAGTTCGTCGTGACGCTGCTTAAGCAGGACGTCGATGTTGGACCAAGCCTGCGCAACCGCGTGCTTGAGGCCCACGAGGTTGTTGTAAATCATCACCCCGTAGAGCAGCAGGGCAACGGCAAGGGCTGCGATGACGACGACGAGGAACATGGCGGCGGATCCGGGTGGTGCTGTGTTGTCGCAGATCGTAACAATCACCGGGCTTTCGCAGGGAGACTGACGCTGGCCTCGGCCAGTTTCCTGCAATGCGAACGTTGCCAGCTGCCAGCCCCGAGCCTCACATGCGGCATTGTGGGGCCGTCTGGCGTGGGCAAGTCCACCCTTTTCAACGCGCGGACCCAAAGTGCCATCCCAGGCTGGAGCGCTTGCCACACGCCAAGCTCAACACTGCAGCGACTCGAGCACGAGAAGGGCGAGTGAGCCCGCGATGGTTTGAAAGCCAGCTTCCTCGGCAAGACCAGAACGGATCGTGCACGCTCAGCGGGTTTTGCCAGCGCTAGAGCATCATCGGATGGTCTTTTTTGTCGGCAGAAAAGCGCCTGAAACGCTTGCTTGCACGCAGGCGTAAGGCCGTTCACACATAATGAAATCCGTCGCGATGAATGCACGTCAACATGCCAGAACGAAACGCCCCCGGGGAGAATGCCCCGCTCATCGATGTTCGAGCGCTTGCCGCGAAGCTCGAGGCATTCGCCGTTGATCGCAACTGGGGACAGTTCCATTCCCCAAAGAACCTCGTGATGGCGCTCACAGGCGAGCTCGGCGAGCTGGCGGAGCTGTTTCAGTGGATGAGCGAAGACGAATCCCGCAAGGCTTGCGAGCATCCCGCTACAGCGATCAAGGTCGAGCACGAGCTCGCGGATGTGCTGCTCTACCTCGTACGTTTAGCAGACGTTCTCGGGGTTGACCTGAATCGGGCGGCATCTCAAAAGCTCAAGCTCAATGCCGAGAAATACCCCATCGGCAGGGCTTACGGCTCCAACAAGAAATACGACGAACTGTGATGCTCGCCACTGCGACACATCTTCAACATTTCCAGCGCCTGTGCACGGGCTTCATCCACGCTCACCAACGGCCAGTAACCCAACATCATGCGGAACTGCTTGCCCTGGATGCTTGTGGCGACGAGAAAAGTCCGCTTGCGCGCATTGAGACGGACACAAAATCCGCACAGGATCCGGTCGCGCAGGATGCGCCCATCCACAGCCGTGCTGCGACGGAGCAACGCTTCGGTGATCATTACAATCGGCATCAGTTTTTCAGGACAAAACCAGGACAAAAGTGGCGCAAACGTGCTGTGCGGCCTGGTTTGGCTTCGCTCCACTCACGCGCCCTTGCCCGGCACTGACCGGGCACATCCACGATGCCGACATTTGGCTCGATGGTGCATAGGGGGTTGATCTCCAAGGAATTTTCATGAGCCTCAAATGCGGCATTGTGGGCCTGCCCAACGTGGGCAAGTCCACCCTTTTCAACGCGCTGACCCAAAGTGCCATCCCGGCCGAGAATTATCCCTTCTGCACCATCGAGCCAAATGTCGGCATCGTCGAAGTGCCCGATCCGCGCATGCAGAGACTCGCTGATATCGTCAAGCCGCAGCGCGTGGTGCCGGCCGTGGTCGAGTTTGTCGACATTGCTGGCCTGGTCGCTGGCGCCTCCCAGGGCGAGGGGCTTGGCAACCAGTTCCTTGCCCACATCCGCGAGACCGATGCCATCGTCAATGTGGTGCGTTGTTTCGACGACGAAAACGTGGTGCACGTGGCCGGGCGTGTCGATCCGCTGGCCGACATTGGCGTGATCCAGACGGAACTCTGCCTGGCCGATCTTGGCACCGTGGAAAAGGCATTGGTGCGCATGAACAAGCAGGGCCGCGCGGGCGACAAGGAAGCGCTGAAAACGGCCGAAGTGCTGCAGCGCTGCGAGAAGGCGTTGAACGAGGCGCGGCCTGTGCGTGCCATGGGGCTGTCGGAGGACGAACTGGCCCTGATCAGGCCGCTGTGCCTGATCACCGCCAAGCCTGCGATGTTCGTCGGCAACGTGATGGAGGACGGTTTCGAGCATAACCCGCACCTTGACCGCCTGCGGGAATACGCGGCTCGCGAGGGCGCGCCGGTGGTCGCCATCTGCGCCAAGCTGGAAAGCGAGCTGGCGGGAATGACGCCCGAGGAGAAGCGGGAGTTTTTGGCCGAGCTTGGCCAGGACGAACCGGGTTTGAATCGGCTGATCCGCGCCGGCTACAAGCTGCTTGGGCTTCAGACATACTTCACCGCGGGTGTGAAGGAAGTGCGCGCCTGGACGATTCCGATCGGTGCCACTGCGCCGCAGGCTGCGGGAGTGATCCACACCGATTTCGAGCGCGGTTTCATCCGCGCCCAGACCATTGCCTTCGACGATTTCATCAAGTACGGT
>JAGWOZ010000244.1 GCA_028870715.1 Betaproteobacteria bacterium | reverse complement strand
CTGCCGGAGAACCAGCGGCGGGTGAGGAACACGGCCAGCACGGTGAAGGCCGGTGTGATGAGAAACGCCAGCCAGGGCCGCCCGGCGATCCAGCCCAGGAAGATCGCGTAGGCATCGTTGCTCCACTGCGCATACAGCACCGCCACCAGCCCCACCAGCAGCGCGCCGCCCCATGGCAGGCCAAACTGCAGGAACAGCCGCCGCGAGCGCGTCTTGGCCAGACGCATCCACGCGCGCTTGCGCAATGCGCGGTGGGGCTTTGTGGCCACTTCGACATGTTGCTCCATGGGTGTGGGCGTTAACGCCATATTTAGGCCCCGAGCCGGATAAGTTGCCTCAGATCGTGGGCAATCTGGTCGGGTGGCGTCGCCTCGGTTCCAATGAGTTGACCGCGTCCTTTTTCATTAAAAACGTAGATCGCTGCGCTGTGCGTCACGGTGTAATTGCCGGCCCGATCCGGCTTGCCATACGAATATGCCACGTGGTAGCGGCTCGCAAGCGTCTTGATTTGCTGTGGCGACCCCGTGATGCCACGAGCTTCGGGGCTGAAGGCGGTGACATACGCGCGGAGCACCAGATCGGTATCGCGGTTCGGATCAACGGTGACAAAAAGGATGCGCACGTCCTTGGCTTGCGGGCCGAGGAGTTGGATCGCGCGCGCCATGTGGGCCATGGTCAGCGGGCACACGTCCGGGCAGTGGGTATAGCCAAAATACATGAGGACGATTTTGCCGAGGTAATGGCTTGCGGAGATGCGCTGGTGGTCTGCCGTCTGCATATTCCTGAACTGCAGCGGCGCCATCTGGGGCCCAACGTAATCCATATCCCAATGCAGCGGGCGTCGACTGCAAGCGCCAAGCGTCAAACTCGCTGCGAGCGCAGCAACCCAAACGATGTGCTTTTTGATCATGGCAAGGCCTTGGACTTCGGTGTGGCAATCGCCCAGCACGCGCGACGCGTTGGCGCCTCGCGGCTGCATCCTCTTTTCAGGTGACGCATTCCGCGGCGCCGTCAATGTGCTCGCTTGGTCGGCGGCTGGACAAACAGGGCCACGACGAGCCAGATCAGTGACAGGGCCGCGCATGCCAGAAAGACGCCCTCAACCGACCAGGCCTTTGCAATCCATCCCCCCAACGCGCCGCCGGCAAACAGGCCAAGAGATTGTGCGGTGTTATAGACGCCGAGCGCGAGCCCCTTGCGGGCTGGCGGCGCGGTGCGCGACACGAGCGAAGGAATGAGCGCCTCCATGACGTTGAATGCCACGAAAAAGAAAAAAAGCGCGGCGATCAATGGAACGGGTTGCGTATAGCCAAACGCGAACCCCAGCATCGTCAGCACCATGAGGGCCACGGCGCCAATGAAAACCGGGCGCATGTGGCCACGGCTTTCCGCCCAAATGATGCCCGGCACGGCCACGATGAACGAACCCAGTGTCACCGGCAGGTACACCATCCAATGGTGTTGCACCGCGATTCCAGCGCGATGCACCAAGGCCAGCGGCACGACCACGAACATGGCGACCTGGGTGAAGTTGACCACGAAAATGCTGAAATGCAGGCGCAGCAGGGCCGGGGTAAACACCGAGTCGCGTGGCGCCGAGCTGCCAAGCTCTTCAGCGCGCGCGCTCATCGGGACGTCGGGAACCACCCACTTGATCACGGCAATGGCAATCAGCGCCAAAACACCGGTGAGGACAAACATGCCGGGCACGCCAATGACGTGATAGAGCAGCGGACCCGCGACCAGTGAAACGATGAAGCTCATCCCGATGGTCATCCCGACCATGGCCATCGCCTTGGTGCGGTTCTCGTCTCGCGTGGAGTCGGCGATCATCGCTGAAATCGCGGCAGAAATGGCCCCAGCGCCCTGGACGGCTCGGCCAATGATGATGCCATCGAGCGTGTGCGATGCGCCGGCCATGAAGGAGCCAAGCGCAAAGATCAGCATCCCGAACATCATCACCGGTTTGCGTCCGAACCGGTCGCTGGCAATGCCGAAAGGAATTTGCAACGCTGCCTGGGTCAGGCCATAAATGCCCAGTGCAAGGCCCACCAGGAGGTGATCGTCACCCCCAGGGAGCGTTCTCGCAAAAATGGCAAAAACCGGAAGGATCAGAAACAGCCCCAGCATACGCAGGCCATAGATGGACGCCAGCGTCATGCTGGAACGGCGTTCCTGCGCGGTCATCGGGGTTCGAGATGTTTTCTTGAGCGATGGGGACGGGTGCGTGGTGGACATCAAGTGGGTCGGCTCGGCTGATTCTTTGCGACGGCACACCGCAGCATGCCAACCTCAATTGGATCGCGTGAGCCGAATATTGTTCATTCTTTTCTGGTAACACGTTGCAAGAATCGAAGACCAATGGTCAACGACCGATCCGTGAGCGAATGCCGGCAATTGACGCAGGTGCGAGATTGGCGCGCCACGCTGCATCGGCCTGAGACACGTGTTTCGCCCGAGCCCTTGACCCCATCTTCACAGGGTGCGGCGCTTGAGCAGGCCGAGGAAATTGCGGTGGCGCGGCACGCTGTGCTCGAAGTGCCTGTAGACCAGGCGCTTCGTCCAGTCCGTCAGCACGGACCATGCGATCGAGTAGCCCCAGATCAGAGCGATCTCGGGCCAGGAAATCGGAGCAATCAGGCCGAACCCCCAGGCGCACAACAAGGTGGCGGCAAGCTTGGTCAGCACCGCGGACCAGATCATGACGGGTGCTGGGTAAGGCTTGCGCCAATAGGCCTGTCGGGTTCGCGAGACAAATAGCGTGAGGTGGCCAGCCACGGCCATCTTGAGAAAGATGTAGGTTTGTACCTTGGGGATGGGCAGGTGCAACCAGTCCAGCGCCAGGTACAGCATCAAGAAGCTGCCGGCGGTTCCAGTCAGACCCATCACAGTGGACACGGTGAGCACTTGGCGCATGTCCCATCGCACGGGTTGCGGGTCGACTGCGGTGCGGTCATAGGCAATGGTCATGATCGGCACGTCATTGAAGAAGGCCAGAAGAATGATCATCACCGCGGTGATCGGGTAGACGTTGTAAGCCAGCATCGCCAGCACCACGAACACCATGATGCGAATCGTTTCCGTGATGCGGTAGATCGCATAACTGTTCATGCGCTCGAAAATGCGCCGCGCCTCCTCGACGGCCTTGACAATGGTGGACAGGCCCGGCGCTGTAAGGATGAGTGCCGCCGCAGCACGGGCCGCATCGGTCGCGCCGGACACGGCAATCCCCACGTCGGCCTGCTTGAGCGCTGGCGCGTCGTTGACTCCATCGCCCGTCATCGCCACACGATGCCCGGCGTCCTGCAGGGCTTTGACAATGCCATATTTGTGCTCAGGAAAAACTTGCGCAAAGCCGTCTGCAGCGACAACCTGATCGGCAAGGCTGATCCCCGGAGGGCTTTGCGCACCAAACACCGCGTCGGCGGCGACGATGTTTCGCCCGATGCCGAGTTGTCCGGCGATCTCGCGCGCGATCGCCACGTTGTCCCCGGTCACCATCTTGACCATGAGGCCATGCTGTTTTGCATCGCCAATGGTGTGCGCCGAGTCGGTGCGGGGCGGGTCGAACAATGCCAGGATGCCGTCAAGCTGCCAGGGTCCCTCGGCGACGCGCGTGGCCACGCCTAGGGTTCGAAAGCCCTTGCTTGCCTGTGCGTCGATCCACGTCTGAGCCCTGGCCCGGGTCTCAGCATCGATCTGGACCAGATTCAGCATCACTTGCGGTGCCCCCTTGCTCGCCGTGATGCGTTGGCCCTGCGCATCCGCCCATGTTCCCTCGCTGCGCTTGCCCACCGGGTCGAAGGGCTTGAAGTGCTGTGCGACGTATCCGTCCGGCACGTGCTTGATCGTCAGTGCCGCGTAAATGGCGCTGTCGATGGCGTCGCCGTTGTCGCTTTGGCTGGCAAGCGCAGCATGCAGGTTGAGTACTTCGGCCGTGCCCGCCGTCATTAAGAGCGGCTCGCCCAGCGTGAGCCTGTTCTGCGTCAGCGTGCCGGTCTTGTCCGTGCAAAGTACGTCCACGGCCGCCATTTCCTCAATGGATTCCAGGCGCGACACGATGGCCTTTTCCTTCGACAGCGCAAGGGCCCCCAATGCCATGGTGACCGAGAGGACGGCAGGCATGGCCACCGGGATGGAGGCCACGGTGAGGATCAGCGCAAACTGCAGAAGGTCCAGCCAAGGCAGGCCGCGAGCAAGCTCGACAAGCACCAACAAGGCAACCAGGCCAAGACTGACGTAGATCAGATAGTCGCCGATGCTGAGCACCGCTTTCTGGAAATGGGAGATGGAGCCGGCCTTCTGCACCAGTGCGGCCGTCTTCCCCAGATAGGTGCGCGCGCCGGTGGCGAAGACTAGGCCGACCATCTCGCCTTGCTTGGCAATCGAGCCGGAGTACACAACGTCGCCAGCCTTGCGATCGACGGGCAGCGACTCGCCGGTGAGCGCCGATTGATCGACGCTCAGATAGTCACCCTGCAAGAGCTTGAGGTCTGCCGGCAGGATGTCGCCCAGACGTACGCGCACCAGATCGCCGACCACAAGTTGGGCG
>JAGWOZ010000243.1 GCA_028870715.1 Betaproteobacteria bacterium | reverse complement strand
CCTCAAGCGGGTCGGTCCGGGCCAGATCCTCGCGTGCTGCCTTTTTCGATAGCCACACCCGCGCGGCCCAGGGCACCACCGTATATGCAAGCAACAGTGATGCAATCATGGCCACCGGCACATTGATCGGGATTGGGCGCATGAACGGCCCCATCATCCCGCTCACAAAGGCCATCGGGATAAAGGCCAGGATCACGGCCAGCGTGGCCATGTTGGTGGGATTGCCGATCTCGTTGGTGGCCTCGATGACCGTGGCAATGAAATTGCGCTTGTCACCGTTGTGCAGATGGCGGTGAATGTTTTCAATCACCACGATGGCGCCGTCGACGAGCAAGCCGAGCGACAGGATGAGCGCAAACAAGGTGATGCGGTTAATGCTTTGGCCAATAATGAGGTCGACCGTGAGCACGGCGAACAGTGTGAGCGGCACGGTCAGCGTCACGATGCCAGCCTCGCGCCATCCCAGGAAGACCCACAACAGCAGCGACACACTCAGGATGGCAATGCCCAAATGCTCCACCAGTGTGTTGACAGCCTCGTTGGCCTTGTGCCCGTCATTGCGCGTAATCGTGGCATAGACGCCCTGCGGCAGGGCGTAGGCTTTGATCTCGTCGAGTTTCTTCAGGACATCGTTGACCACGACCACGGCGTTTGCACCCGATTTCTTCGCAATCGACAGCGTCACAGCGCTCATCTCCTGCCCACGTGGCTTGCCTTTGGCCGCCGGCCCCCAGGCAAAGTGAGACAGATCGTCGGTTTCCTCGGGGCCTTCCTCGACGCGCGCCACATCCTTCAGGTAGACCGGCTTGCCATTGGGCGCGCCAATCATGATGTCCCCAACCTGCTGTGCATTGCCCAGGAAGCTGTCCAGGCGCACTGGTGTGACATGATTGGCATCCACCACGTTGCCGATGGGCGCCGCAACATTGCTGCCCTGCAAAATCTTGTCGAGCTGCTCCAGGGGTATGCCTGCTGCGGCGAGCTTGGACGGTGAAATCCACACATTGACCGCGCGCGGTGCGCCGCCAATCACGTCCGTGAACGACACGCCGGGCACATTGCGTAGATGCGCCAGGACCTTCACGCCCACGTCGCGCAGCTGCACACCGTTCATCGATGCCGACGACAGCGTAATCGTCAGGATCGGTACGTCGTCCACGTTAATGGGTTTGACGATCGGCTGCATGGCCCCCGGAGGAATGCGGTCGAGGTTCTGCATGAGCTGGTTGTACATTTTGACGAGGCTCTTCTCCTGGTCCTCGCCCACCTTGAACTGCACCGTCACGACGCCAAAGTCGTTGGTGGCGTAGCCATAGGTGTGGTCCACCCCGGACATTGAGGCCATGATGGCCTCAAGCGGTTTGACCACCAGGTTCTGAATCTCCTTGGGGCCAGCCCCCGGTTTCGCCACGATGATGTTGGCTGCGGGGACGACGATCTGGGGGTTGTACTCGCGCGGCGTCACCAGCAACGCCAAAACCCCGACCAAGGTGAGTGCCACCATGATCAAGGCCGTGATCTTCGACGAAATGAAGATGCGGGCAAGGTTGCCCGCGCTGTTCAACGACGCGCGCTCAGCCACGATTGCCTCCGGCGATCTTCACACCGTTTTCGACCTCGGAGAGATTGCTGGTGACGACCTTGTCGCCCGGATTCAGGCCGGCCTGCACATCCACCATACCGCCGGCCACCGCACCCAGGCGCACGAGCCGGAAGTGAGCAAGACCCTTTTCGTCGACGACAAACACGCCGATCATGCCCGCGCGATCGACCACTGCGCGTTGCGGGATGCGCAGTTGCGGCGTGCTTCCAACGGCAAAGCCCACGCGCACGAAGCGCCCGCTCTCCAGTCCGCTGGTGGCCGGCAGGTCGACCTTCACGGTGTGCGTATGGCTCATGGGGTCGGCCACGGGCACGGCCTGTGCAATGGTTCCGGCAATGGCCTTGTCACCCGCGAAAACCTGCACCGTCTCACCAAGCTTGATGTCGTGGAAAACCTCGCCCGGCACCTGCGTCGAGGCCTGTAATCTGCCTTGACCTTCGATCACCAATACAGGCCGGCCAGGCGTGGCCAAATCGCCGGCGTTCGCCAGCTTCTGCACGACGACGCCAGAAATGGGCGATGTGACCGAGGCGTAGCGCATTTGCGAACCAGCCGTGTTGTAGCCCGCCCTGGCCGCGGCCACCTGCTCCTGGGCGACTTGGTACCGTAGCTGGATCTGCTCCCATTGTTGACGCGGGATAGCTTCCTCCTTGTACAGGTTGCCGAAGCGCTCGTAGTCGGCCTTGGCATTGGCTAGATTGGCCTGTGCCTGTGCAAGCCCGGCGCGCGCCTGCGCCACCTGACCCTGGATGTCCGCCGGGTCAACGCGGAACAGCAGCTCGCCAGCCTTGACCGTCTGGCCTTCCTTCACGCGCAGCTCAGCGATGTACCCCATGAGGCGCGATGCGACTTGGACCTGGTTACTTGACACCACGGTGCCCGACAGCAGCGTGAGGTTTTGCTGGCTGCTGGGTGAAAGCGTGGACGTCTCGGCGGCAACCGTGCGCGGCGCTTGGGCGACAGTGGATGGTTGGTCGCTTTGATGGCTGCAGGCAGAGAGCAGCACGGCAACTGCAAACACAAGGGCGGCGGGATTGCGTGCGAGTCCGGGCTGGATGCGCGATGGAGCGTGGGTCATGATGTTCTCGACTGAGTGTCGCCCGTAAGAGGCGGAGGAATTCAGGGTTGGGCGAAAGGCGTATTCGGACTCGGGTTGACGTGCGCCGGGTCGCCGCCTGCAACAGCTGGCGGCGTCGCGGTTGCAACCTTCACGTTGTCGAGCGTGAGCTGCCCCAGCGCCAACAGCAGTGCCGCACGCTCCATGTTGATCTGGTTGCGCGCCAAGAGAAGATCCGCCCGCGCCTTGTCGAGCTGCGCCTGCGCACCCTGCATCTCGAGCAGCGTGCCAACACCATTGGCGTAGCGCTTGGTCACGATGCGTGCGGCCTCCTCGGTTTGCTGCACAGCCAGCTCGCGCGTCGTGAGCTGGCGCTCGGCATCCATGGCCTTGCGGTAGCTATCCTGAATCTGCATGCCGAGTTCATTCTCGGCTGCTTGCAACTTGGCCTGCATTTGCATGCGTGCGGCGACCGCCTGATCCACTCCCTGGCGCGCCACGCCGCCGTCGAACAAGGTCCAGGTCAATTGCGCACCGACGGTGTAGCTGTGCGCGCTGAAGCCCAGGGTGGGGTCGTTCGTGTCAAAGCGTGCAAGCGCCCCCACCTGGGGATAGAGGTCCGCTCGCGCGACTTCCACCTTGCCGCTCGCCGCATCGATCTGTTGGCGCAGGGCCCGGATCTGCGGGTTGCGCTCCAGCGCCTGGTCGGCCCAGACGTTTGGGGTGCCTGCAGGCATGCTCACCGTGACTTCGGGTCCGAGTTCGATCGGCTCGGCAAGCGGCGCCCCGAGCACCACGTGCAGCGCATCCATCGCTTTGGCCTCCATGTCCGCTGCCTGCTGTTTCTGCAACTTCACGTCTTCGAGATGCACTTCAGCCGAAAGCAGGTCACTCTTGATCACCACCCCCTGCTTGTACAGGTTTTCCACAGTCCGCACCTGACTCTGCGCCGCCTCCAGCGCCTTGGCTGCCACGCCCTGGAAGGCGCGCGCCGTATAAACACCGTCGTAGGCTTGCAGTGTCTGGGCCGTGATTTGCTGTTGGGCCGCCTGGTCGCCCGATTGTGCTGCCAGCAGCATGGCCCGGGCTTGCTGCATGTAGCCTTGCAGCTTGCCACCCGTGTACAGCGGGATCTGCGCCTCGAGCCGGGTATTGAAATTGTTGACGGCGCCAGGATAGTTGAGGTTGTCGGGCGCAATGTTCAAGGCGCCCGGCAGGGCCGGATTGAACTGACCGGCACCGAAGTCATTGAATGTTGCCTGGCGCTGCGCCAGCTTGATGCCGAAGACATTGAGTGGGTCATTGGTGCGCGTGGCACCGGCCGTGGCTGTGATCTTGGGCAGGCGAGCGCCTTCGGCTTGGGCCACGCCAGCCTTGGCCTGCGCAATTTGGGACCGCACGGCGAGCAGATCGGGATTCTGCCGCAAGGCAAGATCGACGGCCTGGCGAAAATCCAGGGTCACGGCACTGGCCCAAGCGGGCCATGCAGCAACCAGAACCACAACCCCCATTCCAATCCGGCGTTTTGAGCGACGAGCCATTTAGGAACCCCTGTTTGGACGAATCGGCAAACCGACCTGCAGTCTTGCCCGCTGCAGCTAGCCTGCTGCATGAGGGATCGGATCAAGCATAGCCCTCCACACGAGGGCAACGGCGGCTTCCGCATACTGTAGGTAGTATACAGATACTGGTACGAGTATGCAGGACAGCCAACGTTCATGGCTGCTCGTAGGCCAACCCGATTGCAGCGCCCCCTAGGCGCGCCTGCGTCAGGGACCACAGTCGCTCCAAGCGCGCTTTAAGTGGCGCTTGGGGTTTTGTCGTGCCGCTGCCGCTTGCCCCGAGCTGCTGCGCCCCCTGTTTCAAAGCGCGCTCAACAAACGCCTG
Organism: Betaproteobacteria bacterium; assembly: GCA_028870715.1. GTDB lineage: Bacteria > Pseudomonadota > Gammaproteobacteria > Burkholderiales > Burkholderiaceae_C > Thiomonas_A. The sequence goes on along the minus strand of JAGWOZ010000243.1, from coordinate 7 downwards.
GTAAAAG
>JAGWOZ010000022.1 GCA_028870715.1 Betaproteobacteria bacterium | reverse complement strand
GCCTCGCCCGTAGAGGGCACGGTGTCTTCGGCGATGCACAGCACCAGTTTCATGTCCAGATGCTGCTCGTACCAGCGTGCGGTCTGCAGCGCGTCTTTGCAGCGGTAGGCAACATGATGGATCTTTTGGACCAGCATGATGAGTCTCCTTTCGTCATATCGCGTTTGAATGTCAGGCGGCTGCCGTAGGAGCCTTCGTGGCGCAAGAGGCCGCGAGAGGACGGCATCGCGCAGATTCATTCCTCGTGAAGCATGCCCAGATAGGTCGACTCGACCTTGGGATCATGGAGCAAATGCTCGCTCGGACCGTGCAGCGCCACTTCGCCGAGCTCGAGTACATAGCCCTCATCAGCGATCTGTAGTGCAGCGCGGGCGTTCTGCTCGACCAACAGCACGCTCAAACCGGCGTCCCGTAATTGCGCCACCGCGTGCAGTACTTCGCGGACAATCCTTGGCGCTAACCCTAAGCTGGGTTCATCGAGGAGCAGCAATCGCGGTCTGCCCATCAGGGCGCGGCCGAGCGCCAGCATTTGACGCTCACCGCCAGACAACGTCTGCGCCAACTGCTTGCGGCGTTCCAGCAGACGCGGAAACAGCGCGTAGACCTGCTCGCGCTCACGCTGCCGCGCGGATTTGCCTTCACTGCGGTTGCGAAATGCACCAAGCTCCAGATTGTCTTCGACACTCATAGAGCCAAACAAATCGCGTTTCTCGGTCACCAATCCCATGCCCATCTCGACCCGGCGCTGCGGCCCGGCACTGCGGCAGTCGTGTCCATCGAACGCTATTTGGCCGTGAGAGGGGAGCAGGCCCATGAGGGCCATCAGAAGAGTCGTCTTTCCCGCGCCGTTTGGGCCAATGACCGTGACAATCGAGCCGCGCGGCACACGCATGCTGACTTCGCGCACGGCACGTACCTTGCCGTAGCTCACACTTAACCCTTTGACTTCGAGCAGAGGAGCGGACGCAGGGCGGCTCTGAACAGACTCTACTGGTTCATCAATGGCGGCTTCGTTGACCACGCCTTCTGGGGGCTGAGCGGCGCCGTTCATGCTGCGTCTCCAACACCGCCCAAATAAGCCTCGATCACCGCCGGATGACGGCGGATTTCTTGCGGAAGCCCTTCGGCGATTTTTTCGCCGAAATCCATCACCACCACGCGGTCGGCGAGTTCCATTACGAAGTCCAAGTCGTGCTCGACCAGCAGGATAGCTAGTCCTTCTTCACGCAGTCGACCGAGCAAAATCCCCAGTTCGCGTTTTTCAAGGTAGCGCAGGCCGGCCGCGGGTTCATCAAGCAGCAGCAAGCTGGGATCGGCAGCCAACGCGCGTGCAATCTCTACCACCCTTTGCTGGCCCAGCGGCAGGCTGCCGGCTGGAAGATGAGCTTTTTCGCAAAGTCCGCAGCGTTCCAGAGCGTCTCGAGCAGTGGCGAGTATGCGCTGTTCCTGTGCTCGGTCAAGCCGCCAGGCCGATGCGACAAAACTATGGCGACCGCGCAGGTGGGCTCCGAGCGCTACGTTGTCGAGCACACTCATGCGCGGCAGCAAACGAACATGCTGGAAGGTGCGACTCATCCCCATTCGCGCGACTTTGCGAGAGTCGCAACGCTCTACAGGTTTTCCGAGAAAGCGAATGCTGCCCGAACTCGGCGGACTCACTGCGGAGATGCAGTTGAAAAGGGTGCTCTTGCCAGCGCCGTTGGGACCGATCAGCGCCAGCACTTCGCCCGCGCGCACCTCGAAAGAAATGGCATTGTTAGCAACCAGTCCGCCGAAGCGTTTCGTAACGGCATTGAGCTGCAATATAAGTTCGCCCCTAGCGGGTCTGAGACGGCTATCCAGGGGCGCTGCTGCCGCATTCGACAGGGCGTCCGGTGCTGACACGCGTCGTGGCCACAATCGATGCAAATGGGGCCACAGTCCTTCTGGCGCGCGCTGAAGGATGATGATCATCAGCACCCCGAAGATGATGCCTTCGAAGCTGCCGCTGCGACCGAGCAGCGACGGCAGATGGCTGTGTAGCCATTCCCTCGGCAGGGCGTAAAGAAAACTTCCGACCACGCCTCCCCACAGTTCAGCGATCCCGCCGACAACGCCCATGAATAAATATTCGATGCCTTGGCCCAGGGAAAACGGAGTCGGATTGACGAAGCGCTGCATGTAGGCGTAGATCCAACCGGCGACACAGGCATACTGCGCTGCGAGCACGAACAGGATGATCTTGAAGCGGGTTGTGTTCACGCCCATCGCCTCCGCCATAAGCGTGCCGCCCTTGAGTGCGCGCATGGCTCGGCCTTCACGCGAGTCGAGCATGTTGTGCACCGTCCAGATGATGGACAGCACCACTCCCCAGATCAGAATATGGAATTGCCAAGACTCGGTGAGTTGCCAACCAAACAAGCTGAGTGGGGGGATGCCGGTGATGCCGGTTTGCCCGCCCAGCGTTTGGCTGTTGCCGAACATCAGATAAATGGCGATTCCCCAGGCCAGAGTGCTCAGCGGCAGGTAATGTCCGCTCATGCGAAGTGTGACCCAACCAAGCACCACCGCCGCTACGGTGGTCAGCAATAGCCCGGCAAGCAGGGTCAACCAGGGGTTCCAGTCCTGCGTCGTGGTCAGCCAGGCGGCCGCGTAAGCGCCCATGCCGACAAAGGCCGCCTGACCAAAGCTGGTAAGCCCGCCCACGCCAGTCAGCAGCACCAGACCAAGCACCACGATGACGCTCAGGCCGACATAGTTGAGCATCAGCATGGGGTAGCCGTGCAGCATGAACGGAGCGATGCACAACGCAAGGATGAAAGCGATCAGCGGCAGTCGATACAACATCACGACTCCTCTTCATCATGGGGGCCGCTCGCCATCGAGCGCCACAGCAACACAGGAATGATGAGCAGGAACACGATGACATCCTTATAGGCGCTCGCCCAGAAGGAGGCGAACGATTCGGTGAGACCAACCAACAAAGCGCCTGCAGCCGCGCCCGGATAGCTTGCCAGACCGCCAATGATGGCAGCGACGAAACCCTTGAGCCCGATGACAAAGCCTGCTTCATAGTCGATTACGGTGGTGGTGGCAATAAGAATTCCAGACCATGCGCCTACAACGCCTGCGAGTAGGAAAGCCGCCCCCCCAGCGAAAGCCGGAGAAATGCCCATGAGCTGAGCCCCGGTACGGTTCACCGCCGTGGCGCGCAGCGCCTTCCCGTATAAGGAGAACCGGAAGAACAGGAACAGCACGGCGAGCAATGCCAAGCTGGAGCCAATAATCCATAGCGTCTGCAGCGCCACCGGCATACCGCCGAGCTGGAAGCTGCCGTCGGTAAATGCAGGCAGCTGCGATCCTTCAGGACCAAACAGCAGCAAACCTAGGCTGTTGAGCGCGATGTGCAGCGCCACAGATAGCAGCAGCAGGGTCAGAACCGAAGCTTGCGCCGCCGGGGCGTAAACAACACGGTAGAGCAGTGGGCCGAATACAGCGCACATCGCTAAAGTGATTGCGATCTGTAATGGATACGCCAACGAAGACAGAGGCAGGCTGTAGACGACGGCAAGCAAGAACAGGGGTGGGGCTAGGTAGACGATACCGGCGCGTAGAAGTCGACGGCTTTGTCCGGTGCGCAAGATCACCGTCGCGTCTTGCAGCCAGGCGACCACTCCGAGCCCCACCAGCAACCAAGCGAGCAGTGGCGGATGACCAGCACGCATGGCCACCAGACTGAGTGCAGCGAAGGTCATGATTTCTCCCTGTGGGATGAAGATCACTCGCGTCACGGCAAAGACCAAAACCAGAGCGAACGCCAACAGTGCGTAAATGGCGGCCAGCGTCACCCCGTTCTGACCGAGGTACAGCGCGATGTCGAAAGTCATGAGATCGATCCGGATTTTCTCAGTTTGGGTACTTGAGAAGCTTCCATTGACCCGCCCGAATTTCCGCGATTGCGACGGCCCGGCTGTCGAGGCCGTTGTGATTTGTCGCAGTCATGTTGTAGACGCCTTGCGATCCAGGGAAGTTGTGAATGCCCACCATGGCTTGTCGAAGCGCCAGGCGAAACGCAGAAAGATCTTCTGGTGAAGCCGTTTTCAACGCTTTGGGTATGGCGTATTCAAGAAACAGTCCTGCATCCCAGGCTGCGGTGCTGAACTGGTTCAAGGAATTCGGGCCGTAGGCCTTTTCGTAAGTCTGAGCGAAGCGCATCGCAGATTGTTTAATCTCAGTGTCGTCCGACAGTTGCGCCGCAACGATGCCCGGGGACAAGGACAAAACGGTTCCGTCACAGGTGCTACCGCACACTCGAAGGAAGTCAGGGTTGGCAACACCGTGCGTCTGGTAGATCCGGCCCTTAAACCCGATTTGCCGCAGCGTCTTCTCAGGCAGCACAGCCGGCGTGCCCGATGCAGCGATCAGCACGGCATCGGGTTTGGAGGCGAGGATGTGCAGGACCTGTCCCGTGACCGAGGTCGCGTTGGGCGCGAAGCGCTCGCTGGCAACGACGTCTATTTTCGCTGCGTGCGCCTCCGCGGAAAAGTTCTTCCACCAATCCTCGCCAAGTGCATTGTCAAAGCCAATAAATCCGACCTTGCGCACACCCTGAGACGCCATGTACTGGGACGTTGCCTGCGCCATCAGAGCAGTTGTCTGAACGGGCATGAAGATCCACTCGCGGTTGCCAGACACCGGAAAGGCAATGTTGTAGCCCGATGCCAGCGTGATGGTAGGCACCTTCGCCGCACCGACAACATCGAGCATCGCCAGAGCGCTTGGTGTGACCGAGGCCCCGATGATCGCACTGACTTTGTCACTCTCGATCAACTGCTTGGCGTCTTTCACCGCTTCGGTGGGGTCAGAGCGATCATCCAGCACGACGTACCGGATTTTTTGGCCGCCGATTTCCTTAGGCAGGAGATCGAGAGTTTTTTGCTCCGGTATGCCCAGTGAAGCTGCAGGGCCGGTTAGCGAAAGCACGGCGCCCACCGTGATGTCGGCCATCGCACTCCCTATTCCAGCCGCGGTCAGTGCGGCTGCCAGCAAAACCCTGCGCAATGCACGCATGATCGTCTCCTATTGGCCGTCGTTATTTCAGCATTTTCCAAGCGCCATTCTCGATTCGCACCATTGCGACGGCACGGTCGTCGAGGCCATTGTGATCAGTCGGGCTCATGTTGTAGATGCCATCTGCTCCAGCCACGTTCTTTAACCCTTCGATTGCATCGCGCAAAGCGGCGCGGAATGCGACCACATCGCTGGGCTGGGCCTTTTTCAGTGCGATGGGAATGGCATGCTCAAGCAAGGTACCCGCGTCCCAGGCGTTGGCACTGAACTGCGACAACTGGTTCTTGCCGTAGGCCTTGTCGTAGGCGTCTGCGTAGCGCATCGCTGACTGCTTGATCGGACTATCTGGCGGCAATTGCGCAGCGACTACGCCAGGAGAAACAGGCAGGATGGTGCCGTTACAGTCGCTGCCGCAAACGCGCAGAAAGTCCGGATTGGCGACGCCGTGGGTTTGGTAAATCTGGCCTTTGTATCCAACTTGTTTGAGCGTGCGCTCAGGCAGCACGGCCGGCGTTCCGGAAGCGCCGATCAGCACGGCCTGCGGTTTGGCGGTCAAGATGTGCAGCGCTTGTCCGGTGACAGAGGTGGCCGTGCGGTTGTAGCTTTCGTTGGCAACTATCTTGATGCCAGCCGCCTCGCATTCCTTGGCAAAGTTGTTGTACCAGTCCTGACCGTATGCGTCATCAAAGCCGATGTAAGCGACGGTCTTGAACTTGTTTTGCGCCATATTCTTCACCACAGCGCGCGCCATCAGACCGGTGGTTTGGGGCGTGTTGAACACCCACAGGCGGTTGCCTTCCACCGGAAATACGATGTTGCGTCCAGCTGCGAGCGAGATGTTGGGCACCTTGGCGCCGCCAACGACATCAACCATCGCCAGCGAGTTGGGCGTGATCGATGAACCGATAATGACGTCAACTTTGTCCTCGTCGATAAGCTTCTTAGCAGCCTTGACCGCGGAAGTGGGGTCGGAGCCATCGTTCATGAAGATGTAGTCCATCTTCTGTCCGGCGATATCTTTCGGGAACAGTTCGACCGTCTTTTTTTCAGGAATGCCAAGCGATGCCGCCGGGCCGGTCTCCGAAAGCACGACGCCGACCTTGATATCGGCCCAGGCAGCAGATGTAGCTGCCAGCGAGATGGCCGCGGCCAAAATAATGCGTGAATACTTCATGGTTGTCTCCTATAAGTGTCGTCAGCGCACTTGGCGATTGACGTGGCAGATTCTGAGAACTGCAACACGTCTCGCAAGGCGTCCTCGTCCTGGGGTTATGCGCTCCGGGATTCCATCTGCGGCGTTGTAGCCGCTATCTGTTCAGATCGTGCGGCGCGTAACGCCGTGCGCAACACACTCAGTTTGCCGATGTGATTAGCCAGCAAAAGGATGAGTTTGGCATCGAGCAGAGCGCTTTGCTCAACACTCAAACCCTCATGCGCGTCCAGCAGTTCGGCGTAGAACGCGTCAGAGGCCATGTAGCCGTAAGGGCTGGGCTGCTGGTCATCAACGAAATGCGGTTCCAGAATCAGTTCCATGGTTTGCTTGGTTCAATGTCCGCATGCCCGGGCGAGTGCGGCGCGCACCTGTGCAGCATTGGGGTGGCGCCAGCGTGCGGCGATGTGTTGATCGGGTCGGATGAGGTAAACGGTGCCCTCTCTAGCGTCGTAGCGTTCGGCGGCGAAATGCCGCACATCGTGGAGCACGACGGCGCCTGGCAGAGTTCCGGGCTGTTCGGACACAACGACCCAACGCGTCGAAACCTGCCCTGAGCCCTGCGGATCTAAGTCGGTCAGCACGCTGCCAAGCATCTCAGGGCGATCAGTGAACAGCAGCAGGGTGAAGTCACCCCCCAATTCCTGCAACAACCAGCCGGGCTGACCGTCACGCTCAATCGGCGCGTCGTCCATTGGCGACCCCGGTCGCAGCAGGCAGTCGAAGTGATCGGTGTCGAGTGTGCACAGCGAAGAGTTCCATAGATGCGTGGGCGTCGACAATCTCCCCGAGTTCACCATCCCGCGGGCGAACGGGTAATGCGCCGCGAGTTGTAGCGTCGCGTCCCGGTAGCGTTGCGCCACAGGCGACTTGGGGGTGATGAAATCGGTCGATCGCGTCGAATTCAGGATGTTCTCGTCGGCGGCGGCGGTACGTTCGGCGTCGTAGCTGTCGAGCAGCGCTGCCGGCGCTTTGCCGCGCATCACGAGATCGAGCTTCCAGATCAAGTTGTCGATGTCTTGAATACCTGAATTGGCACCGCGCGCGCCAAATGGCGAAACCTGGTGCGCCGCATCACCGGCGAACAGCGCTCGACCCTGGCGGAAATGCGGCATGCGACGGCACTGGAAGGTGTAGACGCTCACCCACTCAAGTGAGAACTTTACGTCGTGGTAGCCCTTGTGATCGAGCATGGCGCGGATACGCGGTATTACTTGCTCGGGTCGCTTCTCTGCCTCGGGATCGGCGTCCCAGCCAAGTTGAAAGTCGATGCGCCAGATGTCGTCTGCCTGGCGGTGCAGCAGCACCGATTGACCAGGGTGGAACGGTGGATCGAACCAGAACCAGCGCTCAGCAGGAAAGTCGGCATGCATCGCCACGTCGGCAATCAGGAAGCGGTCTTGAAACACGCGCCCTTCAGCGTCGAAACCGAGCATTTTGCGTACCGGGCTGCGCGCCCCGTCGGCAACGATCAGCCAGTCTGCTTGAAGTCGGTAGCTGCCATCGGGCGTTTCGACGTCCAGCGTCACACCGTCCGCGCCGGCCTGCGCGGCAATGACTTTGTTCCTCCAGCACAACGCCACTTGCGGTAACTTTGCGACCCGGTCCACCAAGTATTGCTCAAGGTAATACTGCTGCAGATTGACCATGCCGGGACGACGATAGCTTGGCGCGTCGAGCAGAGCGAAGTGATAAACCTCGTGATCTTCATGAAACACCCGACCCGTGTTCCAGGTAACGCCCTTGTCCACTATGGCATCACCAACACCGAGCCGGTCGAAAATTTCAAGCGTTCGTTTGGCGTAGCACAGCCCGCGTGAGCCTAGGCTCACAGTGTCGTCTTCGTCTAACAGCACTACGTTCTGACCGCGCTGCGCAGCATCGATCGCCGCTGCGAGCCCGATCGGCCCAGCGCCTACCACCACAAGCGGCGCATGCGCTATGCCGACTCCAGGCGCAACGCCAGGTGGCAGGCGGCTCGGATACTGTGGATATGTGTAATGGGACAGCATGGCGCTCAGGCCTCAAGCTGCTTCCACATCTGCACATCGCGCTCGGCGGTCCAGATACGCGGATCGGGATACGCGGTGGCCTCGTCATAAGCGCGTGAGACGTCGAACGGCATGCAGTGGTCGAAAATCACCCATTTACCGTAGCGCGGCGCAAGCCGGTCATAGACCTCGCGATAGATTTGGCGCAAATCGGACTCGCTAGCGGCTGCGCCCCGTACGGCCTGGAACAGCTCTTGGACAAACTCGCGGGTGCTATTCAGTCCAGCCTGGACCTGCTCGCGCCCCCGCAAGGCTTCGCCACGCCCGGGGACGAGTTGTAGGGGGTCGAGCGCAGCGAGCTTGTCGAGCGTGCCCGGCCAGTCCTGGAAGTAGGCATCTCCGGCGTAAGGAGTGGCATTGAACTCGACCAGATCTCCGGAGAACAACGTGCGCTCTTGTGGGAGCCACACGATGGTGTCGCCTGCCGTGTGTCCGCGTCCGGGATGGCTGATGCAGACTTCGACCTTGCCTAGCCAGAGCGTCATGTCGCTGCGGAAGGTGATGTTGGGCCAAGTCAGGCCGACGGGAATCGATTCGACATCGCGGAACAGCCGAGGAAAGCGGCCGATTTCGCTCGCTTTATCTTGTTCGCCGCGTTCGCGGATCAGCGCCAGGGTCTCTTCGCTGGCGATGATGTGCTCTGCACCGTAAGCGCTGGCGCCGAGCACACGCACGGCGTGGTAATGGCTCAGGACGACATAATGGATAGGCTTGTCGGTGACGGTGCGAATGTGACGGATCACGTCCTGCGCCATCGCCGGTGTGGCCTGCGTATCGACAACCAGCACCGCATCGTCGCCGATCACTACACCGGTGTTCGGGTCACCTTCGGCGGTATAGGCCCAGGCATGTTCGGAAAGCTGGCTGAATGTGATCTTCTTGTCGCCGAGATCAGCTTGCGACGCAAACGTTTTTTGCTGCATGGGGAGTCTCCGGATGGACAATTGAGTCCGGTTAAATTTGAATGAATTTGCTGAATTCAGCTTAGTCAATAACTAATTAGTTAGCATAGGAATAAACCCTAAACATGACCTCTTTCCCCACCGACGACAACCCCATTCGCGGCCCTCGTGGCATCCAGAGCGTCGAAGTTGGCGGTCGGCTGCTTTTGGCGCTGGCGCATGTCGGGCGTCCGCTGTCGCTCAAGGACTTGGCGCAAGAAGCCGATATGGCGCCAGGCAAGGCGCACCCCTACCTGGTGAGTTTCGGTAAGCTGGGGTTGATCGAGCAGGACGCCGCGGGTCGTTATGGGCTTGGGCCGCTGGCGTTGCAGCTCGGGCTGATCAGCCTGCAGCAGTACGACCCCGTACGGCTGGCTACGCCGGTGCTCGCCGACCTCGCGCAGTCGACCGGTCACACGGCCTCTATTGCGTTGTGGGGTAACCGCGGCCCGACTATCGTGCGCATCGAAGAGGCGCCCAGCGCGGTTCACGTTCACATGAAGCCGGGCACCGTCGCCAGTCTGCTCAACACAGCCACCGGCAAGGCGTTCGCAGCATTCCAGAGCCGCGAACGCGTGCTCGAAGTGCTGGATGCCAGACAAAAAGAGATCTTGCCGCCGGAATTTGAGGCCGAATTGGCGCAAATTCGCGCCTGTGGCGTGAGCCTTGCCGTCGATTCCATATTGGCTGGAATCAGTGCCATGGCCGCGCCGGTATTCGATGTGAACGGTCGAGCAGTAATGATCCTGACCTTGATTGGCCCGACCGTGGTGTTCGACACAAGGCCGGATGGCCCATTGGCCATCATGCTGCGCAGCTTCGCGCAGATGTTGTCTCGCCGACTTGGTTCGCCGACACCGCAGCCGGGCGTTTGAAGTTGCTTTCGTGGCGGGCCGTGGCATGCCTTCCTCAGCTTCCCTCGCGCTTGGCGACTAGCGTGAGAATGTCGTAGCTCGCGACCAGCTCTTCGTCTTGGTTGCGCACCTCGACATCCCACGCAACAACCCCCTGGCCACGTCCCTGGGCGTCAGTCTTGCGGCGGTCTATCTTGCGCTTACAAGTCAGCCGCGCGCGGATGGTGTCGCCGATGCGTACGGGTTTGACGAAGCGCAGCGTGTCTAGGCCGTAGTTCGCCAGCACTGGGCCGGGTGCCGGCGAGACAAACAGTCCGGCCGCTGCTGAGAGTACGAAATAGCCGTGTGCGATGCGCTGGCCGAAGGGCGACTGCGCCGCAGCGACGGCGTCGAAGTGCATATAGAAGTAGTCTCCGGATATGCCGCCGAAAGCGACGATATCCGCTTCGCTAACGGTGCGTCGGTGGGTGAGCAGCGATTCGCCAATCCGCAGCTCCTCGAAATACCGCCGGAAAGGGTGCACTTCGGTCTCGATACGTTCACCTCCGCGGACGTATTCGCCGACCACGGCGCCGACCATGGTCGGCGATCCCTGGATCGCTGCCCGCTGTAGATAATGCACGACCGCGCGCACTCCGCCAAGCTCCTCACCGCCTCCTGCGCGCCCCGGGCCACCGTGCTTGAGATAGGGCAGCGGCGAGCCGTGACCGGTCGATTCCATCGACGCTTCGGCGTCGAGCACCAGGATGCGGCCATGATGGACCGCTGCGCGGCGTGCGGCATGGGTGGCAATCGCAGGATCGCGCGTAGCGAGGGTAGTCACCAGACTGCCGCGTCCTCGGGCAGCTAGCGCCAAGGCCTCGTCGATATCGTCATAAGGCAACAGCGTGGCGACCGGCCCGAACACCTCGACCTCGTGAACGGCTTCGGCTTGCAGCGGTTGCTCGCACATCAGCAACGTCGGGGCGGCGAAGGCGCCGTCACCCGTCTCTACAGAGCGCATCGCAGGCAAGTTGGCGCCGTCGAACACCGTACTGCATACTTGGCGCAGCATATCCAGTCGCGAATGCACGTCAGCCTGCTGCGCTTTGCTGGCGAGCGGCCCCATCTGCACTTCGGCCTGCCTGGGGTCACCTACCACCAGCGCAGACAGTCGTTGTCGCAGCCGCGTCTGCAGGGCGTCAAGCTGGCGGCGAGGCACCAGGATGCGCCGAATCGCGGTGCATTTCTGCCCGGCTTTGACCCGCATCTCACGAACGACCTCATCCGCGAACACATCGAACTCGGCATCTTCGGTGTTCACGTCTGGCGCGAGGATAGCGCTGTTGAGCGAATCTGCCTCGGCGTTGAACGGCACGCCGCGAGTGATCAGATTGGTATTGGCGCGAAGCGTCGCTGCGGTCGTCGCAGAGCCGGTGAAGGTCACTGCGTCCTGCCCGTCTAGGCGGTCGAGCAGATCGCCGGTTGCGCCGATGACCAGTTGCAAGCTGCCTTCGGGCAGTCCGCCCCATTGCAACATCAGCCGCACCAGCGCTTCGGTGAGGTAGGCAGTGCTTGTAGCCGGCTTGGCGATGCAAGGCATACCGGCCAGAAAGCTCGGTGCAAACTTCTCGAGCAAACCCCAAACCGGGAAATTGAATGCGTTAATGTGAACCGCCACGCCTTCTCTTGGCACCAGGATGTGGCTGCCGACGAAGTGTCCCTTCTTGCCCAACGCAATCGGAGGCCCTTCGTGTATGACGTTACCCCCAGGTAATTCGTTGCTGCCAATCGAGGCGTAGGCGAACAATGTTCCTATCCCGCCATCAATGTCAATCCAGCCGTCGGCGCGGGTGGCCCCGGAGCAGGTCGACCAGCGGTAGAGCAGTTCTTTGTTCTCACCGAGGAATTTCGCCAGCGACTTGAGTCGCTGTGCTCGCTCCTGGAAGTCAAGCGAGAGCAGGCCGCGCACGCCGGGGCCGCGGCCGTAGGCCAGGGCTGCCTCGAAATCAGGCCGCTCAGCGTGCGTGGAGGCCACCGGTGCACCGGTGGCGGCATCGCACAGAATCTGCGCGGGGGTGTTGCCGATCCAGGCGCCGGCCAGATAGCTTTGTAATAGGGGAGTTTCCATGTCGGTTTGCTGGTTTGAGAAGCCGTGTTCAGGTGGGTCAGGGACGCTCGAGCGCCAGGGCCATACCTTGGCCAACGCCGACGCACAGCGTGGCCAGAGCCCGACGCCCGTTGTTGCGTTCGAGCTGACGCAGCGCTGTTAGCGCCAATCGCGCACCAGACGCACCAAGCGGATGACCAAGCGCGATAGCGCCTCCGTTGGGGTTGACTTGCGACGCGTCGTCGGGAAGGCCGAGTTGACGCAGCACGGCGAGCGACTGCGCTGCGAACGCCTCGTTCAGCTCAATGGCGTCGATCGTCTCAAGCGACCAACCGATGCGGTCGAGCAGCTTGCGAGTCGCTGGAACTGGGCCCACGCCCATGACGCGCGGCGCAACCCCGGCGCTGCATGCGCCGACGATACGAGCCCGAGGTGTGAGCCCCCAGCGCCGCACTGCATCGTCAGAAGCGATCAGCAGCGCACACGCGCCGTCGTTGACGCCCGAAGCATTACCGGCGGTGACGCTGCCGCCGGGGCGTATCACCGCACGAAGTTTTCGCAGATCATCGATGGTCGTGTCGCCACGGGGGTGTTCGTCGCGCGTCACGACGACCGGATCACCCTTGGCGCGAGGCACCTGAACTGGCACGATCTCGCCGTCGAAAAAGCCAGCTTGCTGCGCCGCCAGACAGCGTTGCTGCGAGCGCAGTGCGAACGCATCCTGATCGTCGCGGGAAATGTTGAATTCGGTGGCGACGTTCTCCGCAGTCTCGGGCATCGAGTCAATCCCGTACTGCGACTGAATGGCCGGGTTGACGAAACGCCAGCCGATCGTCGTGTCCTCGATGCGCGCGCTGCGCGAATAAGCGGTCTCCGCTTTGCCGATCACGAATGGCGCACGCGACATGCTTTCGACTCCGCCAGCGATGACCAGATCCGCTTCGCCGCAGCGAATCGCGCGGGCCGCTTGCGCCACGGCTTCCAACCCAGAGGCGCAAAGTCGATTCACCGTGCAGCCAGGAACATCGACCGGCAGGCCCGCGAGCAGCCCGACCATGCGGGCGACGTTACGGTTGTCCTCGCCGGCCTGGTTAGCGCAGCCGTAGAATAATTCGTCTGCAGTGCTCCAGTCGATGCCAGCATGTCGCCCGATCAACGCGCGAACGGGAATGGCACCGAGGTCGTCAGCGCGAACGGGAGCCAGCGCGCCGCCATAGCGGCCAAACGGGGTGCGTACTCCATCGACGATCCAGGCTTGGCGTTCATGTGACATGGGTTTGTTCTCCTTCGGGTCGAATGACAGGTGTGATGTGCAGGCCGCTGACGCCATTGAGAAACAGGTCGGCGACCAACGGGGCTAGAGTGGGGTAGTCGAGCGGCTGTCCCGGTTTGAACCAGGTAAATAGCCAATTGATCATGCCGAACAGCAACATGGCCAAGGGCTTGTCCAGCGAGGCAGGCTCAAGCTCGGGGCGAGTTGCTGCGATCGCCCGGGCGAAATGTCCGACAACCTCACGCTCAATACCGAGAATGCGATCCCGGTCAACAGGTTCGAGGAAGCGCACGTCCTCGGTCAGTACGCGGTGCGCGTCCTGCGCGCTTGCGTATTCACGCACAAAACGTTCGATCAGCGCCTCTAAAAATCGCCTGGGTTCGTCGCATAGCGTCTCAACCTCCAACGTCACCTCAAGCAAGCGCCTCACGTGCGCCTCTGCGATGTGGGTCAGCAGTGCATACTTGTCGCGGAAGTAGTGATACAGCGCCGCCTTCGACAAGGCGCTGGCGTCAGCCACCTGATTCATCGACGTTGCGGCGTATCCCTGCCGTGCGAACAGACGCGCCGCATGCGCCAGAATGGCGGCACGCTGGTCGTCGTAATTGGCTGCGCGTCCTCGAGCCATGGATTTCAGCCTGCGTCAGGCCGTCCGAAGCGAAAAAACGATGCTCGGCTGAGCCGTGATCGAAGTGGGCGTATCAGCATCACTTCAACGATCATCAAATGAAATCTCGACCTGCTCGGTCAATGGATGCGACTGGCAGGTCAGGATGAATCCCGCATCGACGTCGGCTTTCTCCAGTGCGAAATTGCGGTCCATCCGCACTTCGCCGCACAGTAGTCTGGCCCGACAAGTGCCGCAGACCCCAGAAGTGCACGAGAAAGGCAGATCCATCCCTGCAGCGATCGCGACGTCGAGCACGCTCGGATCGCCCTTGCGGACCTCGATTTCGCGGCGCTGACCGTCACGCACGATCATGACCCGACTGTGCGCAGCATCGCGAGATTGAATCTCGTGCATAGCGGCCCCGGCTTCGGGCTTGCCCTGAGGCAGGTTGAAGCGCTCGATATGGATACGTTCGGACGCTACGTTGGCGGCTAGTAGCGCAGCCTCTGCGCCGTCGTTCATCAGGTGCGGGCCGCAGACAAAAGCATGATCGATGGTCTGCGGACGGATCGCCAGTGACAGAAACTGCCCGATGCGCTCGCGGTCTAGCAGTCCGTGGTGCAGAGGCGACTGCGCATTCTCCTCAGAAAACACATGGTGGATTTCGAGGCGCGATAAATAACGGTTCTTCAGATCCTCGAGTTCCTCCTTGAACATTGTCGAGCGCAGGCTGCGGTTGCCATAAATCAAGGTGAAACGACTTTGCGGCTCGCGGCCGAGCACAGTTTTCAAAATCGATAGAACTGGGGTAATACCGCTTCCTCCGGCAATCGCAAGGTAATGGCGTTTCTCCTCAGGATTGATCGGCACATAGAACCGGCCCTGCGGCGGCATGATGTCGATGGTGTCGCCCTCATGCAGGTTTTCTGCAATCCAGTTCGAAAACACTCCGCCGCGAACCTTGCGCACGCCAATACGCAACACGGCGTCGTCAACACCAGCGCAGACCGAGTACGAACGCCGCACCTCGGCACCGTCGATGGTCGCGCGCAGGTTGAGGTACTGGCCCTGGGTGAAGGCGAAGCGGTCGGCGAGGTCGTCAGGCACGTCGAAGCTGACGATCATCGCCTCGTCGGTGTCGGGCTCGACAGCGCGAACGCGCAGCGGATAGAAGCGGGTGTCCATGAAGGGGTTCTTTCAAATCGGCTTGAAATAGTCGAAGGGTTCGCCGCAGGTACGGCACCGCCACAGTGCCTTGCATGCGGTCGATCCGAACGCCGAGATTTGCTCGGTATCAGCGCTGCCGCAGCGCGGGCAAGACGGAGCGGGGACAGCGGCGCCACGAACGATACGGATCGGCACAGTCTCTCCCACGACGTGGGTCGGCGGGGCAATGCCGTACTCGCGCAGTTTGCGTCGACCCTCGTCGCTGATCCAGTCGGTAGTCCATGCTGGAGCGCGGCGCAGCGTCACCCGCACGGGGCCGAGTCCGGCTGCGTCGAGCGCTTCGATCACGCTTCGCTCGATCATCTCCGTGGCCGGGCATCCGGAATACGTCGGGGTGAGCACCACGTCGAGCGTGCCGTCGTCAGCCAGGTCAACCCCGCGAACCATGCCAAGGTCGCGCACCGAGAGCACCGGCACCTCTGGATCGGGAACAGCGTCAAGTACGACCCAGGCGCGTGCCGTGCGTTCTGTTGCCGCACTCATCATTACCACACCCCACCGGGATAGCTGCGTTGCAGGTACTGCATTTCAGCAAGCATGTGGCCCATGTGTTCACTGTGGATGCCCATTCGACCTGTACTGAGGAAGGTTTTTTCTGCTGGGATCGCCAGCCCGGCGCTGTCAATCGCGTCGCGCATTGCGGCCATCCACGGCTCTCGCAGATCGGCCCAGCGCGGCCCAAGGCCAGATGCAAACGCGGCTTCGTCGATTGCGTCGGGCTCGAACAGTTCGCGCGAATAGGGCCAAAGCCGGTCGAGCGCTGTTTCGATACGGCGACGCGATTCGGCTGTTCCGTCACCTAATCGCACCAGCCAGTCAGCAGCGTGCCGATGGTGGTAGCGCGCCTCCTTGACCGCTTTGCCCGCGACTGCAGCGACTTCGGCGTCGCTTGATGCCTGCAGCCGCATCCATAGCGGTTCGAGCAGTGCGGCAACCATCAGGTTGCGCACCGTGGCGATGGCAAAGTCGCCACGCGGCAGTTCAACCAGTGTGGGGTTGAGATAGTCGCGCTCGTCGCGCAAGAAGGCAAGTTGATCCTCGTCGAGCTGCTGCCCGCCGAGTTGGCCCGCACGAGTGAGGATGCCACGTGCCTGCCCAATGAGGTCAAGTGCGATATTGGTCAGCGCGATGTCCTCCTCGATGATCGGTGCGTGACCACACCATTCGCCCAGTCGCTGGGCGTGGATCAAGCACGTGTCAGCCAATCGAAGTAAGTAGCGCACCGTGGGATCGGTGCTGACGGTGATCGAATCTCGCATGGCGGGCGCCTCACATATGGTTGACTTCATCGGGCAGCTTGTAGAACGTCGGATGGCGGTACACCTTGTCTTCCATCGGATCGAAGTACATACCCTTGTCGCCTGGATCGCTGGCGACGATCTGGTCGGAGCGCACCACCCAGATGCTTGTGCCTTCCTGCCTTCGTGTGTAAACGTCGCGCGCCATTTCGATGGCCAGCTTGGCGTCGGGCGCATGCAGGCTGCCGCTGTGCTTGTGGTCGAGCCCGGCCTTGCTACGCACGAACACCTCCCACAAAGGCCATTCGTCGCGGCTATCGGCAGCTTCGGATTTTTCTGTTGAATGCATTGAGTTTCCCCTAGTAGAAAAGAATGGAGGATCAAGCGGCCTTGCGCTGCGTTGTTGATTTCGCGGCATGTGCCAGCGCCGCTTCGCGCACCCATGCGCCTTCGTCCCAAGCCTGAGCGCGATCAGCCAGCCGCTCTCGATTGCACGGTCCGTCGCCGCCCACCACCCGCCAGAATTCATCCCAATCGATTGGACCGAAGTCGAAATGCTCGCGGGCTTCGTTCCAGCGCAGTTCAGGATCGGGCAGAGAAACGCCGAGCACTTTGGCTTGCTGTACCGTGGCGTCGACGAACTTCTGCCGCAGATCGTCATTGGAAATGCGCTTGATGCCCCAACGCATGCTCTGCTCCGAATGGTTGCTGGCCTCGTCAGGCGGGCCGAACATCATCAGGCTCGGCCACCACCAGCGGTTCACTGCGTCCTGCACCATGTCACGCTGACGCGGCGTGCCGTCGCGCATCATCACCAGCAGTGCGTCATAGCCCTGTCGCTGGTGAAAACTCTCCTCGCGGCAGATGCGGATCATCGCTCGCGCGTATGGTGCATATGAACAGCGGCACAGCGGCACCTGGTTCATGATCGCCGCTCCGTCGACCAGCCAGCCGATGACACCGACGTCGGCCCAGCTCAATGTCGGGTAGTTGAAAATCGAGCTGTACTTGGCTTTGCCAGCGTGCAACTGATCGATCAGCTCGTCACGCGACACACCCAGCGTCTCTGCGGCGGCATAGAGGTAAAGGCCGTGGCCGCCTTCGTCCTGCACCTTGGCGAGCAAGATGGCTTTGCGCTTGAGGGTGGGTGCGCGCGTGATCCAGTTGCCCTCGGGCAACATGCCGACGATCTCGGAATGTGCGTGCTGGCTGATCTGTCTCACCAGCGTCCGACGGTAATGATCGGGCATCCAGTCTTTGGGTTCGACAAAAGCGCCGTCGTCGATCCGTGCTTCGAATCGATCAAGCAATTGCTGCTCGGTTGCCGACAGCGGAACGGACGGCTTACCGTCTCCCTTAGGTATTAGATCCATGGCTTGGGTATACATGCTGTTCTCCTTGATGAAGCAATGGGCGCTCGGTGCGTAGCGGTTTAGCCGCCTTTGTGGCGATGGTCGATGACACGCCGAGCCTTGCCGACCAGGGTCCGCTCGATCGAATCCGGCGGCAGCACGCAAACTCGAGTGCTGATCCCGACCAGGGTTTTGATGCGGTGCGTCAGCCAGTCGGCGATTTGCTGGCGCTCGGCGTCGCTGACATGGCCGAGCGTGGGCTGGAGCTCGCAGTGAACCTCGACTTTGTCGAGATGGCCGTCGCGGCTCAAGTGAATTTGGTATTGGCCCGAGAGCTTGTCGTGCTGGATCACGATCTCCTCGATCTGGGTCGGAAATACGTTGACGCCGCGAACGATGAGCATGTCGTCGCTGCGCCCAACGATCTTGCCCATGCGGCGGAAGGCGCGCGCAGTTGGCGGCAGCAGCCGGGTGAGGTCGCGCGTGCGATAGCGAATGATCGGTAGCCCTTCCTTGGTCAGCGTGGTGAACACCAGCTCGCCCTCGCTGCCGTCGGGCAGCGGTGCGCCGGTGATCGGGTCGATGATCTCGGGATAGAAGTGATCTTCCCAGATCACTGGCCCGTCCTGAGTCTCGACACATTCGCAGGCGACCCCCGGGCCCATCACCTCGCTCAAGCCATAGATGTCGACCGCTTTCAGACTGGTCTTGGATTCGATTTCGCGTCGCATCGCCTCAGTCCATGGTTCGGCGCCGAAAATGCCGATACGCAGCGAACAGTCGCGTGCGTCCAAGCCCTGGCGCGCGAACTCCTCAATGATCACCTGCATATAGCTCGGGGTGACCATGATGATGTCGGGCTGGAAGTCGCGAATCAACTGCACCTGCTTCTCGGTTTGACCGCCCGACATCGGCACCACGGTACATCCCAGTCGCTCGGCGCCGTAGTGCGCCCCCATACCCCCGGTGAATAGCCCGTAGCCATAGGCCACATGGACGATATCGCCTGGTTTTCCGCCAGCGGCCCGGATTGAGCGGGCAACCAGGTTCGCCCAGGTATCGATGTCGCGCTGCGTGTAGCCGACGACGGTCGGCTTGCCGGTGGTTCCGGACGAGGCATGGACTCGAACAATGCGCTCGCGCGGAACCGCGAACATGCCAAAGGGATAGTTGTCGCGCAGGTCAGACTTGGCAGTAAAAGGAAACTTTGCCAGGTCCTCAAGGCTATGCAGATCGTCGGGATGCACCCCCTTGGCATCGAAGGCGCGGCGGTAATGCGGTACGTTTTCGTAGGCGTGGTGCAACGTCCAGCGCAGCCGGTCGAGTTGCAG
This sequence comes from Betaproteobacteria bacterium, assembly GCA_028870715.1. Classification (GTDB taxonomy): domain Bacteria; phylum Pseudomonadota; class Gammaproteobacteria; order Burkholderiales; family Burkholderiaceae_C; genus Thiomonas_A. Next base: position 5,969 of record JAGWOZ010000022.1, on the reverse strand, counting down.
CGAGGCGATCTCGTCGCGGGTGGCGGTCTCGATCGGTTCCGGTTTAACGGCTGTGGCGACAGGGCTCAGCATGATGGTCTCCTCATTTGTTGGTGTCGTCGTGGACGTCAACTACCGTTTTGCCACGCAGCCGATAAGAGCGGCCGCGGAACAGGGCGACGCGTTCTCCGCGCTGATTGCTGACAGTGACGTCGTAAATGCCAGTGCGGCCTCTGGCCGACTGTTCATGGCATTCGGCATCGAGTACGTCGCCTTCATTGGCTGGCGCCAGGAAGTCCACACTCAGTCCAGAGGCGACGGTGACTTCGTTATGGGCATTGCAGGCATAGGCAAAGGCAGTATCGGCCAGAGTGGTGATCAACCCGCCGTGGCAGATGGCAAAGCCATTGAGCATGTCTCGGCGCACCGTCATGCGGGCGCGCGACGTTCCAGGGCCGACTTCGACGATGGCGATGGAGAGCGCTCGCGTTGCATAGTCGTTCTCGTGCATACGATCACGCACGCGCTCGGCGAGTTCCTGCGCGGACAGATTGACAGTTTCGTTCGGAGTGACTTGCGGTTCAGGCATCGAGAGAAGCTCCAGTCCAGCGGGCAGCAGACAGTCGCGGCGCAGCCCGGTAGCGAAAATCGCCATAGTGATCGAATAGGTTGTGCAGCAGTGCGTGTACGCGCGCTGGGCCCAAAGTCTGACCCCAGACCAGCGGGCCGCGCGGGTAAGCCGTGCCGAGCCTCATCGCGAGATCAATGTCGGCAGCGCGCACCGCGTTCCAGCTCGCCAGATCGGCGGCTTCATTGACCAGCGTCGCGACGATTCGCGCCACGACCAGCCCGGCAACGTCAGCCAGTTCGATCAATTTCAAGCCAGTCATTGCAAGCGCCGCGGCAAGCACCGCGAGATCAGATCGCGCCGCGTCTGTTGCGCATGCTCCAAGTAGCGGAGTGCTTGCGAAGTCAAGTGCCAGGTCGAGCAGTATTAGAGAAGGGCACGACTCCTCCGCAGCACGCTGTGCGGCAATTCGCCCGTCCGTTAACACTACCGTGGCTGCACCGACACCGAGAGCATCTTCCGGTAGCAGCGGATCCAAGACGAGCTCAACTCCAGCTTGGCGCAGCCGGTCGACCAAAGGGACGAGCGACTTCAGCACCGCGGCATAGCGCACCATCGGAAGCACATTGGCGGGCTTTGTTGTTTCGACTTCTGGCACGGTAGTTGCGCCATCCCGGTATTGATACACACCGTTGCCGCTTTTACGGCCGAGACGCCCGGCGCGAACCAGTTCTTGTTGCATCAGAGCCGGTGCATAGCGCGAGTCGTATCCGGTACTGCGAAACACTGACTCGGTCACAGCCAGGTTGATGTCGTGGCCGATCAAATCCATTAGCTCGAATGGTCCGAGGGCGAATCCACCGCACTGGCGCAACAACGCGTCGATTGCAGCCGCGGGAGCGGCCCCCTCAGCCAGCAACCGCCACGCCTCGGCGTAGTAAGGGCGCGCGACGCGGTTGACGATGAAGCCAGGTCCGTTTGGCGCGACTACTGGGGTCTTTCCCCATTCCTGCGACAGGGTGCGTAGAGTTTCGACCACCGAAGAATCGGTCTGCAAACCAGGGATGATTTCGACCAATTTCATCCTTACCGCAGGATTGAAAAAATGCCATCCGGCGACACGCTGAGGTCGGTGTAGCGCAGCGGCGATGGCCGTGATCGATAGCGACGAGGTATTGCTCAGAAGCAGCGCATCGTCGGCGACGAACGCTTGGACGCTGCCTAGGATGTCCTGTTTCGCAGAGAGATCTTCAGTGATCGCTTCGATCACGATGCCGCTACCCCGACCGGATTCAATGTCGTTGGTGGGCTGAATGCGCTCGAATATGGCTTGACGCTGTTCCGGGGATAATTTGCCGCGGGAAACAGCTCCGTCGAGATCGGCAGCGATTGCTGAGAGGGCGCGCTCGAGCGCAGGGGCTCGAGTGTCGTATAGACACACAGCATGGCCAGCCTGCGCGGCAAGTTGTGCAATTCCGGCGCCCATGCTGCCGGCTCCCAGAACCCAAACACGAGATCGTGCTGTCATCATGGCATCCATTTATCGATCCGTGAACCGAGGCTGGCGTTTTTGCTTGAACGCGGCGACGCCTTCGGCATAATCGGCAGCAAAACCCAACTCTCGCTGTGCGGCAGCCTCAGCATCAAGCGCCTGCCCCAAAGTGCTGCAAGACCCTGCGTCGATCAGCTCTCTTGCGCGCACCAGAGCCCGCGAGGGCAATGCAGCCAAGCGATCGGAAAGCTGACTCACCGCATCATCAAACATGTCGTCTTCAACCGAAGACCAGATCAGTCCAATCTGTTCGGCGCGTTCGGCGTTGATTTTTTCGCCTAGCATCGCCAGCCCCACCGCTTGTGCACGGCCGACCAGTCGCGGCAGTGCCCAGGTCGCGCCGCTGTCAGGAATCAATCCGATCCCGGAGAACGCCTGGACGAAGATCGCACTGCGCCGCGCCACCACCAGATCGCACGCCAGCGCTAACGACGCCCCTGCACCAGCTGCGATACCGTTGACCGCCGCAAGCGTCGGTACAGGCATTGACCGTAATCGCAGCACCAACGGCTTGTAGCCAGTTTCGATCACTGCACCCAGATCTTTTGGCGTGCCGTCTGGAGCAACCGCGGGATCACGAAGATCTTGTCCGACGCAGAACGCACGCCCCGCGCCGGTGAGCACGACGCAACGCACTGCAGCGCGCGAGGCGACGGCGTCAAGCGCGTGCAGCAATTCGGCCATGAGCGCCCCACTCAGCGCGTTCAAAGCATCGGGGCGGTCTAAGGTGATGCGGACCACTGATTCGGTCTGATCGACGCGCAGAGCTGTTTGGGTGTGACTCATCACAAAAATAGGGGAAGTGGCATTGCGGCATGTAGGCTGCTTACCAGAGCAGTCAAACAGTATTGACCAACCGGTCGGTCAATACTAAGCTTGCAAAATCGTTGATGCAAGTCAAATTAAACTCAGGAAAAACCCTAAGGAGACGCTACAGTGCCCAGCTATGCCATCGAGGGCGTGATCCCAGTCGTCGATCCGACCGCCTATGTTCACCCTTCCGCCGTCTTGATAGGCGATGTACAGGTCGGTCCCGGTTGCTACGTCGGCCCTTGCGCCAGTCTGCGCGGCGACTTTGGCCGCATCGTGCTGCACGAGGGCGCAAACATCCAGGACGGGTGCGTGATGCACGGTTTCCCCGGGCATGACACCGTGGTCGAAGTCAATGGACATATCGGCCATGGCGCTGTGTTGCACAGCTGCATTGTGCGTCGCGATGCGATGGTCGGGATGAACGCCGTCGTCATGGACGACGCCGAGATCGGCGTGCAGGCGATCGTTGCAGCCTGCGCTTTTGTGCCTGCGGGAATGGTGGTTCCCGCACGCATGCTGGTGGCTGGAATGCCCGCCAAGCTGCGCCGCGAATTGAGCCCGGAAGAGATCGCCTGGAAACTTGAAGGTACTCGCACCTACCAGGATTTGGCTCGGCGCTGCCATGCCAGCCTACGTGAGGTTCAACCGCTAACTGCGCTCGATGCGGGTCGACCCGCGCTGCGCGCGCCACAAGTTGAGCCCTTGATCGCGTTGCGTCGCAAAGAAGGAGTGCAATCATGATGCAGCAGCAGGCTTACACCGATTCAACTGAACTTCGCGTTCAGGTAAGCGCGTCCGGGCTAGCTGTCGTCACTCTTAACCGCACGCAGGTACACAACGCCTTCGATGAAGCACAGATTGCGCGAATGACGAAGGCGTTCGAGGCGCTCGGCACGGATGAGACGGTGCGTGCTGTTGTGCTGCGTGGCGCGGGTCAGCATTTCTGCGCGGGCGCTGACATCGGTTGGATGCGCCGTGCAGCACAGGCCGACGGAACTGAAAACATCGAGGATGCCCGGCGGTTCTCGAACATGATGCGCGCTGTCGCCTATTGTCCAAAACCAGTGGTCGCAGTGGTACAAGGCGTGGCCTACGGAGGTGGAATGGGACTAGCCTGCGCGGCTGACATCGTGCTTGCTGCGGACAACGCTCGGTTTGCGCTCACCGAAGCCAAGTTTGGCATCTTGCCAGCGGTGGTCGGCCCATATGTAGTTAACGCGATAGGCCGTCGTCAGGCGATGGAAATGGCGCTAACTTGCCGGGTGCTGTCGGCGCAACAAGCGCTGTCGATTGGTCTGGCACATCAGGTCGTCGCGCCCGAGGCAATCGATGGTGCGTTGCTCGAGATCTTGCGCGGTTTACTTCGGAGCGGTCCTGCAGCGCTGCGCGAAATTAAGTCATTGTTTAGCAGTCTGCCGATCCGGCCAGTCGACGACGCCACTTCGAAAGTGACCGCGCAAACTATTGCACGTGTGCGCGCAACTGTCGAGGCGAGTGAGGGCTTCGCCGCTTTCGTCGACAAGCGCGATCCGAGCTGGGTCGCAGAGCCGGAATTGATCTGAACCGTATTGGGATATCCATGGACACCGCAACGGTTCAGCGCGCCGACGCATCTGGACCTGCGCGGCCCAGATCAAGTTCGGCAGCTTCACCGAACTCTCAACGCCTGGCTGGGCGAGCGCTGCCGCGCGCTGTGGGACGAGGTGCGCCACCCCGAGCACACCCAGTTCAGCGTGGCCGAGATGCTGGAGCACGAGCGCGCGCACCTCATGCCCATGCCGGTGCCGTTCGATGGCTACGTCGAGAAACCCGCGCGGGTCTCCAGCACCTGCCTGGTGTCGGTGGCGCGCTTGCCGCTATTCGGTGCCGTGCGAACGGGTGGGGCGGAGGGGCAGCACGCGGCTGTACCCGGGCAGCGTCGCCATCGTGGCGGATAACGCCATCGTGGCCCGCCACGAGCGACTGAGCAACGCGGGCGAGACCCGGTACGACTGGCAGCACTACATCCCGCTGCTACAGAGAAAGCCCGGAGTGTTGCCGGCGTTCTGAATCCGCGTAAATTTGGCGGCGTTATTTGGCGGCGAGAACGGCGGGGAGCGATTTGAGGAAGCGAGGCGGCGCCGGGGCGAAGGAAGACAGCCCGGCGTCGTGGTCCGGGACGGCGACTGGAAGGATGTCAGAACGGGGGGTCGTCGACGCCGTTGATGTCGAGCGCGGTGGTGCGGTCGTCGCGGAGCCTGGCTTGCAGCGCGAGCTCGTAGTGCGCCCAGATGCGCGCGCGCAGGTCGTCGAGGAGTTTGACGACGGCCAGTGCCTGCTCGGGCGACCAGTGCGGGTCGATCAAGAGGGTCAAGCCCTGGGTGATGCCCGAGGGTTGAGGTGCGGGGCTCATGGCTGGGCGCGCGGGGTTTTGCGCCGGGATGCCGTGGTGCGCTCCTGGGCCTCCTTGCGGCGGTAGCGGCACGGCTACGGGCGGTGGATCGTGGCGCTGCAGGCGGCGGCGCTCCAACGCCAGGCGCACCGCCGAGACGTGGGGAACGCCGCGCCCCAAGGCGTCGAGCGCGGCGCGCTGCAGTTCGGCGGCGCCATACGGGTCGAGCAACTCGCCCAGGGCGCGGGCCATGCGCCCGAGCGGCTCGCCGCGTTCGGCGGCCTGACGCAGCAGATCGCGGCAGGCGGGCGCGGCGCTCACCAGGCGCTCACCAGGCGATCGGTGTCGCGATGGGCGCGCGCGGCGCGTTTGGAGTCGACCAAGTCCTGCACATGCTGTTTGACTTCGATGACCTCGCCGCGGTCCCAGCTGCGCGCATGGGTGGCCAAGTTCCGCCTCGACGAACTCGCGCAACGCGACCGCAATGGGACCCGTCGTGCCGGCAAGCCGCTCGTGCAAAACCGCTAACTGCGTGGCTGGGGTCAGCTCGATTACTTGGGCTGAGTTGTGTTGCGGTTTGGAGGTGCATAACAGCCCGCCCGAGTTGGCCGCGCTGTCGAACAGCTTGGTTATCAAGGATTTCGACGTGCAAGCGGCGGCTTTTTTTGGAAAACTCTCCCGGCAGT